>JAUWTM010000208.1 GCA_030614715.1 Planctomycetota bacterium
CATTGCGCCGCTATGGGATATTGGGAGGTTGAACGCACTGCCGTGCTGTGCTACGGGATTGGTTTTTTGACGGATTTCCTCGAGCGGAGCTTTGATGCCCTGAGGATGCCAAGCTTACGGAGCTCCAGGCGGTCGAACAACTCACCAAGGGCGTTGAATCCGGATTGGGCACGGGTCCGAAGGCGTGACGTGGTCTCGGTGATCTTCGTTTTCATCCGCCCACGGAGTTCGTACGCATCGGCGATTGCATCGAACAGGATCTCAGGACCAACCAGAGGGGTATGGGCTGCAGGCTTGAAGCCGAACTCACCAGCGAATTCGTCAATTTTCGGATCGTAGGAGACAGCGACAAACGGAACACCCTGATTTGCGGCGAAAATGAGCGAGTGAAGCCGCATGCCTACGACAAGGTCGCATTTACCGATCAGACCGAGCATCTCAGCCGGACTGTGCTTCCCCTCCACAATCATGACCTCGTCCCGTTCGGTGACGAGCGATTTCACACGCTTTGCGTATTCGAGGTCATCGGGATGATGGAAGGGTATGAGCGCCACCCCGCCACCCAGGTCAGCGATGGTCATATCGATCGTGCGCGCAAGCGCGGTCAGCTGTACACGGTCCTTGATCGAACCCTTGACACAGAACGCGATGAGCGGACGTCCCGGCAGGTCGAGGTTCTCCTGGAAGAAGACGTCCTCAACTGCATCTGATGGTGCAGGATCGAGAAGAAGCGCTGCATCGGCCATGTAAACAATGCTGGAATTCAGGGGAAGGCGGTTCTGGGCAAAAGTGTAACTCTTGAAATCACGCACGGCGACAAGGTCGCACTGTCCGAGGAATTCACCAACGAGCGTTGGTGAAATTTCCGCTTCCAGGGGACCTATTCCCTGCCCGAACGCGACCACCCGTCGACCAGTCACGAATCCAAGAAGCATTACACCCAGGTAGTACACCAGGCTCTTGAAACTGGTCGTGTCCTGAAGCAGTCCACCGCCGCCCTGAAGCAGGACGGGACTGGACGGGATTCGTGAGACAATTTTCATGAAGCTTGTGCGGAGGATGGCATCTGTTTCGTAGGCGTCAAACGTGGCTTGAGGATCGTATGACATGACAACCGGATGGACGTCGACGCGTGTCGCGAACCACTGAATGATGGATTCAAGGATCGCCTCATCGCCAAGGTTGTCGAAACCGTAGTAACCGGAGATTAGTACAGGCAGAGAATTTGCTGATTCCTTGATCGGGGTCATGGTTTCAGGTTGTTATTCGGATCGAATCGCCGATCCCGCGGACCGGAGGTCCCCGCTCCCAGTGAGGAGTATACACCTAAAGAGTGGTCATGGTGTTTAAATTGTTGTTCAAATCGAATCGCCGATGTGACATCGCCGATCCCGCGGACCGGAGGTCCCCGCTCCCAGTGAGGAGTAGACACCTAAAGAGTTGGTATACGGAATACAAGTTCAGACTTGCGGGGCGTTTGAAGCATCCAGAGTGAACAAATCCTGCTCCATTCCGGTTGATGGTTAACCTGCTGCCAATGGGTGTTTAAGAAATTAAGGTTTCCACCCCTGGATCCCTCTTTCTAACCCATCCCGGTCATTTTTTAAACTGGCTGCCCAGACCGATGGTGAATTTGCCGTCGATGTGACGTCCAATCTCAACCATCCCGCCAAGCAACCCGGGGATGTCCCTGTAACGCTCGATAAATTCTCCGGCTCCACGGTAACGCAGAAGCGAGTACTCGATATGGATCTCCGGCGGACCCCACTTCTCGAGCCTTCGGATAAGGGACTGAAGTTCCTCATCCAGTACAGTCTTGACAGCTCGAGGACTGGGTCCCATCACCGTATATTCCCTTCCGAACTCAGGGGGAACCATAATACGTCGTTCCCCGATCAACGGCGGTCGGCGTACTCCCATAGCCTCCAGCGCTCGATGGCGAATGCCGATTTCCACGTCGGATGTCTTCTCGAGGTGGAATGTAATGAAGAATTCGGGTGTCTGGGGAAAAAGGGTGATGGTATCGCTAGGTTCTTCACGAACCTTTGGGGCGACAGTGATTTCTACCGTGAACCCTCGCCAGTGACCCTTGAGTATGGGTCCCGGAAGGAGGGGTCCTTCGGTCACTGTCATTCCTAATAAGCCGGCAAGTTTATACTCGTCCACGTCGCCTGCCTCGATTCCATCGAGCCAGGGTTCCTCCCGGCTGAAAACGAGGTGCATATCTTATTATAAACCGATTTTTATGTGGATATAAAGCCCAATTCAACCCAATAATGGAAAAAATTGTCAAATTATGCCCTGATAGACCATTATTAGGTGTAAAATTCACTAATAATCTATTTAGTTATGTGAAAAAAATGTGGAAAACTCAATGCTCCTATGTAACATGCGGTCGACCGTGACGGACTAAACCCAGCACGATAGCACCGATAATAAGCCCGACTATCAGGCCGATAATCGCACCTGCAAAGGTCCTGTACAACGTCAGCACAAGCGGTGTGTGTATGTGACAGAAGGTGTTGGTCATGGATGTAAGGGCAATCGAGCCGATCACTACACCCCCGAATGCCAGTGCCCGTCGGATATTAATCATGCTGAGACCGAGATAGAGCCCGATCAGGAGTGCGGGATGGCCGATCAGCATCTCCTTGGTACGTGGACGGGCATAGAGCAATGTCTCGAACCATCCGCGGAACTGGTTCTCCCAGTCGCCCACGGGAATGATCGGGAAGTTGCCCGAGCGATCGAGCAGGACGAATATCGCGATAAGTCCGATGAGGCCGAGAATCACATGCCATATCTTCAACGGGAACTCAAGCAGCCAGGTCAGCCCCCCGAGCAGCGTCTGTTTATCACCCGGCACAATCAACTGCACGCCTATCAACATGGAGAGAAGCACCGGAAGGTACAGGGCGAGTTTAACTCCTGAGAACGCATCGATTCCGAGAAGTGTCCGTTCGTCGATCATGGAGGATGCGATCAAAACTGCGCCCGTCAGGGTTATCGCAACCGCACCGAGCCAGAGACCGACAGCAGGCCAGAGGGATGTAACTCTCAATTTACGTATCTCGGCCCAGGCGCCGTCGTACCGTCCCACAATCCATGCGACAGCAAGGGTCGGTGACACAATGGAGATACCCAGCGCGACGTACTTGACGCCCATCACAAACAACACGGCAAATGACCCGATCAGGAATAAGACCAGCCAGATAATGTTCATCCTGAGTTTGACCAGTTGCAGGAGCAGCGTGAGGCCGATTCCAAGCGCGAGCGCGGCAGCGATCTTCGTGAACAGGCTGGCGGTAACGGGTCCGGTCAGACGCGACGGTTCACCGATGACGAATCCTGTCGATTCGAGTTCACTTTTAACACCGCTGAAAAGCGTGAGGGATTTTTCGATCCGATCGGAGTTGTCGATGGCCATGAGGAAGGGCTTAAGGTAGATGACACGTACCGACCTTTCTCGTGCCGAACGGACGTAACGGGTAATGAGCGAATCTACACTGTAAACTTCCTGGATCTCATCCTCGACCGAGTGTACGCGAGCGGTGTGATTCGGTAACAGCCACGCCAGGGACGCACCGCCGACCTGCTCAGCAAATTCAACCCAGCCGTAATTCAGGTTGCGGTCAATCATCCGTGACGCTGTAGTCTGGACGGGTCCCGTACCGCCGAGTACGTTATCACCGTCGAAAATAATCAGCCCATCCGGGAAGTGGCCAACGGTCTCGAGAAGGATGCTCGATACCATCGCTTCACTGAATCCGGGATAATCGCGAAGCCTTGGATAAATTGTAAAACCGAGTTCGTCAAGGTGTGTGGCCAGCCTGAAATCGAATCCCAGCCCCCATTCCAGCGTGACCCTAGGGTCACCGGCAAGCGAGACAATCCCTCCCGGCCCGATGTTGTCTGTCACCTCGACCATGCTGCCGTAACGGAGCAGGGCTGCGGCAGCGATGCGCAGGAAATTTTCCTGATCGTTGAAAATGAGATGGGTTTTGTCATGGGACAAGCCGTAGAGCATGGGCCAGTCAGCGGACGGTGCTTCGGGTTCACTGGGTTCCCTGCCCTCGTTGCGCTCGATCTCCTCGCGTTCCTCCGGACTTGTCCAGTCCGGCCATCCGACACCTTCCACGATTGTACAGATGCCCTTCTGAGCGAGGAACAAGGGTGTATCCTCAACAAGCGCGATTCTTTCGATTCCCGCTTCGTCCCTGACCCTGGCAAGTAGGTCATCGACAGGGACGTTCTCGGTCTGGGCAAGCTGGAGCAGCTTGAAGTAATCGGTCACAAGTGCGACCGAGTTGAATCCACTGTCCAGCTGGATCCTGTGTGTCAGGGTGACAAGCGCAGGAGCCAGACAGAGAAAGTACACAACCCAGAGAGCTACGAGTGTCCCTTTTTTCATAGGGCGGTATTTTAACACTTATTGGGGAAATGCTATAGGACCGTCGAGTGTATCACCTATCCAGATCGAGTTTCTCAAGCTCATTATTCACAAACTCAACCTCATCCGATGTCAGCTCGAAATCGAGGGCACCGGCGTTTTCTTCGGCCTGTACAGCGTTCCTTGCACCGACGAGTGCCGCGGTAATCCCGGGCTGATGGACGGTCCAGTTGATCACGACCTGCGGGACTGTGGCGTCGTGGGATTCTGCAATCGGTTTGAGCCTGCCCAGGAAATCGATAATTCTGATACGGTTCGCATGTTCGAAAAGTTTCAATCCACCACGATGGTCTGTGTCGGAAAAGTCCCGTTCAGGCGTGACCTTCCCCGTGAGAAGTCCTCGCTGGAGCGGACTGTAGACAACAATTCCGATGTTATTTTCAATGCAGTACGGAATGACATCCAGTTCTATCCCGCGATTCACCATGCTGTACGGTGGCTGGTTCGATGCAAGGTTTATGGACTTCCCAGCCTGCTCCATTTGATCGACGTTGAAATTGGAAACTCCGGCAGCTCGTATTTTTCCATCTTTAATGAGCTGGTCCAACGCACCCATCGTTTCATCGATTGGGGTCCTGTCATCAGGCCAGTGCTGCTGGAAGAGGTCGATGTGATCGACGCCGAGACGTTTGAGGCTGTCCTCGCACTCGCGTATGACTGTCTCTTTGCGCGCGTCGTGATGGATCTCGACGAGTTTCCCGTCGACATCCTTCATCTTCCAGACCTCCCTGTCGCCGGGATCGGTCCATGAGAGGCTGAATTTTGTGAGGATCTGGAGGTTGTCGCGTTTCCCCCTGATGGCTTTTCCGACAATTTCCTCGCTCAGGCCGAAACCGTAGACTGGAGCGGTGTCGAGAGATGTGACGCCGAGGTCGATGGATTTATGAATCGCTTCGATGGCTTTACTCTCGTCGGTGCCACCCCACATGAAGCCGCCGATAGCCCAGCACCCGAGTGTAACGGCTGAGAGCTTGAGGTCAGAAGAGCCGAGGGTTCTGTAGAGCATGAGTTATCTCCTGTTATGGCGGGTATTATAGCAGGCATTTGCGGGACGCAAATGCGACAGGTAATCATGCCCGTGACGGGCATGCTACATCAGGGAATCATGCCCGTGACGGGCATGCTACATCAGGTAATCATTCTCGTGACGGGCATGCTACATACAGGTGAGATTTTGAATAGGTGTTTTTTTACCACGCGAGTCGCTGGCCGTTTTCGTAGAAGCCGCCAGTCGGGCCGTCGTCAGGAATCAGCGCTGC
>JAUWTM010000081.1 GCA_030614715.1 Planctomycetota bacterium
CCAACGCCGTGAAGTCCTCCGGACACCTTGTATCCCGCGCCTTCGAACTTACCGCCGGCGTGGAGGATGGTCATAACGATCTCAAGCGCCGGACGCTTTTCGACCGGGTGGATATCAACCGGAATTCCACGACCGTCGTCCTCGACAGTCACGCTTCCGTTCTCGTTCAGGGTGACCTTGACCTTCGTCGCGGCTCCAGCCATCGCTTCGTCGATGGAGTTGTCCACCACTTCCCAGATAAGATGATGCAGACCCTTCTCACCTGTTGACCCGATGTACATTGCAGGCCGACGCCTGACCGCCTCGAGTCCTTTCAGGACCTTGATGTCACCTGCATCGTAGTGGTTGTTATTCTCGGACTCCGGCCCGTTTGGCTTCGACCGTTTACCCTTTTTTTTCGCACCGGCTGCAGTCTTCTCAGCTTCAACGAAAAGTTTACGGTCGTCCTCTTCCCGAGCATCTATATTTTTTCTAGGCATTGTCTCTCACTTTGTAAGTCAGGCCTGTCAAAACGATGAACGTTTCATGAACAGGCACTCTAACCCTTTTCAGAATTATTTGTATCTTCCTCTTCCTCGTCGTCCACCAGTTCTTCCTCTTTCATGACAAGCGCGCAAGCAGCTACCTGGTCGCCGTCATCAAGGTTCATGAGCTTGACACCCTGGGTCGCCCTGCCGATCCTGCTTATCGTGTTGACCTTCGACCTGATCATTATTCCCTGCTGGCTCATCAGAAGAATTTCGTCCTCGTCGCCAGCGGTCCTGATAGAGCAGACCTCGCCGGTCTTTTTAGTCACTCTCGATGCAATCAGGCCTGAACCACCGCGTTTCTGCAGCGTGAAATCATCGAAAGCCGTACGTTTGCCGTAGCCGTTCTCATTGACAAGCAGCAGGTCCTTGCCCTCGCGAACCCGAACCATGCCGATCACATGGTCGTTTCTTCCGAGCCTGATACCCCTGACGCCGCGTGCTGTACGGCCCATCGGCCGGGCATCGGTTTCCTTGAAGCGGATCGACTTGCCCTGCGCAGTGGCAAGGAGCACCTGATCATCGCCGGTAGTCAGTCGGACCCACTCGAGCGTGTCACCCTCATCGAGACCGAGCGCGATCTTCCCGGTTGACGGAATAAATGCGTATTCTGAAAGTTTCGTCTTTTTTACGGTACCTTTCCTGGTCGCCTGGAAGATGTAACCCTTCTCATCGAAGGATTCCAGCGGCAGCACCGTTACAACGCGTTCATCCGGTCCAAGGCTGATCAGGTTGTTAACCGGCAGACCCCGTGCGGTACGGTCGTACTTGGGCACCCGGTACGTCTTCAGTCCGAACACCCTGCCGGTGTTTGTGAAAAACAGCAGGGTGTGATGCGTGGTGGTCACCACGAGATGATCGACCTGGTCCGTCTCTTTGGTGGCCATACCGCGAACACCCCGGCCACCACGCCGCTGGGTTTTGTATGTTCGTATCGGAATTCGCTTAATGTATCCGGTTTCGGTGAGTGAAATAACGACCTTCGTTCTCGGTATCAGTTCCTCCTGACCTATTTCAAGATCGTTAGGATTGATAATTGTCCGGCGTTCATCAGCGTACTTTTTCCTGATATCCTGGAGATCGGCCTTGATGATCTTCAGGATCTCCTTCGAACTATCGAGTATCTCCTCAAGACGGCTGATTGTCTTTTTCAACTCCTCCATCTCGGCCTGGAGTTTAGTGAGCTCGAGATTGGTTAACCTGTGCAGGCGCATGTCCAGGATTTCCTGGGCCTGGATCTGAGTGAACTCGAAGTCCTCTATCAAACGCGTACGAGCTTCGGTCGTGTTGGAGCTTGCACGTATAGCCGCGATTATCTCATCGATGATATCGAGAGCCTTGAGAAGTCCCTCGACCTTGTGCTGCCTTGCCTTCGCTTCCTTAAGCTCGAATTTAGTCCGTCGTGTAATAACCTTAATACGATGGTCCCTGTACGCCTCCAGGGCTTCCTTGAGCGTGAAAACCTTGGGTTCGTTACCGATCAGTGCCAGGAGGATGACATTGAACCGTGAATGCAGTGCCGTTCTCTTGAACAGGTTTTTGAGCACCGTGTCAGGATTGAATTCCTTCTTGATAACAACTACAAACCGGAGACCGGTCCTGTCGGATTCATCACGAATATCCTGGATACCCTCAATTGCTCCGTCCTTAACGAGCCTGGCAATTTTTTCGATCAGTTCGGCTTTCTTGACCTGGTATGGGAGCTCGGTAACGACAATCTGGTATTTCCCGCCCTTGACAGGCTCAATTATTGCCTTCGCGTAAACATCGATAGCACCGCGGCCTGTGTTGTAGGCATCCTTGATGCCCTTGATGCCGTAGATGCTTGCACCTGTCGGGAAATCAGGGCCCGGGACAGCCTCCATCAATTCCTCGATCGTCACCTTAGGGTTGTCAATCAACATTTCCAACCCGCTGATAATCTCTCCAAGGTTGTGGGGAGGGATGTTTGTCGCCATTCCGACAGCGATACCCGATGCGCCGTTGATCAGAAGTGCAGGAACCTTGGCGGGGAGCACTTCGGGCTCCTCACGGCTTTCATCGTAACTGGGAACGTAATCGACAGTGTTCTTGTCGATGTCGACACAGAGTTCCTGGGCGATTTTCGCCATGCGGACCTCTGTGTACCTGTGTGCCGCCGGTGCGTCACCATCGATGGAACCGAAATTCCCCTGACCATCCACAAGCGGGTACCGCACGCTGAAGTCCTGCGCTAAACGGACCATCGTATCGTAGATGGCACTGTCTCCATGAGGGTGATACTTCTTATGGACGTCACCAACAACCGCTGCGGACTTTACGCGGCGCTTGTCGGCACGGTAACCCTCCTCGTTCATGGAGTAGATTATCCTGCGGTGTACGGGCTTCATCCCGTCGCGGACATCGGGCAGGGCTCTCGATTTAATAACGGTCAGTGCATACGTAATGTACGCGTCCTTCATCTGCTTGGAGATGGGGACTTCCACTATATGTCCGTTAACCGGTATATCGGAATCGGGTGGAGCTCCTGTCCCATTTTCATTAACTTCAGGCGTCTCTTTCTCGGGCACGCTCTATCAACCTTAATATAGTTCGCCGGATTCCAGGACCCGGCGTATGGTTTAATCGCAAAGGAATAATTATAGCATTTTCGGGCCTGTATTGCGAGTATTATTTAAGTCTAAAAGTTCAGTATTGATGCGGGTTTGCGGGGTAATTCAGATAAAAATAAACATATGGATCAAGTCGTTTGAAATTATCGCATAATTTACTCGATGACCGATAAATTCTGCATACTCACATAACATTATTATAAGGTTGATTTTCTCGTACGCCGACGTGAAAACCCGCTCAACTAGTAATTGATAACATTGGGCATCGGGGGTATAATCAATTTATCAGACTTTTATTGTGCGAACCAACACGAACGCAGTAACGTGGGAGGCTGGACGCAGATGCACGCTTACTTCGCACCCAAGCGAGCTGTAATCCCGGCAATTTTAATGTTGATTTTTCTGTTACCGTCAGGTTGCAGCGGTGGAGGAAACACATTACTCCAATCCCCGACCATAACTATTCAGGGAATTAACACCACCGAGTACAAATCGATAATTCCGGTTACTATCAACGTGCAGACGGTCAGGAGTGTCAATGTTACGCTCATTGTTGAGTACAGGGACGCAGACGCAGGCGGCTACGGACCTGCGACAGTTGTTCCCGGACACGTCGATCCGACAAGCCTTCCAGAAATCAGCGTTCCACAGACCGGTGTCAATATCGACTTCCACTGGCATGCGATAGCGGACCTCCCTCCCGGAGCACGTCACGAAAATGTCTTCCTTCGAGCGTCAGTAATCGATCCCGAAGGTGTTGTCAGCAGGAGCGAGGAGGGACCGTTCACGGTCGACCACACAGCAGGTGCACTTGGTTCGCTGCCGCCGTACGTACCGGGTGGGAATCTGCCGGATGCGGAATGCGGGATGCCGTACTCTGCTGAATTGACTCTAATCGGTGGCGAAGAACCGGTAACCTGGGAGCTACACCCTCCCGGGTCCACGCTTCCAGCATTTTTTCAATTCGGATCGGACGGTGTAATTACGGGTGAGGTTCCCGGGAACTACGGGCCTGCTGAAATCAGTTTTGTCGCGATGGCGACAGATTCAAACGAGATCGAGAGTCGTCAAAGTGCGGGAATTTTTACATTCAATGTGAAATGTGAGAATGGCGATCAGCCGTGCGGGCCACTACCTGACATCATGACCGTTTACCTGCCGGACGCTGTCGAGCTTGAAGCGTATATGTTCGAGCTCAGTGCAGCAGGCGGGTACGGTCAGCTTTACTGGAGCCTGGAATCAGGGGAATTACCACTTAACTACAACCTGTCGACAAATGGAATCATACACGGGACAACGAACGCAGGTTATGCCGGTGTGTATGAATTTTCCGTCCGCGCCTGCGACTCCTGTCCGTCCGGATCAAGATGCACGGTCGCAGATTTCGTGCTGAATGTCCTTGAAGACACATCCCAGGACGACTGCGGTTCGGGCCCGTACATCGTGACACAGGATCTTCCCGATATCGTGGAAGGCCAACCGTACAATGTAGTAGTCACCGTTTCACACGGCTACGGTGAGTTCACGTGGACAATTAATGATGGAGCACTCCCAGACGGCCTTGAGTTATCGGAGGAAGGGATCATCAGCGGAACACCCACCGATGGAACGGGCGGTGCATCCGGCATTGTGTACACATTCGAAGTCCAGGTATGCGATTCATGTCCAGTAGGAGTAAGATGCGACTATCAATTCATGGATCTTTTAGTGCTGCCGGACGGTGAACCGTGCCTTGACCCGCCCGGAATTGTTTTAAATTATCTCGGGCATGCTGTGATTGGTTATGAATACTCGCACCAGTTTACTGCCCTGGGAGGAGACGGTCAGCTCATATGGGTATTGAACAATCCCGGGGATCTTCCCGCAGGATTGAATTTCAGTGAAACGGGACTGCTCTCTGGCGTCCCGGTCGCAGGCACAGAAGGCGAGTACGAGCTTGATATCACGGTGCAGGACTCATGCATGCACGTTCCACAGACCGATAACGAACTGTTTACGTTGAGAGTTTACGTGGAGTGCGCACCTCCACCTGAAATCGTAACGACAACCGTTCCTGTTGCAGTAGAAAATGATCTGTATGACTTCCAGTTCATGGCATCCGGAGGTGAGGGAAGTCTCTCATGGCACGATTACAGCAGCAACATATGGCCGGATGGGATTAATTTCGAAAATACTGGCAGGCTTCACGGCACTCCTGCAGAGGGAACAGCCGGGACATATTTCGACAACAGGATCGAAGTTTACGATCAGTGCACGTACAGCAACCAGAACGATAAAATCGATATCGACTTCATCGTGACTCTGCCCACGGGATGCGCACCGCCTCCTGAAATTAATCAGTCGCCAATCGGGGTCCCTGCGGGTTACTTCGTATACCACCAGTTAACAGCATCAGGAGGACACGGTCACCTGTACTGGTCTGTAGCAGAGTATGTGGAGCCGTGGCCTGATACGCTTACATTGTCAGATTCCGGGTTGCTGGCGGGAACGACAGAGATGTCTGAATTCGGAGAATACAACTTCACTGTAGAGGTCTGCGACGAGTGCGATACACCGGAACCGCAATGTCACCAGTTACCATTCATGATAGTGCTAGAGGAATCTACCGGGTGCGATCCACCACCCGAGATCCAGGACACGGTCATCCCGACACCAACCGCTGACGGTTCCGAGTACAGCTTCACGATGAGTGGTACCGGAGGTCAGGGCGACCTGCAATGGAATGGCAGGGGATTTCCACCTGATATCTACATACATTCTGTCACCGGAAATATTACCGGCGAACTATACGACGGTCAGCAGGGAACGTATGAGATATATATCGGGGTGTACGATGGCTGCAGTCCCGTAGTCCAGGCAGACAGCGCAATGTACATCTGGGAGATAAATTAACCGGTTAAACCGCAACGCGGACGGTGAAGTACATTAATTCTAATTAATAGATGATACTTAATACGACGCAACATTATTTGATTTATCCGCTCCGAAGCGGGTACAATTAAGTGTTATGCCTGTAGAGGGTGACGTAGATTGTCGTTGCCCAAGCAAATACGGAGGTCATACGGACCTATGTCTCGTCAATCAATATTCCACCGACTCTCCTTACTCGTAATCCTCCTGACAATGATGACAGGCCTGTTTGGATGCCAGGCAGGAAAAGGGGGCACCAACCTTATCATCCCCCCAACCGTGGCATTCCAGGGTCTCAAGGCCCTTCAGTACTCAGGTGTCATTCCAATTAACCTTTTCATCGACTCCGAACAGGCGATCGATGTCAAACTGACACTCGTGTACAGTACATCGGCAGGCGGGCAGTTCCAGCCCACTACGCCTGAGCCGGGCCGCGGGGATCCGACAGCCTACCAGAACCTGAAGGTTCCCGCAGGTGGAGCCATGTTCGTCTACTGGTGGCATGCGATCGCCAACCTCCAGCAAGGCGTTAAACACTCCAACGTGTACGTCAAGGCGATAATCACGCTGCCTGACGGGACAACCATCCTGGCGGTGTTTGGTCCGATGATGATCGACCTCTCGGATGGATTCCTCGGCTCCGATGCACCATACGTAGAGGGTGGAGCGATGCCATCGTCGTTCTGCGGCGCACCATACGAGCAGCCGCTCAATGTCGAAGGCGGTACTCCACCATACGAGTGGAAGCTGCTTCCGCCGGGGACCCAGCTACCGTGGTTCCTTGAGCTGACGTACGACGGTAATATCGTCGGGGACATTCCCGAGGATTACGGTCCGAATACAATAGAATTTACCGCGAGGGTTCTCGATTCAAATCCAGTTCTCAGACGGGAATCCGCGGGTGCGTTCAGCCTGTTTATAGATTGCGTAGAGATACCTACGCTTTGCGCACCACCTCCGGACATCCTGTTCACAAGCATGCCGCTGGCAACCGAGGGCGAAGCGTACTTCTTTACATGTACCGCAGACCTCGGTGAGGACGACCTGGTCTGGTCAATTGTCGACGGCACGTTCCCTGAGGATCTAGAACTCAGGCCTGACGGTGAAATAACAGGCACACCGTCCGAAGGCTCAGCAGGCATTTTCACATTCACGATCCAGGTCTGCGACTCGTGTCCCGAAGGTGCACAATGCGACACGCAGGTAATCAACTTCCAGATAATCGAGCCCGGTTCGGATTGTGACCCGGGACCCAGCATTGTCTCGACCAGCGTCGCTCCCGCGAAAGAGGGAATCGTTTACACTGCACTCGAACCGCTTCTCGCCGCAGGGGGTCACGGAGAAACCCTGACATGGGTCATATTCGACGGCGCCCTGCCTACCGGACTCGAGTTAAGCGAGGACGGATTCATCTCGGGTACCCCGGGACCGGGAACCGGAGGCGAGGGAACGGGAGAAACCTACATCTTCACGGTGCAGGTCTGCGACGAGTGCGATGATCCAGCACCACAGTGCGACACAAGGGAGCTTGCGATTGTTGTTGCGCCACCCGACCAACCGTGTGCAGGCCCCCCGGAAATCCAGTCAACGTCACCAATCGATACAGCATCGATCGGAGTTGAATACACCTATAACTTCCTCGCCACCGGTGGTGAGGGAGGGAAAACATGGTTACTAAACAATCCGGATGTCATCCTGGACACCGGCCTCATCTGGAGTTCCACGGGATTATTGTCCGGAACACCGCTTGAGGGTACGGCTGGTGATTACGACCTCGATGTAACGGTCAATGACTCCTGCCCAGAGGTTCAGTCAGACACCGGCATATTCACACTGACAATCAGTGATGAATGCGCGGCCGGTCCGGTAATTGCAACAACGGAAATTCCGGATGCGGTTGAAGGTGTACCGTACAATTTCCAGTTCCAGGCGACGCCCGGTCAAGGATCGCTGACATGGGCCAGGCTCGGTACCCAGGTGTTCCCCGAGGGACTGATCTTCAGCTCCAACGGTGTCCTTTCCGGAACTCCGGTATCAGGACAAGCTGCATTGAGTCCTTTCAGCGATATCGAGATCCAGGTCACAGACTCATGCGACACCGGACCCCAGTCATCGAGCAATCTATTCACAATGGAAGTATTCGAAAGCTGCGAAGCAGGTCCGACCATCGAGACTACCAGTCTCCCGATGGGTGGAATTGGAACTGAGTACAACGCGGTGCTTGTAGCCTCCGGCGGTGTCGGTACCCTGACATGGGAGCTTGTCGACACTGGTGACGACCTTCCCGCGGACCTTATTTTCAGCGACGGTATTATTTCAGGCATCCCTGCAGCAGATACAGATGGATTCTACGATCTGCATTTCGAGGTCTGTGACTCCTGCCCGTCACCGCAGTGTGACGATACGCAACTCGAACTCGAGATCGGAGTCGGCTGTGCAGGTCCTCCTGAAATTACAACTGCTGCAATCGATGAGGCAACTGTCGGAATCCCGTACACGTTCCAGTTCGAGGCAACCGGTGGAGAAGGAACGCTGCTGTGGTCCGTTGAGGACCCATTCTCCCTGCCGCCATCGTTCGAGCTATCAACGAGCGGTGAACTGGCATCAGCAGACCCGGGAGTTGACGACATAGGTGACTGGGAGCTGATCATTAACGTCAGGGATGAGTGCTTCCTCGGCGCACAGCTTGACCAGGTCACTCTGCAGCTATCGGTTGTGCTCGTCGGGTGCCTGCCGGCCCCGTCAATCGACATGCTTTCACCTCACCAGGTACCGGCAGGATCAGCGATTCACCTGGAGTTCAAGGCGCTTAACGGACAGGGTGCACTAACATGGACCCTGCTGGACAGCACGCCACCACTGCCGGGCACCCTGTCATTCGGAGCAGACGGAGTGCTCGTGGGAGTTACCGATATCAGTGATTTCGATGTCTACCAGCTGGATGTCCAGGTGTGCGATGAATGCAACGATCCCGCTCCGCAGTGCGACACACTTATCGATTTTGAGCTGGACATACAGGAAGCGACAGGCTGCGGTGCCGGACCTCCTGAGATTCAGGATGTCACAGTACCCACACCGATAGCCGACGCTACACCCTACAGCCATGCAATGACGGTGACAGGCGGTGACGGTCAACTTCAATGGTTCGGAACCGGTTTCCCACCGGCTGTAAATATCGATCCCGACACCGGAATCATCAGCGGTGTCGTTTCACCGTTCGAGGCTGGCAATTACACGATTTACATCTGGGTAGTCGACGAATGCGCACCGGTACCACAGGCGGATTCAGAGGTCTACATCTGGAACATATTCTAAGCCAAGTTCGATAGATAAAATGCTTATTGTGCGCCCTGTAACAGGGCGCTTTTTTCTTAAATTAATGTGGGAAATAATCGGTTGTCTGCTAGAATCATACCCAGACGTTACATGTCCGAACTGCCCGAGATAAGCATCCTGATCCCGCTCTACAGGGGTCGAGATACAGTAAAAGCCTGTATCGATTCGCTGGTCGCGCAGGAGGGGGTCACCGTCGAGATTCTACTTCTCGACAACGGCTGTCCAGAGGACACCGGCGAATGGGCAGGTTATCACCTGTCTCACATCGAGAATCCACCTGAATGGAAGCTTCTGGAGGTCCCGGAGAATACCGGTTTTGCCGCGGGGATGAATCGCCTATACCGGGACGCAGCTTCGCCATGGATATGCTTCATGAACCAGGACGTGGTAATTAATCCTGACCACCTTTCCAGGCTTGTGAAAGCGCTCGATGACAATAAATCGTGGGCCGGGGTATGCGGCACACTGTACAGGTCCGACAGCCGGACAGGTAAACGCGTAATCGACACAACAGGCCATGTAATTTTCAGGGATCGCATTGTTCGTAACCGTGGAGCCGGAATGAAGGTGAAAGGAAGATCCAACATCACATGGGACGCAGGCGAAGTGTTCGGACTGTCGGCAGCATGCTCGTTGTATCACCGTGAAGCGCTTGAATCAGCACGCGAGGAGGAGGGGCCGTACGATCCCGATTTCTTTGCGTACTTCGAGGACATAGATCTCGATTACCGTCTCAGGCGGGCGGGCTGGGAGCTTGGATGGGTTCCCGACGCGGAAGGCACTCACGCACTGGCTGGATCAGGGGGCAGGAAGGAGCTGTCAGTACGGCTGAGAGCGTACGGGAACCGCAGAAGAATCATGTGGAAGCATGAAACCATTGAGAGCCTGCTTCCGGACCTTGGGCCGATCATTGTACAGGACGTATATGCGTCCATACGCGCGTTGTTCACCGATCCGGTTGCTTGGCTGGCCGGTCCATGGATATTTCTGGCATCGTTCACGAAGGTTCTGGAACGTCGCAGGAGGCTGGATAAACTTCTGGGCACAGACAGGACGTGGATCCGGAAGTGGCTGCGTCCCCAGTCCGAGCGGATGCAGAGACAGTAAATCCGTACTTACTTGCGGTGGGAAAATGTGCAAAGATGTGGAAACATTAGTGCAGGTATTCCTCCTTAACTTATACACTCTGACTCATGGTTTCATAGTTTGAACCTATAATTGCTTTCCACGACAGGATGTGGAATTGTGGAAAATCAGGCATCTCCGACACACATTTTTACGTAATCCTGACCAATTTCCAATCACCCGGACAATCACAGGCGAGCAGGGCAACTTTATACTAATAAATTCGGTATTCACAATTTAAGTTCGGTATGTGGATAATTCGCCTGGGTGTTATTTTTATGGATTAGCTTTATTGACCAGTACAGAATTTTCCACATCGACCGAAAAATATCGTATAGGACCCCGTCCAAGGGGGCTCTGTTCGTATGATTAACAATCTCTTCAACAGCCGGACACAGATCGCTCTTGAGTTCGCTCTCGATGCAACCAGCGTGAGTGCGCAGTTGATCGCGCACAACATTGCCAATGCCGACACACCCAACTACAAGGCAATGAGGCTGCGCTTCGAGGACGTCCTTGCGAGCAAGTTAAGCGACAGCGAGAACGGAGTCGGGCTGGATGTCAGGCGTACGAATCCCCAGCACCTGGACCGCACTTCAATGAGCGGAATACGGGGAATACGGACACCTCACGGTCTGATCTACACCGACAATAAAACCACGTACCGTCTCGACGGCAACAACATCGACATGGACCACGAGATGGCACAGCAGGCGAAGAACTCGCTGCAATACGCGGTCCTCACAGAGTTAATCAACCGAAGGCTGTCGGGTCTCAGGACGGTCATCAGCGGAGGCAGGAGGTAAATAAATGTCGCTATATTCATCGCTTGACATAGCGTCCTCCGGCATGACCGCCCAGCGCCTACGCATGGACCTCGTTGCGAGCAACATCGCCAACGCAAGCACGACCCGTACCGAACAGGGTGGACCGTTCAGAAGGCGCCTGGCAATATTCGCAACGCGCACAATCACCCCGCCCCGAACCGGATACGCTCCCGGGCAGGACTGGGGAAAGGACCTGATGCCGTACCAGGGAGTCAGGGTAGTGGGTATAGGAGAGGACCAGAGACCGTTCGAGATCGTCTACGACCCCGGGCATCCGGACGCAGACGAGTTCGGCAACGTCGCCTACCCCAACGTGGACACGATAACCGAGATGGTCGACCTGATCGAGTCGAACCGGGCATACGAAGCCAATATGTCGGTTTTCGAGACCGCAAAAAGCCTTCTGATGCGAACTCTGACCATGGGACGGTAAAGATAAACTTTAAATTTCATCAAATTGGATTAAAAAATCTTGCCCCTTAACAGGATATTAAAAATGCGTGAATTACGGCCATCCCCACCGTACAGTGGGGCAATTGCCGTATCCGAGAACAATGACTGAGACCGACAACATTCGATCCGTTCTGCCCGGTAAGTTCCCTGCCCTGAGTATTGACGGGGCAGCCGGTTCTGAAGAAATCGGGCCGAAGACTTTCTCCGACCTTCTCGCGGACAGTCTTAACAACGTGCAGGAACTGCAGGCTGAAACGAATCGATTGTCGGAAGATCTTGCTCTCGGAAAACCGGTTGAGCTTCACCAGGTGATGCTGGCAGCGACGAAGGCCCAGATCGCCATGGAGCTGATAATCGAGATGCGCAACAGATTAATCGAGGCCTACCAGGAAATCAGCCGCATGCCCGTCTAACGAATAGGCATTAAGGCAGCAGGATGAATCCGGAAGGTCATCGGGGGCACCAATGGATACCCAGGACAGATCCTTCCCCGCTCAACTCTCCTCCCTCTGGTCGAGATTGAACGCCAGTGAAAAACTGATAGTCACAGCTTCGGCACTGATCCTCGTGATCGCACTCGGGGTGTGGATCACCGTGGCAAGGCAGCCGAACATGGCGCTGCTGCTGGGCAACCTCGACCCAACCGATGCCGCACAGGTGGTCACAGAGCTTCAGAGCCTTAACGTGGAATACAAAACATCCGACAGAGGCAGATCTATCCTGGTACCTGCCGACCAGGTTGACGAACTGCGTATCGCACTTGCCGGAAGCGGAGCACTCCCAACCGGAACGACAGGATATGAGATTCTTGACTCGTCGCCGCTCGGGATGAGCGACCGCATGCAGCGGACCCGCACAGGCCAGGCGCTCGAGGGAGAACTCGCACGCACCCTGATGAGCCTGGATGAGGTCTCAGCCGCGAGAGTCCATCTCACCGTACCCCAGCCGTCGCCGTTTATCTCGGAACAGACGGAATCCGCCGCAAGCGTCGTTCTCGCACTTTCCCCTCCCGGAACAAGACTGGCTGCCGACAAAATCGCAGCCGTAAGGACTTTCGTAGCCGGTGCGATCAGCACAGACGCCAACAATGTAACGATCATCGACGCCAACATGAACCTCCTGACCGGGCCGACCGAGGACACGGCGACCGGCCTGCTTCCAACGCAGGTGGAAGCCCGAAGAAACTACGAACTTCAGCGTGCAGCGGATATTCGTTCTATCCTGGAGCCTGTTTATGGTTTCGGGAAGGTTGCCGTGAGTTTTTCCTGCGAGATGAATTTCGATGAGGTGCAGACCGAGACTCTTGAATATGAGCCGGTGACCGGAACAGATCACGGAGTGCTTGTAAGCGAGGAAACCACCGATGATTCAAGGAGCGGTGCAGGTTATTCAGCACCGATCGGAGTCCCCGGAGTAGACAGCAACGTCCCGACTTACGTCGGCACATCAGGCGTGCCGTACGAAGAGGACAGCGCGACCGAGGTTAAGAACTACGAGGTTTCCACGATGCACGAGATGCGGACGATGGCTCCCGGCACACTGGAATCGTGCTCGGTTGGTGTAGTAATAGACTCCGGAGAACGTCAGTCTGACGACATTGGAGCCGTGGAAATTACAGAAATTGAAGATCTTGTAGCTGCCGCAACAGGTCTTGACCTCCAGGGCACGGATACATTAAGCGTTGCCTTCCGACCGTTCGATACCACCCTGCAGACTGATCTTTCAACCCAGGCCAGTAGTGTAGAACGCAGTTACTGGATCACCCTGGGCATTCGCTTCCTACTCGCATTCCTCGTGCTGGGAGTTTTCTGGCTGGTGATCTCGAGGTTCTTCAAGCCGATCAAGGGCACAGTATTCTCCGCCGAGACGGAAGGTTTCGGAGGAGAACCCATAGATGATATAGATGTGGAACTGCCTGAAATCGATCCTGATACCCTTGAGAAGCTGAAGATACGCGAGGAAATCGAACGGTTGATCAAGGAGGACCCCGCTGCAGCATCGAAGGTGATCAAGACCTGGCTGAAGGAATGAGTGAGTTGATATTGCGAAAAAAACAGACCCGCCGGATCGGCGGGTTTTTTATAACCTTCAATAAAACCGCTGCTACTCTTCAGTGCTTAACTCAAATTCCACCTGCCACGTATCCAGTCCTTCAAGGGCTTTCATTAGGAGGAAATCAAGGTCGTCATTTTCATCAAGAGCGTTGTATTCCAACAGGTGAGGCACTAACTGGTAGTAAAATTCAAGACCGGATCTAATTTCATTCACAATTTCATCAATTTCCTCAGCCGTTGGCTCGACCGTATCCCTGCCATACGGCTGTTTCAACGTGCACAGTCCTGCATCGGGATCGATGTAGACCACCCATCGGGTCTGGAGATCGGCACCATGAAGTGGAACGATCAACTGAGGCTCCGAAGTGCCGTACGGGCTGGTTGTGAGGACGTACAGATCAACAGGTCCATCGCATGAATAACCCCGTGCATACTCTCCTTCCGAGTAGAAATCATTCACTGTGTAACTGACGGACAAGAACTGATCGAACGACGATGGAGCGCAGTAACCATCGGCCATCAATCTCATGTATTCCTGGATGGTACTGACATTCGCTTTGTCCTCTTCCTCGATAATTGCCCAGTAATCATCACTTTCGAGAAGCTGACTGCAGGTTTCCATGCAGGTCTCCCAGAGTTCCGCGTACTCCGGCGGAATTGAGCCCATGTCCACACGGTTATTTTCAGGAACGTCATACCAGTACATGTAATCGAGTCCGATGATGCCTTCACCATACGCCCACGAGGTGTCACTGTTGTTGATCTCGATCGATAAACCCTCAATCCAGTCGGGTGTGTATCGGATCGAGAAATAAAATCCATCTCCTGCCAGCCCAATGGAATTGCTGCTACGAGTCATCCAACCCCCTTCTTCAATCGACAATTCCAGTATGGTTCCGTCCGACGTAGTAATTGCAGTGGTTTCAACCTCATCGTCCCAGTATTGAGCAAAAGCAGGTGCGCCTGATAAAAGACAACTTAAGACTGCAAAAGTGAAAATTATGATTAACATTTCTCTCTTTTTCATTGGTTTGACCTCCGGGATCACATGATCGCCTCGCTCCATTCATCCGGGTACACAAGCTCGATCGGGTAGGAATTAATACCCTCAATACTTTTTTCGATCAGGATTCTCATATCGTCGCTGGTCTCCAGGACGTTATATTCCTCGAACAATGGAAGGATATCGAGATAGAACTCCAGCCCGAGAAGAAACCGTTCGACCTGCGGCTCCCAGTCCTCCCGGTCGAAATGCACAACGGCTTCCGCGTTATCGATCCAGACCTCGCATGTTTCCGTAACCGGATCGATCTTGAGGTTCCACCTGTCATTGGGTTCGTTAGTGGACATGCTCAGGTGCAGTTCGGGATTTTCTGAGCCCCATTCCGACGATGTATTGATGCTGATTGCCGTTGGTCCCTGAAGGCTGTAACCGCGACTGGTTCCGTTCTCTTCGTAACCCCAGCCACAGGTATTGAACTGGGTGGACATAACATGGTTCCATATAGACATGGTGACTTGACCGTCCCGAACCTCCTCCATGCCTGACCTGATAATTTCCACTGTTTCATCCTCGAGGTCATTCAGCACTGCCCAGAACTCAGCGTTTGTGATTAGCTCATCGCACGTATCCTGAAGCGTGTCCCACAGGACGCGGTAATCAGGCTGCAGGAGATCCGCATTAAGATAAGTACCTTCGATGTCCGGGTAAATATCGCATCCAAGATTCAGGATGTCCGGACTCCACGCGTACGGGTCCTCGCTGTTCTTGATTTCAAAACTAAGGGTTTCTGATGGATCAAGGGAGTAATCGATAGTAATACTGAAACCGTCGCCAGTGATCGTGATTGTGTAAATTTCAGAGGTCGTCGAATGACCCATGTAGGCTTCTCCGACCATTACGGAGCCGTCGAGTAGAGTGACCTCTATTTCATCGGGTGGTGGACCGCAGCTCTGTGACCGGGCAGGCGGTCCCGGCACTAAAAAAAGAATGACCAGCAATATTGCCGGCATGCACAATGCGTTTGGCTTCATTGAATTCCTCCAGGCGGACTTAATATCGAGTTGTGAAGGCTGACTGCGGTTACTTGTTTAATTATATACGATATTAGGAATATCGAAAGGACAAATTTTATTTTTTGTAGAATCTTAATATGAAAATCGGGAGTCTATTAATAGGTGATCCTGCTCTACATGGGATTTTAATGGCTGCACAGCCTGAAATCTCCTGTATAATTATAGGATTGCACTTAACCAATGGCCGATGGTAACGGACAACGCGACGGAGAATGGAACCCGAGCCTGATCGGGGACCAGTACCAGCTTTTCGAGGACATCGTAAAAGCTCTCAGCCTGACAATGGACCTTGTCGAGCAGGCGACGCACCAGCACGCCCAGAGGGTCGCAGGAATCTCGATCAATCTCGGCATGAAGATCGGACTCCCGCACAACTACCTTCGCGACATCTACTACACCGGGCTGCTTCACGACATCGGCCAGATCGGTACACCGGACAGGATCCTCAGGAAGAAGGGCGCACTGACCCTCGACGAAAAGGCCGAAATTTATGGTCACCCGCATGTCGGTTATGAGATCGTCCGGGAAATCCCGACCCTCGACGCGTCGGCGCACCTGATCAGGTGGCATCACGAGAGATGGGACGGGACAGGTTATCCCGACGGGCTCAGGTGGGAGGGTATCCCCGAGGGTGCCCAGCTTCTCACCGCGGCGGACACAATGGACGCGCTTCTCTCAGATCGTCCGTGGCGCCCTGCCCTGTCGCCCGACGATGCCATCAGGGAGATGCGCAGGTTCGCAGGCATCCAGTTCAATCCGGGACATGTCGGCATACTCATGCTGATGGTCGAGGAACAGGGTGTTGAAAAAATAGGAGACCTGGGTGACGAGACCAGGTCCATCCTTAAGAAGGAAACCGAGGCTCACCAGCAGTTCACGCGACTAACCGGGGGACGAATCCTCGGAATTTTCGACCTTTTCTCCAGAATTATCGACGCCCGTCATAAATACACGCGTGGCCATTCGCGCAGGGTCGCGAATCTCGCACGTGAGATCGGAAAAGAGCTCGATTTCGGCCAGGAAGCACTTTTCAAGCTGGAAATTGCCGGATTGCTGCACCAGGCCGGGAAGGTCGCGGTGTCATCTGCGATAGTCGACAAGGCCGGGAAGCTTACCGAGGACGAACGCGAGATAATGCAGGCTTACCCGCTTGTGTCGGAACGTATCGTAACGAGCATCAGCAGCCTCGACGAACTCGGCGGGGTCGTACGTCACCAGCACGAGCGCTTCGACGGCTCCGGTTATCCCGATCACCTGTCGGGAGATGACATTCCGATCTTCTCAAGGATAATTGCGGTTGCCGACACGTTCGATGCGATGGCCAGCAACCGGGCATACAGGAAGGCGCTTCCGCTCGAGAGGATCCTGAAGGAAATGCAGAAGGACTTCGGCTCAGGACGTCTCGATCCGGGTCTCGCGGGAGTCGAGGAGATACTGACACGCGGACAGGGAGGTCGAGACAGGAAATGACACCCCTGAAATCGCAAGAACTGGACAGAATTTCCTTCACCCCGGAATTGTCATCATCGATGGCGTACCGCGAGATAGAGCGGTATCACATAGACACGATCTACGATCCCATCGCAAGCACAAGCGGTGCAGCCGGATACTTCAAGCTCCAGAACATCAGGGTTATCGGGAACGACCTGTCGCTTTACACCTACGTGAAGGGAAAAGCACTCTGGGAGAACAATATTTTCACAATTCCCGAAGCCCTTACTGAAACCCTGACAAACGAAAAGGCAAAGCTGCCTAAACTCTATCATTACAAGGGTCTCGGCGGTGAATGGCTTACCGATGAGCTGAGAACATGGCTTGAGTACTGGCGCAAGGAGATCAACAGGGCAAAGGACGAATATACGCGTTCGCTCTGCGAGACAGCAATCTGCCTTGTCATCGATTACTGGATCACGACAAAGCGTTTCGGGGAATCGTCAGACTGGTCACCACCCGATCTCCTGAAATATTACATCAACCATGTAAACCGCGGTATCCTCGACAACGAGGAATCGAATGAGATGTGGCGCGAGGACCCGATCGAGCTCACGGAGAAGGTAATCGCGGACATACTGTTCATCAACCCTCCCCCACTCAAGGGTTACTCATCGTTCGGCGTCCGCGAGCACATCCTTGAGAGCTGGCTAAGAGGCATGAGCGATTATCCGCTGGACAAAATAGCACCCGAGGGCACTATCGGGAGCAGTTTCAATGATCCCAGGGACTACATGAAATCACTTGGTGATTTTCTGAAGACAGCGGATCACATCCCCATCTGGGCGTTCGCTCTTTCGAACCGACAGCCGTTTACAAGGCTTGAGTTCAACGAACTCATTAAGTCACTCGAACGCCGCATACGTGAAATCGACCTAAAAATAGCGCGGCACTTTTTCAGTCGCCGCGCTCCGGATTCAATAGTTATTGCAGTGAGGTAGTTAGCCGTCCCCACCGCTTGTCATCAGATCTTCCCCTGCCATTTCCTCGTCGGCCTCGTCCATATCAAACTGCTTCGAACCCGACGCGATGAACAGGCAGACGGCAACTCCGCCGTAAAGAAGTGCGCATCCAAAAGCCAGCATTATCCATGCTCCGGGAGTCATGACGACACCTCCTCTTTCGAACCTGAGGGTTGTATTGCAGCGATCACGAAGCTTGCGATCATGAGAACGATTACCACGCCCCATCCTCCGATGAGACGCCATTTCAGGTCGTAATCACCATAGGGATTCTGGATGTCGTTGATCAGGCCCCAGACAATGAGTACTGCAAGTATCGGGGTGGCAACG
>JAUWTM010000023.1 GCA_030614715.1 Planctomycetota bacterium
CTGCGCCGATCAGCTGCTGGACCTTAACAAGCACTACAAGCTTGGAATTGAAGTCCAGGCGGTTTGCGAGCTTGTTTTCAATGCGCTTGTGATGGAGTAGGTAGCCCCTCAATTTATTAAATGAAATGGTTTCAGGAATCACCGACGGGCCGTCGCCGATCCGGCGGACCAGCGGTCCCCCCTCCCAGTTAACTGAGACTGAGACTAAATCTCAATTATCCTGTCAAATTGAGAGATTTGTAATCGCCAACCCCCCTTAATACCATGTGTCGCAAAATGGACCAGCCTCTAAGCCCCTTGTTTACCGGGTTATACCAACGTAAATAATTTTTGGCTTAATTTGAGTTAATGGTACAGCGGGTGCATTATAGACCTCTGCAGGGGCACAAGTCTAAGCCCCAAGCAAATTTAGGACGGCGGTCCGACCTGAAATCTACAATAAATACTCTACTATTAAGTCTTGGCATCATGGCGATGCTTCTTGGAATCGGGTGTACAGGCAACTCATCCGATCCATTAACCCCCACAGCCGACAACCAGATGCTGTCGAGTGCAGAAACCGAGACAGGAAGTCACGGTTTACTCAATGTTTACGACCTGGTTTTCGACGAGGAAAGTTCTGAACTGGCTGCAATCGAAGCCAGGGGAGCGGACACGCATTACGATATCACACCCTTTATCGCTCCACACGTGAGCGCAAGCATCATCACATGGGATCCGATCACAAGGATTCTCGTGTTCAAGCTCGAGATCACAAATCCATCAATACTGGACGTCTTCGATGTGAGGACACTGTTCATCACAGATGCTGCGTCCGGTTATGAACTTCTGAATCCTGACGATTTCACTAAGCTGTTCAGTCCATTCAGTCCGGCCGAAGTCGCCCCTTTCCGCGCATATGCGAAATCGACCCTTAACCGCATTTTTGCCGCGGGACCTACGCATGCTGAAACTTTCGAAGTACTGATTCCCCCGCCACCCGGTGGATCCGCGAGACTGCTTGTAGAGTGCTCGTGGCCGGGCAACTGCGAAGAAGCATACGAGATTTCCAACCAGGCGGTCTCAAATAAGATCACGTCGACTGTTTCCGCGACAATATCACTTGATGCTTACGATCATCAGAACAACATCAGCGCAATATCAGTCGACACGACTCCCATCACCGGCGGTCTTACATGGCTCACGAATATCGGCGGTTCCCTGTGGGAAGGCACTGTGATCAACTTACTCGGTGCTGCACCCGGAGATTATCTCTGCTGGATCGCCGCTCAAGACACCACAGATCCGTGGGAGCTCTACGATTATGTCATGGTCGAGATCGATATCCCGTCATCAGGCCCCGACTGGACAAGTGCGGACTATCCGATTCCATCCGGAGGATGCACCTTCGACCTAGGAGTCATTGCCGATCCCGGCGGACTGCGTGACAGCGAAATCCTGATGGTCGACCCCAACGACGATAACTGCAGTAATGTAATCAAGTACGAACCCTACTACGTTGCGTCGGCTGATTACGTTGACATGCAGGATTACGATGCATCCAATCCCTTCTATCAGCCGTACCCGATACTGCGTCTTGATGCAGCAGACGACGGTGCGTTCAGCTTCACGAATGATAACTACACGCTTCCCTGGCCGGGTCTTGGCGCACCGGGCACCAATGACCAGGTCTGGAGTGTTCTCGATAACACACCGAAGCTTCACCTGGGTCCGTCACCCGATGACGGCAGGTACTACTTCGAATACGGTTCATACGACGTGGAGACACGGCCGATCGATGTGTGCGATGACTTCACACTCGGCCAGTATGCCATCTTCAGCACATTCGAAGAGTTCTCACCAATAGACCTTCTGGTCATCGGCACGATGCCAGATTCCTACACACATGACAAGGTCAAGTATGTTGGCAACCTTGACGCGTGGGCAGATTGTGGAGAAGGAACTGTGGATCCCGATCACATTCTTGGAATCGATGTTATCGAAACCCTGGATACATCCGGTGGAGCCGATTTCTGCACAGTTTACATCCTCGAATTATCTGGCAGCACGTATGAGATCGAAGTATTTAACATCTTTGACACGGCTCCGATGTGGATCGAGGATTTTGTCAAGCATGTTATGACGATCAGCGTGCATATCCCAGGCTCAATGGGCTTCGAGCTCACCGCTCATGATATCGAGTTGCTCCCGATCAACATTGATTATGAGTTAAATCCCACGCACATCAGTGCGACAGTGCTGATCAGCTACGAGGTTGGCGGTATCACTCATGGTGAAGTACTTATATTCGATGCTGTCACAGGTGCTACCCTTGAGTCAATCGGGGAATTTGGAGAACCGGCAATGCCCCAGAGCATAGTTTTCTTCCTCGACAATGATGACGATGACTGGGAGATTCACGTGACGAGAGAAAATTCCGGTGGAAACACTGTCGCTACCGTCTTTACATACCTTTGATCGTGATTGCCCTGCCTGAAGTTAATGTAACGCGGGATTAAGTCCGAAAAATAACGACCCCTCAGTGTAATTGCTGAGGGGTTGTTTTATTAAACGATAAGTTTGGCCAGTTCGACAAGGAGTCGTGTAATCAGAAGGAAGGATAGCGAGAACAGTATGATAAAACCGATTTTGGAGTTTGCTACTGGCCCAACGATCCATATGGGCACACCTTTCTCCTTTAATTCAGCGAAGATGCTTCGATCTTCCGGTTCGACTTTCATCAGATCAACTGCACGTATAAGCGACCAGGTCGGCAGCAAGTATAAAGCCAGTACAAGCATCAGCCAGTACCAAAACTCGATAGTATGCCAGTCCTGAAAGAGCTGGGGCAGGATGAACAATCCGAATAACAGCGCAGGGACTGCATAGATAAACAGCCATACGGCAATGGTGCGCCTTGAGTAATAGCCCTTCTGATGTAATTTCTGTATTTTAGAGGTTGCAGCATCAGTGACTGCCGAAGTGGTTGCAAGAATCGTTGCTATGATAACAGCAATCAGAGTGAGGCAATTCGAAAGCCCGATTAACATCAAAGTCTGCGGTTTTTTTCTTAGGTCAGGGAACATGAACCATCCGGCAAGCAGCGCAGCGAGTATCGAGCCCAGGAGAAACAGGGCGATACCAGGCAGGACCGGATATTTTGCTACAAATAGAGCGGGAAATATGCCGACTGGTGCGGTCGGACGGATCCAAAGGTCCTCGGTGAAGCTGCTTGAGGGTGCATTGATGACGAGCCTGGTATATGCAAAACCGCTACGTCCCCCGTGATAGAAATCGTCAGGATTGGCGGTCGAGGTGTAATATCCGTTGATGAAATACTCCGTTGTGACGTATTTCCGGATGTTATCGAAGACCATCGGTGTTACGTGGCCAAAGATCCTGAGTGTTGCAGGTACTGTGCGGTCACCGTAGACGCTGGTAGGCAGTAGAGGATAATAGATGTCATCCGTGGGGAAAGTTACGAACACACCGCGCTGCATGCGGGTGGTGACAGGTGGCTCATAATCCCATCGAGGTGCTGATGCGTACCCCGCACGGTACTCGGATATCCACGACACAATGAACGAAAATGTCTTGCCTACGTACTGGTCAAAGACTGGGATTGCGCCTGTTTCGATGTGGAGACCTCTACCCCTGAGGTAGTCGTACAGTCCATTGGCTGTCCTTGCAGTAATTATCTCGGACGTAACGCCTTCTTTATCTATGTGCTCGTGTACGACAACGTCGCGATTAACACCGGGTGTTCCATCGCTGATCCCGAACGACAGATTGCCCTCTCCGAGGGTGGAATATCCAGCCTTGGACATCATGCCAAGCCCCAGGATCGGATAAATTTGCGTAGCCGCAAGGAGTTCCCAGATGGATGACAGGTTGGATTTAGCCCGGCCGGATATTTCCTCTCCATGTAATTCAGGCAGACCGGTCAGGATGTCGAGAGTGATCCTTCCGGGATCGGACGGAACAGGAAAAATCCAGACGAGATCGCTGTCTGAGGCCTCGTCGATACCGACATTGAGGATCATTCTCTGCATGCCGTCTTCGTAGTTAATGTAGGCGTCCTGGTTGTTCTCGTTCGAATAGTCGAAACGATTACCGTACGGGTCCACACGGATAACGCAGCCATCCGCGAACGTCGGAGTGGGAGTCGCGACGGTCAGAAAAGTAAAAAGCAGGATGGGGACAGCCAGCATACGAAGGAATCGGCGGGTGGTGATGGTATTTAATGATTTCATTGCACACCCTTGTTCACATTGGGAGGTTAATCAGTACTATTCATACCTGATGGAAGCCTCACGATGGTTACTACCTCAAACTAAAACGACAAAGTAATGCAAGCAATCAGCGATTAAGACCAATGTAAATTATAAAGGTTCGATGGCAGTAATACAAAATGATGTATGAGTGCACGAGTGGGAATGGAAATATGAAGCCAGGATGGCTTCGTCCCCTCCGACCGCCGCTACAGGCGGACTGCAGGTATCACATGGGTGAAGGTTAGTTTCATGTATATGAAAGTTTTCCTACAATTTCCTTGACGTTTGATACATTGATCTATAATAATCTCCAAGACCTGTAAACCGTGTACAATATTTGCATTGGATAAGAATCATATTAAGGGGAAGTGAATCCATGACAAATCAACAGGAAAGGGTAATACCATCGCAAGAAACATTACGTCAGCAGTTGGATATTCAATGGCGTGACCATTTTCAAACCAGAACCCAGACATGGTGGGCCCTGCAGATTGTGACAGCGATGCTGGTTGGGATAATCGCAGCCGATTTCAAGCTGAACAATCCGCTGGCATTAATTCCGCTTGGGGGAATAATGTTCGCGGCAACCGCTTTTGGAATAGCCATAACGATACATCACAGAAGAATCCAGATACTGAAATTCAGTTTTATTCACATGCTGGAGGAAAAGCTGGATTTGCATAAACCTACGTATATGGACAAAGTTAAGCCGCCGGAACCCTTCAGTGTGAAAGGTATTTTTGATCTCAGAAATATGCCATCGCCAACATTTCTCCTATTATGTCATATACTGCTCTTCATATTCGCCGGAGTGTACATCCTGATTAGATTAACAAGTTAAAAAAATCAGGCAGAGCTCAAACTCGCCTAAACAACAATATCAGAGTGGGTATAAGATGAATGATACAAAGACCCCAACATCATTTATGAAGAAGCTGGAAACCGAAATAGCTCACGAGTTTCGGTGGCAGATGTTTAACCGTCGATGGTGCACAATAATTTTGTGGGGACAATGGGTGGTCGTCCTGCTCCTGCTGGCATTTGCTATCTTACAAGTAAACCTCGGAGACAGGATTATCGATTTTCTATGGACGGTATCTGCAATAGCAATTCTGTCCGCGCTTAACATAGCGATACCTCTTTTGTCATTAACCGGGAAATTTCAGCAACGTCAGCAGGTGCACGACAGCAATTGGAGAAAATTGGACTTCATTAAGACCGGCTTAACTGCAGGTACTCTAAACCTGGACAATGCTATCAAGCGTTACAAGAACATAGCCACCAAGCCTACCGAAGCAACGATTCGTAAAACCCCTTGAAAGTGCCAGATCTTCAATGAAGCATGCCGAGTGATTAAGTTTTCACTCGACCAGCACCATGTCCGACCAGACGGGGAGGGTATCGTAGGGGATGGTTGCGCCTTCGATGGTCAGGTTTTTATAAGTGTCTATTGAAACGTAGAGGAATGAACCCGGATCAATGTCGGGATCGAGGTTGCCGAAAATGAAGAGTATTACAGGTGAGTCAGACGAAAGGTCGAGAGCGAGTTCCGTGAACCATGTGTGAGTAAAGTTTGGTCCCGAGTCGGTCCCGATTAGTTCGTCACCCGGTGTGTAATCACCACTCTCGTCGGAGTCGATGTAAAGATCGAGCGTACCGAATCGTGCGAGGGGATCGGATGAATGCTTGCTGACGAGGAGATTTAGCAATCTTGCAGGGCACTCAGCGCTGAGCTCAAGCTGGAGGAAAGGAACGTCAGGTGTGCCTGCGGGAACGGTGTCAGGGGTAATGTCCTCATGGTAGAGATCGAGTTCATTATCGATGTAATTGATTTTCAGGCCGTAGGTGGATGAGTCGCCGACAGCGGCAGGCCAGACCAGCAGGTAGTACGGCACACCAGCATACATGTTTGCAGTTAAAATCTCGAAGGATGAATCGGCGTGGTTCTCGATAGCAGAGATATCAATCAGCAGACTGCCCTGTGGATCCTCGAACAGGGCCATATGGAGATCCTCGCCCCAGGTGAATATATCAAGGTAAATCTCGATACATCCAGTTGAGTCAGGGGTGAATTTATACGCATCACCCATGTCGCTGAAGGGATTATCAAAGGTAACGCCGTGCAGGCTGTCGTAGATCTCGATTCCTTCCTGTGTGAGTTCAAGCGGAACGAAACCGTTCTCGTCTTCGAAATCTTCAAAGCGATCGGAGCCGTAGACCGCGCGGAATGCATTGACACGTCCCGCGCCGGTGTGGATGTCATAACCAACTTCGTGCAGGTCGTCCGCTGTTTGTTCGAGACGTTCACGATACCAGTTGCCGTTGTGTCCCGGATGATACGACATCATCAGCGCGGTTACACCCGCGACGGTCGGGCACGCGCAGGACGTTCCGTTGAACTGCGGGCGACTCACACCGTCCCAGTATTGATCATCACCGGAGCCGAAAGTCGTGTAGTATTTTTCGCCGTAACCCGCGACGGTGATCTGGCTGCCGTAGGTTGATCCCCAGGTCCAGTTGCCCCATGTCGGTGAGACACGCTGTTCATCGTGTGGGGTCCCATTCCTGGTAAACGGCACGACTGCTGAAACGGCAATGACGCAATCGTATCCTGCGGGATATTTAACGACCGTATCGTTGTTGTTACCTGCAGCGGCGATCATCATGGGGCCGTTGCCGTCGTCCCACGTGGCGTAGGCTGCGGTTTCGAGGATTTCAGTTGGAGTGCCGACGTAAAATGACATCGATATGATGTCGGCACCGTTGGTTACAGCGTAATCCCAGCCCTCGACAACGTTCTCGACCGCACCGAGGTACAAAATTCCACAGTCGGCCCGGATTGCCATGACGCTGACGTCCGGAGCGAGTCCGCTGACGCCAATATTGTTGTCCTGAACACCCGCGATGACCCCTGCGCAGCCGGTTCCGTGATACCAGTTGGAGCCGTCGGTGTCGAACGGGATATTGTTGCCCTCCCAGCAGTTCCAGCCCCACCAGTCATCGATCCAGCCGTTGTCGTCGTTGTCGATACCGTCGTCCGGGACTTCATCGATGTTGATCCAGATGTTATCGGTGAGGTCCTCGTGGGTGAAGCGTATGCCGGTGTCAAGAACCGCGACAACAAGGTCCTCATCACCTTTCGTGTCGTTCCAGACGAGAGATGCACCGAGCTTTGCAGGTCCCCACTGCTCCCAGATGGAAGTGCGCGGGTCGTCGTCCCCGTCGGCATCGGATTCCCACATCGGATCGTTCGGGATGTATGGTGCCTCGGCGAAGTGGATGTAGTAATTCGGCTCAGCGAACCTTATGCGCAGATCGGACTTAAGCCGTTCGCACATCGATTCGACAGAGGTTTCGTTGGAGATGAGCATGCGGTGCAGGAATCCCCATGAGTAATTCTTCTCTCGGACGAGTGTCAGGGGGAGGTCATCGAAGAACCTGCTGCCGATCGTGGCTTCAGCTTCGTCGGTGAGCACGATCAGGACTTCGTCGGGGACGTAGAGAGGTTCTTCGGTAATTTCGGATTCGGTCTGGGTGCCCGAAGTTAGCCCTTCGGAGCCTGTGGATCGGGGGAGCAAGGGATCGTTTGATTTTGAACATCCAAATATTGTAAAAGCTGCAAGTAAAACGAGGCAGGAAAACCTGACAACGTGAAACCGATTGGGCTTATACATGACAACCACCTGATAACGTCCGCTGGGGGGAATTATAGCACATGGAATATTTAACAAGCGTTATTTGGACCAGCGGTGACAGGCACAAAAATTTACCTCAATATGCTCGTGTGAATATTTCCGGGCAGACGTATCGGTAAATTTTTCCGCCAGTCCCCTGTATGCTGGAAATTTACATGCTGAGTCCTTATACACTCGGACTTATGTTTGATTTTAGAGTCAGTCGGTTGATTATGTACAGGGCACTGGCGGATGGATCGGGCGTACAGGGGACTGGCGGACGGATTTGGCGAAACGATGAACTTGAATTTTTACAGACGTGTATGGAGCCAGATCCGGGTGCCTGTCACCGCTGGTCAAAAATACAAAAATCCCTCCAGTCATTCGACTGAAGGGATGTTTTTTCCCTCAAAAGTTACAGGATTCCAGATGGCTTACGTAATTACCGAATAATTATTCGCAGCCCATCTCGACTTCAATGAAGATCATCTGGACGTTATCAGCAACGTAGATGATCACTGCCATTAAGTCTCCGGGACCCGGATAATATCCTTCGGAATTATCGTCAGCATCCTGGATCATTGCCAGCGCTTCAGGATCGGTGGGATTGAACCCATCGGTGTAATGCCAGATGGCGTGCTGGATGTCCATGTTAGTCGCGTCCGGATGCTTGTGGTTCAGGATCCATGCGATCGCTTCCCAGTTGATATCCTGGGCTTCCAGTGGCAGCTCATCCCAGTAGGTGGAGAGCAGGCAAATGTCGTACATGGTGTTCGGATAGGCGAACACGGTTTGCTGAATACACCATGCCGGCCACATTCCGTTGTACACGTCGAATCCGGGGGGCACGTTGTATAGCTCTACGTCCCAGTAACCAAGTGTTCCGGGATAGAAATACTTCGCCTGGTAGTCCTCAACGCAGCCAGGAAGATCGATTTCGCATTCGTCGAACTCGTACTCGCACCAGTAACCCCAGCGGTTACCGTCGAACTCATAGCATCCTGCCCATGCAGTTTCATTCTGACCCCAGTCAGCAGTTACGACCAGGTGAAGCGCGAAAGCGACAACGTCGCCGGCTTCCCAGTCGCCGATGTCGATTGAATAGACATCGCCGTTGACGGCCGGGTCATAGCTGAAGTGATGGTCGAAATTCCCGACCTTCGGATTTCCCTTCTTTGTCAGGGGAAAATCATTTAGAGAATCCGCCACGTGGAGATGGGACTCATTCATCCACCAACCATCGTCCAGGGCAACCACGAAATAAAGATAGTCGTAATCATTGGAGACCGTTACGGTACCGATATCGTAGTTTTGTCCTGCGATGATGGGTACCACAAGGTCTGCACCGAAGCTCCATTCGTTGGAACGAAGCAAGTCGGTAGCCTGGTCGGACTGATCTGTCAGGATCGGGTTGTTCCCGCCTGAGCAGCTCACCGAGACCAGTAACACTAACAATGATAGAGCGACAAGAAAATTTCTTGCCATGATTAAAGACCTCCTAGTCTTTGTATTTTTGGTAAAAGCCAGCCTTGTTACTAAGGTAACTTGTGTCAGCTACGTGTGAAATATAGCATCTTATTTTATGAACGTCAAGTAATACAATAATTACTATTATGTGTAAGTGAGTATAACAGGCAGGCGAGGGGATAGCTGTGCATTTTCAGTTTCTGTTTCACATCACTTTCATCCAGGATTCCGACATGTCGAGATCTGTGAAGCCGACCGATTCGTAAAGCGCGTGGGCTGCCTCGGTGAACGAGCCGACAGTTGCGAGCGTTGCACCAAGCCGCTTCAGACGCCTGAGCCCCTCGGTCATCACGGCCTTGCCGAGACCGCGTTTCTGGTGATCGGGATGCGTCCCGACCGGCTCGAATGACGCGGTACGTGTAACATCGTCGAACCAGACCGTGCAGAACGCCGCATGAGAGTCGCATGAAAAAGCAGACTCGAAAGTCTGTCAACACAACATAACAAGCAATGGATTTGCAATTAGTGTCAAAGGTGACTAGATTACAGGTCAACTAACGGGTCTATTTCAGGCCGTTTACGTGGAGGAGCACGTTTGGCGATACTTGAGACGGAATCCCTTGTAAAACGTTTCGGATCACTGACCGCGGTCGATGATTTCACGATCTCGCTCGAAACCGGGAATGTTTTCGGCCTGCTCGGACCCAACGGAGCGGGAAAATCGACGGTTATCAAGATCCTGACGACGTTGATACCGCCCACGTCGGGACGTGGATTCATCGCCGGGTACGATGTCGTTCGACGCGCGTCGGAGGTGCGGCGTCACATCGGTTACGTACCGCAGCTGATCTCCGCGGACGGCCACCTGACCGGATACGAGAACCTTCTGATCACGGCGAAGCTGTACGATCTGCCAGCCGGGACGCGCGATCAGGAGCTCCGCGACGCGCTTGATTTCATGGGGCTTTCGGACGCAGCGGGGAAACTGGTCAGGTACTATTCCGGGGGCATGATCAGGAGGCTTGAGATCGCGCAATCGATGCTTCACCGTCCCAGCATGCTTTTCCTCGATGAGCCCACGATCGGGCTCGATCCGCTGGCGCGAAAAATGGTCTGGGAGCACGTGCAACAGCTCAAGTCGAAATACAACACGACGATTCTGCTGACAACCCACCTTATGGAGGAAGCTGAGCGCCTCTGCGACCTTATCGCGATCATGCATCTCGGGAAAGTGGTCGCGATCGGTACGCCCGACGAGTTGAAAACGGCGATCGGGACCGAAAATCCGACGCTGGATGACGTATTCATCCATTTCACGGGAGATTCGCTCGAGTCGGGAGGTGGGTACCGTGACACAGCCAGGACACGTCGAACAGCCCGTCGGCTTGGCTAACCTGCCCGGAGCGGTTCTGAATTATATCCGCAAGACGTTCGTGATTGTCGAGCTTGAGACGCGCAAGCTCGTGCACGATCCGATAATCCTGCTTACGCGTGCGGTGCAGCCCGCGCTCTGGCTCCTGATTTTCGGGCAGGTGATCGGACGGCTGCGCGCGTTTCCGACAGGCGAGATGGACTATGTCACTTTCATGACCCCCGGCATACTCGCGCAGAGCGTGCTGTTTATCTCGATCTTCTTCGGCATTTCGGTGCTGTGGGAACGCGATCTCGGGATCACTCACAAGCTGCTTGTGTCGCCGACACCGAGGACCGCGCTGGTTCTGGGTAAGGCACTGTCGGCGGGAGTGAGGGGAATCGCGCAGGCGGTCGTGGTGTATATAATCGCGCTCCTGACCGGTGTGAAGATGAACTGGAATCCGATGGCGATACTGGGAGTAATTACCACGATAATCATCGCGGCGTCATTTTTCTCCACGTTCTCAATGATAATCGCGTGCCTTGTGAAGACGAGGGAGCGGTTCATGGGTATCGGGCAGGTGATGACGATGCCGCTGTTCTTCGCGAGCAACGCGATTTACCCGATATCGGTCATGCCGTCATGGCTGCAGGTAGTGTCGAAGGTAAATCCGCTGACGTACGTGGTGGACGCACTGAGGGCGTTGATGGTGCAGGGAGGTGAGAGCATGTTCGGGCTGGGAATGGATTACGGGATCATGCTGGCGTGGACGGTAGTGCTTGTGCTTATTGGCGGGAGAGTGTATCCGAATGTCGTGAGGTAGGATCAATTGTTTAGTTTTAGGCAGGCTCCTTAATATTCAATATACTCAAGATACTGGTTTCCAATATTCCAATTAATTTACACTATTCTGACTCCCTTATTTTAATTGGTGTGTACTGAGTAACTGGTGCTGGCGTAAAGTCTTTTATAAGTAGCTTATAAACAGATTGATTAAGAGTATTTTCTAGAGTATTACGAAGGTAGTCACGCGCGTTTTCTTCTACCACAAATGTCAAATTGGAAGTAGTGCTCTTATTAATAGATATTGGTAAAAACTTATATTTCTGTCTATAATGTATTGTTATACATAATTTATAGTTACCAGGTTCAATTTGAAGATTATCGATCACCTTAGTGGTTGCTTTATTGATTATCGGTTTTGTGTCAGCAGCAAATTTCATTACAATCTCTTTATCATCCCCAATATTGGGGTAAACTTGGTACGCTTTAATAATTTCCTCAATTTCTCGAGAGAATTCGAGAAATGCTTGTCGTGTAAGATCAGCGTAAGATTCATATTCGCATACGTATACCATGCGTTGCATGTTATTTTCAGGAACATAGCATTTCGGGCTTGAACTATAAAAATACCATTCGAAGCCTTTACCTTCGATTCTTTGCTTTTCTCCAGTCTGAGCTACTCTCAATTTAAATTTTTTCTTGGCTGGATCATTTGTTTTTTCCAGGGAAGCTGTAATTTTTTGTATAAGCGCACCACAATCATAGGCTACGAAAATGCAGTTGATATAAAGTGATTCACCAGTTGCTAATATTCTCAAGAATAATTCACGTGTGATTGATAACTCAAGTGACGGTGATCGCCAGAACCTTAAGGCAATTTCGATGATGACTAGAAAACTGACAATAAAACCTAAGTATACGGAAAGGAGAACGAGTCCGTAAGGAATTTGTTTTGTGGCTGTCTCGGCAAGTTCCTCCATTATAGCCTCCCAACCGGGTCTCCAACTTGGACCTCTTTTGGTAAGTCTATACCAAGCGATTGGGCGGTTTCGAGTTCTGCTGACCAGGGCCCTGGTATTTCCACAATGATTTCCTTGGTTGTACCCTGCACTCGTCCAATAGTACCAAGAAACATGCGTTCTAAATCACTAGATTGATAAACAGTTTTTTTCTCAGTTTTAACGTCACGAAATCTCTCAACCAAATAAATTCCCTGACCTTGAGCACAAACAACCCGTAATTCACCTTTTGGGTAATAAATATCTGGTATATCACCTGATTCTTTAAATTGCTCAGCTTCGATTTTAGAAAATACACTTATTTTTTAGTTAGGGTTTAGCGACTTGCAGGAATCAATAAGTAGGTGACGATCATTTATTATGACTTTTACGCTTCCTAACAGCTCCAATCTCGCACCTCCGGTTTACGTAAATTTATCACAACCAGATCTTATATTATAATGAATAACTACAGATGTCCATATAAAAAATATTAAAATGGTACCCATAGATATTTTTAAAAAAAAGTTAGCAACTCAATCAATCAAATCGTCGGATACGCCGATGTTTTCGCCTGCGTGGAATCCGGCCCAGGCGGGTGGGGACTTAACCGGGGGCTTTACACCATAGAAAAGATCGTCCATCCTCGCGAAGAGGGTCCGTGAAATGGAATTCCGGCTGACCGCCTCTGTGATGAGTTTGTGGGGAAGGGTTTTTGCGTGGCTCCACGGGCACACTCTCATGCAGATCGCGCAGTCGGTGCCGATCTTATGCCAGTATTCGTGGCATGTATCGGTGTCGATGACCCATCTGAGCGACCCGTTGACCTCAGTTCGTTTGTCGAGCGGGATTGAGTTCGACGGGCAGCAGTGAGCGCACTTCAGGCATTTACCGCAGAAATCGACAATCCCGATATCGACTGGTTTATCAGGAATGAGTGGGATATTGGTCGTTACCGCACCAAGCCTGACCCTCGGACCGTACTCCTTCGTGATGAGGTATCCCATCCTGCTTAACTCGCCGAGCCCCGCGTCGATGGCAAGCGGAACGACCATCGTGTCGTATCGCGCCATCTGGTTCGACTTCGCCTGCCAGCCCATGTTGGCGATGAACTGGGCGAGATGTCCTGAAATGTACGCGCCTTTTGCGTATTTCTGAAGGGACTCCATGATGGTCGGACTGAGAGGGCTAGCTCCGATTATGTCGAAGTCCATTTCAACTGCAAAAACGATGGCGTACCTGTGGTCGAGTTGAATGTCCGCGCCCCAGTCGCCGGATCGGACGCCACTTTTACCCCTGTGGGAGTAGATCCAGAGTGGATTCAGCTCGGTTATCCCGACGAGAACCGCCCCGAGCCTTTTTGCGAAGCCCTTGACGCGCACAGTTGCATCCTCCGGGCTGATATCTGTCCTTACATCTGAAACAGGAGGGAGTATCGTGTCAGGTCCGGCCAGTTTGCTGGCAATCGTGTCCGACGCGCGTGCCATCGCGAGATTCGGTGACCGTCCGGCACGGGCAGACTTGCTCACAGGCTTACTACTCACCCCAGGCTCAGCAGGTTTCTCCTCCACAGCTTCTATTTTTTGCCTGTAGATCCTTGAGAACACGGTGTCACGTTCGTCGACGCGTTTGATGTCACCGATAATCAGGCCCTGAGTACCCTTGAGGGCGTCGGGATTCCCACCGACAGGCAGCAGCAGGAGCAGTGTCAGTACCGGGATCGAAATTAGACCGAGGATCAGGATCCAGAAGCCAATGCCTGCATCGAAGAAGTGGATCCGGTTGAGAATCAGGAAGGCAGTGAACAGGATCAGGGTGATCGCGAAGAGTATGCCAGCGTAGAGACTTGCACGTTTCTCCTTTTCCCAGATGCTGGAGATGAGAAAGCTCAAGGCAAGGAGCGTAATGAGAACAAATGCAGCTTCCAATATGATTACTAAGAATTTGACCATTGAGGTGGTGCCTTTGATCGAGGGATCGGAACCCGATTCAGAGGCTAACTTTAGCCTTGATGGTTGTGTGATTCAAGGTGCAGGCTTGTAGAAGCATGTTCCATAGCGGCTGGCGATTATCCAGAGGAAAAAAATGTCAGTATTAATCGGTGATACCGGCGGTTAATGCTATACTATCATCGATCATATTCATAGGAGAGTGCCTGCATGAATCGACTTTCGATCCTCCTGATTACATTACTAATCCTGGTGTTATTATCGTCTGGCTGCCAGGGCTCAGGATCGGACCCAGTTACAGCGGGTCTGCCGGGAAACAGTGTCGCGCTGAACAACGATGCATCGGTCCATCAGTGCCTTGGATACTACAGCCTGATTGTAGATAAAATTAATATGACCGCCGAGGTGCTGCCGCTCAGGGCAGGGACGTGGCATTTCAACCTGACCGGGGTCCTTAACAGCACGATGGGCATTGGTGTTGTAGGTGTACCGGGTGAAGCTGATCCCCTTAACGGCCTGTTCGTTTTCGACATAACACTAACTCACCCGTTTGAGACCAGTCCGCAGCTTGCCGGATTTGACGTAAAGGGAATATTGATGGCTCCCGGAACACTGGGGGTCGGTGCCCTGATGTTCTCAGACGCAGACGAAACACGATTGGAAAATGCAGATGGGTTTACGCGATGGTGGAATCCGACGGAGTTCACCACACCGGGAATGTTCGGGTACACGGAGGGCAGTATTCCTCATTCAGCAGCAGGACTTCTGACTGCGACGGTGAATCCGTACAAGCTGCACTGTGACATCCTTGAGGCATTGGATTCGCTTGCTTTTCCTGCCGCTGAACCGCTCGACAGCGATACGGGCAGGGCAGTTTTCACCGCCGGTAGCGCGAATACACGAAGATATTACATCAGATTCCCGCTGGATCCCGGGCCACAGGCAATTTTCGGATACGCAGTCGACTGCTCGTGGAATCCTCCTGTTCCGAACCCTCCCGCTGAAGTGCCGGATGATTTCCCGATGAACGCGAATCAACCGGAACCGTGGAGGGTAAGTTTTCAACCCGTGGTGAATACACTCTATTACGACGCAGATGCTGTTCCCGGTGGAGTCGGAGGAGGCGTTCTCAGGCTGCAGGCAAATATCCATGACTGGCAGGGTCAGGCCGCCGGAAACAATGAGGCTGAGATAGCCGCGGTGCAGATCTATGCTCCTGATTTAATGGCGAGTGGCGTTGACGCGGTTTTCGTTAACGAAACCGAGACAAAAGCAAGGTATTCAGTTGACCTGACAGGCCTTGCCGAGCCTTCTGATGCGGGGGAGGTCCAGGTAATCTGTCGCGTGGAATCTGCGGAAGGAAATTACACGCAGGCAGCGGCTGTTGCACCGGATGAACCGATATCCTCGTTCATGGTACTGACGCTGGACATTCCCGATCCTGAGTGCGCGGTCGATGCTAACAACGACTGGCTCGAAGCAGTTGACGTTGCGTCAGGTGATGTGGTCACGGATCAGGTCTGCCTGCCGGACGACTACAGGGACTTCTTCGCGTACGACGTGCCGATCGGCAATGAAGTTGAGGGCTCCTTCGACCTCTATTGTGACGCTGAACCTACCACCCTTGGGCTTTACACGTCTGATCAGACCCTTATTGCAGAGGCGGACGTGGCTGCCGGGTATGCAACCATATCTGTTGATTCGCTCGACCTGGTGCCCGATGATTATTATCTGCGAGTGCTGACCTCAAATTCGTCGCAGGTCGCACCGTATCTGCTCGAGATAAATGCAGCGCTGGTCAGTGTCAGTCCGAACCTTGTCGATGTCACCCCTGCTGACTTGTATATCGAACCGCAATGGCCCTGGTTGCACGAAGATATCCTTTACCTCGTGGGCAGGGGCATATGGACGTTCGATATGTCCGATCCGTCGAATCCTGTATACCTCGGGGGGCAAATCTTTCGTGAATTCAATTACATGGACGATGCTGCCTTCAATTATCCGTACTGTTATTTCGCATATCACCTGTCTATGGAATACAGCAACCTGTGTTTAATTGATTTCAGTGATCCGTCGGATCCGATAATGACCACTGATCTTTATACATTCCACGAAGAAGCACGCGAATTAACGATGAACTCAACACATATCTACGCTGCGATGGACCTCTCCATCGATCCTAACCTGCGTTTCCTCGACTATTCATCCGATCCTTTGTCTCCGGTTGAGGTCGGGAGTTATCTTCTTGATGAACAGGTAAATGACCTTGAATTGATAGATCCTGAGGGTCCTGATACGCAGCTCGTTGTTGGTATTGTTGACAGACTTCTGTTCCTGGGTGTTGAAGATCCGTCATCGGTGACTCATGAAGGAACGGTCTCCCTATTTCTAGACTTCCTGCTGAACGATCTGGTTGTCGATGGTAATTTCATATATGTTGTCGATGATAACGGATCGGCCGGATGGCTTGATATCTTCGAGCAGACCGATACCGGTCCGATCGCACGTGGTTCGGAATTACTGCTGGGAACTGCTGAGTACATTGATGTAGCATATCCGTATGCTTACGTGGGTGACGATATTGAAGGTCTGGCAGTCGTTGATGTCAGCATTCCGGATACCCCAAACCATATTGCCTCAGCTCCAACGGTCAACTATGCTGAAAGGGTGGCAACTGGTGACGACTATGTGTGTGTCCTTCCAAACCAGGGAACGGTCCAGACGTTCGATGTAACAGTACCTGCAGCTCCAACGGCGATTTCAAGGATATGGTCGGTAAACGATGCCAACACCCTGTTAGGGTTTAGTGGTGATTACCTGTATGTCGCGGATAGTTCCCCACCCCCAGCGATCGACCTCATAGATATCTCCGATCCGGCAAGTGCTGAGATAATCTCTGAATTCCTTTTGCCCGACTGGCCGAATAAAATGGCGCTAGGCGGGGATGTGCTTGCTTACTCACACTATGACTGGGTTCGCTGTGTGGATGTTAGCGATCCCTTTGACATGCAGATCGGAGCTGGTGAATATAACACACCTGATAACGTTGACCTGATTGTGACCTACGACCATTACGCATACGCTATGTACAATGATGTCGGTGATAACTATCTCCAGACCATTGATATTGCGGATTACAATGCACCGACGTACGTGACCACCAGATCCTGGGACGACAGCAAAGTACGTGATGTAGCCTTCTATGGTGAGGTGATGTACATACCGACAGCTGACGCTGTCAGGATATACGAGTTGACATCACCGGGATATCCTAATTACCTGGGATCGTATGCTGTTGCCGACCAGATAAATGACGTGGAAATTCAGGGTCACTACCTTTACATTTTCATGTATATGTCAAGTCTTGTGGAAGTACTGGACCTGACTGTCCCGATTAATCCTACTCTGGCAGGCTCAGGTCTCAACGGGACAACGAACTCCAGGTATATGGCTCTAGACGGGCAATACGCGTATTTTGCTGGGAATTTAATTAATGATATCCACGCTGCATTAATTTACCCACCCGGAACAGTGTCGCCTCTTGGTGTCGTATATTCTGAGGCATTTCAGTGCAATAACATATATATAGACGATGGTTACCTGTACCAGGAGACTCAGGGTCGGGGTGTTTCTATTTTTGACCTGTATTGATGTTCAGCTGTTGGGGTGCCGTTTAATAAGGAACACGGTTAAAACAGCCGTTATTATTGACACGGTGAGGGTTACAAGCTGGGTGGACGACATCCCCAGGATTGCTATCCGGGTCGTGCCGCCTATTCGGAAAAATTCGAGGATGAATCTTTCGGTTGCGTACAGGAACATGCACATCGCGACGACGATGCCTGTCCCGGGATTAATTCCTTTCCTGTAAATGAACAATGGTAGAGCAATGAGCACGGCAAAGCTGAGTGCCGCTTCGTAAAGCTGTACCGGATGGCTTGGAGGGGTGGTAATCACCGGTCCCTCAATCAACATGAACCTGACACCCCAGGGAAGGGAGGTTGGAGCGCCGTAGCAGCAGCCGTCAATGAAACAATCGATCCTCCAGATAATGCTGGTGGCGAAAGCACCCGGGGAGTAAAGGTCCAGAAGCTCCAATGGAGGCAGTCGATGCACTACCGATGCAAGATAGACTGTCAATACTGCCCCGAAAGGCAGACCCAGGGAAGCGTAACCGGTTTTCCAGCCGTCAAGGGTGAGAAAAAATCCCTGCCAGACAGCAGGTGGGACACCTTTGGTCAGGAAATAAGCCAGGTGGCACGAAAACATCACGAGGGGTGTACCGACGAGGATCACGAATGACAGAACGGGTTTCCAGCTGAGGTGTTTTGAGTACCACAGTCGCCATAGGCGGATCAGTACGAGGCCAATCGGGATATACAGCATGTAAAGCCAGAATGTCTGCATGGGATCAGGCAACAGAACCGCTCAAGCGAGGTTCTTTACCGGTTACTCGTCAGATATGGAGTCTTCGTCAGTATCATCCAGACGGCTGTAGGTTACCGGATCACCATAAGCACCTTCGGTCCCGATGTGCTCAATCAGGAAAGCCTGTAAATCCTCGGTGGATGCGGTAACGATCAGGCGTCCCTGGTCCGAAGGATCGTAATTCGCGTACTCGTGCTTCAGAGCGTCCGGATTATCCTCAAGATAATCTGCGAGCCATTCTTCGTCCATTACCACGAAAATAAAATCAGGTTCGATCTGTGTAACCATCACATTCCCATGAGTCGGGATAAGTAAATATTGGCTATGGTCATCTTCGCTCTGTTCGTTCGGTATCGGGTAGACATCGAGGAACGTGTAACCCTCTATGTCAACCAGTCTGGCATCGAATTCCCCGATGTCACCATCGGAGTCGGTATAGGTCATAAGGTAGGCGTTATCAAGAGCATCATGCTGCCTGATTGCCAGGATTTCATCGTCCTCACCCAGCCATGTGCCGATCAAAGCGGGGTCGTAGATAATGTCATCCTCTGTATAGATAGGATGAAGTGACGGAGCACAGCAGACCGTGATCGCGAAGTAGATCGGGATGATTAGCAGGATCCATGGGGCATATTTTTTCATTGTGGTCTCCTCTCGACTGCGTATCGGGACAGTATATATGAATTCGATGAAAAATACCCGGTATTGCGATGAAAGTGATATACCGCTGAAGATGTCCTTAGTGTAAAGCCATTATGTCTGTATGGAATCAGGATTCAGGACCGCTCGAGTGAGTTTCTTTATTTGTTACTCGTCAGTTATGGATTCTTCGTCAGTATCAACCAGACGGCTGTAGATTAACGGATCACCATAAGCACCTTCGGTGTCGATGTGCTCAACGATGAAAGCCTGATATTCCTCAGTGGATGCGGTAATGATCGGTGGTTCATCCGGCCAGTCAGATTGCCGGAACACGTGCTCCAGGGCATTTGGATTATTTTGAAGATAATCTGTAAGCCATTCAACGTCCATCGATCTGAGAATCAAGTCAGGCTCGATTTGATCAACCCTCAAAAACCCGTGGGTAGGTAGACTTAAATATTGGCTAAGGTCTTCACCGGTCTGTTCGTTCGGTATCGGGTAGAAATCGAGGAACATGTAACCCTCGATGTCAACAAGCACGATCACGAATTCCCCGCTGTAGCCATCGGAGTTGGTAAGGGTCAAAACGTAGGTGGTCTCAAGACTATCATGCTGCCTGAATGCCATGATTGCTTCATCCTCATCCTGGAAAGTGCCGATCAGTGCGGGGTCGTAGATGATGTCATCCTCTGTATAAATCGGATTAAGTGACTGAGCACAGCAAACGGTGATCGCGAAGTAGATCGGGATGATTAACAGTATCCATGGGGTATATTTACTCATCGTGGACTCCTTTCGACTGCTTAGCAGGGTAGTATAAATGAATTCGTTGAAAAATTCCGGGGAATGCGACGAAAGTGAAGGTAAAAAAATACATTCTCCAAAAACTACCACCAAGTTATGTCGCTGTCACGAATAACTGATTTCATTTTCCGGTCAGCCATGGTAAAATCCCCGATCCTGAGATCTGTTCTCACATGCTTAAATCAGAGAAGTCATTTCAGCTGGCATGTGAAATTACTATAATAATGAAACCAAACACGGACCCACCATCATGAAAATCAGAAGAGTAATATCCCTGACAATTCTATTTGCATTTATAGTCACTCTTTACACTGGAATAATGTTGTTTATCTGTCCACACGGACGTATCGCCGAATGGACCGGCTGGAGAATGCTGGGGATGTCCAAAGGGGATTACGGCGTTGTACATGCAACTTTCATGATCATTTTTATCATCGCCGGAATCTGGCATATCGTCCTGAACTGGAATCCGATACTGAATTACATGAAGGATAAATCCAGGAAGCTGAGAATCTTCACACCTGAATTCACGCTGGCATTGGTTATTTGTGTCGTTTTCTTCGTGGGAGCTTTAATGGGACTCCCCCCGTTCAAACAATACATTGACGCCGAGGAAAACATCAAGAACTACTGGGAGGCCAGGGACGGATCTCCCCCGTGGGGGCATGCGGAGCTTAACTCGATCGATAAATTCTGCAGAAGTATGGTGGATTACCAGGAAACCGAGAAAGGGATTTTCATAACGCTCGATCCCCGGGAAGCATTGGCAAAGCTTCAGGAAGCGGGTATCGAAGTGGATGGAGTGAATGAAACTCTCTTCGATGTAGCTGAAGCGAACCGCACGTCCGCACAGGCTCTGTCAGAGATTATCATGACAGCTGCTGTACCAGTCGAGACCGAAAACATAAGCACCAGCAATCCGGACCCACATGGCAACGACCACATAACTGATGAGTAGCCTGGGTCAAAGGCAGATCACTCGTAACTATTCAATCTCTTAATTTTTTCTACTCAGGGCTCAGCAATCCGATTACTTCACCTGGACCGAGGTTGCCGTAGCAACCCATGTCACCACCATTTAATCCGGTTCCTATTGCCGGGGAACCAGCCTGAAGGTGATAGTTGTATGGAGCAGTTGTATTGTTTACGTACATCGGGTCGAGGTAAATATTATCAACACCTTCATCATCAGGGTCCTTCCATGGAAAATCCCATATACCCCTCATACAGTGCCAGATACAAGAGTTGTCGGACAGATTATTGTCACCGATCCCGCTAACTATCTGATACAACGATCCCGTCATTTCTGTAACAATGTTGTTGTAAAGATCATAAGCAGAACTCCATGTCCCCGAGGTCCTGGTATTAACGATGCCCGTCAGCCGTGAGTGGTTTGTGGGAGGTGAGTTCTCCAGCGATATGCTGTCAACAGTGTTGTTTGAGCATACCCCTGTTCCGTTTTCAGGATTGCCATATGGCTGCGGCCACAGGAGGTTGATCCCTTCGGTGAATTGATACCATATGCCTGTTACTGTGGGCGCGAAGTGATGAACCAGGTTATTGTGAACGTTTACTCCACCCAGATCGAACACTACGTGGATGCCAATGACCCTGATATTTATACCGGTAGTGGTGTCAGGCTGGAGTCGTGTAATTTCGTTCCTTGCCACCTCAAAATTAATATTTCGCCAGCTGAAGATGGCAAAAAGCCGGGAGTCAGTATCAGGTACATTGGTGCCAATATTGATGTCTTTGAAAAGGCAGTTTGTAATCGATGAGTTTTGTGTAATAGACGCAGTGAACGGAAATGTACGGTTGTCGGTATCGGATGCGGTGTCACCTGTAAAGAAACAGTCGATGAAATGAACATTCTCACACCCAATCACACCGACCATTGAAATTCCGTCGGGGTTTGAGCCGCCCCAGGTAATTTTAAATCCCTGGACGGTGATGTCGTCGGCATAGGATAGCCTGATAGTTGCCTGCCCACTGTCATCGGGGCCGTCAAGGAGTGGACGTCCACCGTCAGCTGTATGCCAGTTATTGGCGCGGAGTGTAAAATGTTTCTGGTTCTGCCATACAATGATAGTTTCCGAATAAGTACCAGTCCCATAGTCGACAAGAATAAGGTCATCGGTGATCGAGACGTCAATCGCCGCGTTGATTGTATGATACGGATTTGTCATTGTGCCTGACTCGGGGAGCCCGTCAAAATCGGGATGGTTGGATACATAGAGATCCCCGGTGAGAATTTCCTGGACGAAAAACAAAGGAGCAGGACTGGCGCCGGTTTCCCCGCAGGAATTTGATACGACAACATGGTAATGGCCAAATGGCACACCTTCAAGATCGAAATCTGCATCAAATGTTCCCGCTACGACATTCACATTGTTGATGTTGGTTCCGGCAATGTCATACGACCCATCTATTACTCCGGCCAGATCAAGATAAACCGATAACCCGGTTTCGCTGATGAGATTGGTTGATGTTACGGTCTCTGTATGAGCTCCTTCGTTAAATTGTGGACTACCTGTAATCGCGGATGGATCAGGTATTGGACAGTTTGACGATTCTTCAAGAATATCAAGAGGATATCTAAAATACGATGAAAGCGGATTGGTGCCCGCAAGGTTCGGAACACCATATTCATTAGTGTAGTCATAGTTGTTCTGTTGGATGATAACCCAGTACTCAGTGTCGTCGGAGTCAAAAAGGGAATCCGGGGTGATATTCAAAATGTAGGTCGCATAATTTTCACCCCAGGCGACAGGGGTCATTTCTTCCGGCGATGCGTAATACTTATTGTATAGAATATCTGATTCAACGATAATCGTGTAGTCTTCCGTTACATCACCAGAGACCTCAGCGTCCCAGTCCCAGACATCGATTTCAAGATTGAGAATTCCTCCCTTTGACTCTTCAGTTTCATAAAAGACTGTTGAGTTTTCTGCCACTTTAATCGCAACAGCCTCGGGTGTGTTTGCCGGATGATCATCTTCACTTATCCAACTCGCGATAATCGCGTAGCCAAATTTTACTCCCTTTGAATTCGGGAATCTCAGGTAGTAGTTTCGCGTATTTGATGAACCGGAGGTGAACTCTCCATTGAGTTCAGAGTTGTCATTCAGGTAAGTCCATAAATCTTCGTTAGTTCCAAGTGAATCGGCAAAATACAAATACGGATTAATCTTCGATGTTCCTGCAAACCCATTTGATGAAATCAAACCTGGTTCATACTGAAGCAGGGATAATCCGCCTTCGGAAAATTCCGTAAAGTTGAACCAGCGACTGTACCCGTCAGGACCGCCACCATCCGGATCCCCACCACCTGCATCGGGATCGTTCAGCATATACTGATCAATTCCAGGGACGGGATACTTAAGTCCTCCATCAAGTGAATCCGAGCCATCACCCATGAAGATACCGCGTACATCGTAGCCGTTGTACTGGGGAATACCCGGGAACGGATGACTCAAGGTAACATCAATATCAATATCAATGTAGTCTCCGCCAACCAGGGTCTCTATTATTATAAAACTCAAACTGGCTGGGCTGGCGTTCAGGAACGTGACTACATTCGCAGTGAACATCGCGTTCCGGGATGTAATTACGTCGACAACCTGGTTCTCAATATCAACAGTAACCTCGTAATATCCCCAAAGGTGTGTCTGCGAAGGCTCATTCACAGTCTTTTGCCCTGGGGATTCATCAAGTATCTCTGGTACCAGGGGTGATGAACCACCGCCTGAGCATCCAGGGAGAATGCTAAATAATAATATTAATAACCCCAGAGAGAACGCCGTGTGCCGCATCGTAAAAAGCTCCATTAGGTGTTGCTTAATGAATCTACCTCGTTAATAGTCTCGCAAACAATTTTACCAATATCCGGGATGGGGCGCAAATGGTTACCTGACCTGGGCGCTCTGAGGATATTTGGATGAGAAAAATCTGGAAACCTGCATTATGACTACAAAAAACCCTTTGACATACTCGCCAAAGGGTCTGATTCTGCAAATTGGCTCCGCGCCTCGGATTTGAACCAAGAACCTAACGGTTAACAGCCGTTTGCTCTACCATTGAGCTAGCGCGGATCGCTAGTATATTATCGCAGAAACAATACGCCTTATGCAAAAAGGCAGCACCGGAATATACTCCATCCAACGTTAAAAATCAAGACCGTGACGCTCCCCGATCCCGCTGGACCGCCTGTCAGAACACTGGTGCGCTGGATTACCGGATATCGATCAGTGATTGAATTCACTTACTAATACCTTTAATATAAAACTCATAAATACCGTATGGACCTTCTTCCCGGATACGTAAGCTCATCTCTCCACAGCCTTCTCTGGGCATTCTCCTGCCTCGGGCTGGGATCCTTCGTCAACCGATGGCTGCCGAACGCAACCCGTCTCGAAAAAACCCTCATTAATTTTCTGACCGGCTGTATCGTCTGGATCATGCTGGCGCTCGTACTGGCGATATGGCACGCGTTCAAACCCGAACTGGTCAGGGTGATGGTGTATGTTGCGGGATTCGGGTCACTCATCGCTCACGGCAAAACGTGGTGGGTGTGGTCAAGGGAAGGACTGAGATTCGACTGGAAAATCCTGACCCTATTGATAATTTTCGTTACTCATGGCATTTACTCGCTGATGCCGGTGATCAGCTTCGATGCAACCTGTTACCATCTACCACTGGCGTCCCATATCCTGGAGCACGGCAGCATCATTTACACACCTTTCATTTTCAATTCATCTTTTCCCAAAAATTACGAAATTCTCCAGGCGATCGCTCTCGCTATTGGTGGGGATGTATCCGCATCCATGGTGAGCTGGTGGTTTTCTACGTGGACCGTACTGTGCCTGGCGGCTCTTGGTAACCGTATCGGGAACTTGTCGCTGGGCTTGTGGGCGGGGATCGCGATCAGCCTGACGCCGCTTTGGTTTCAACTGGGTGCGAGCCCGAAAAATGAAGTCGGAATGGCGTTCGGAATTACACTTCTGGTCCTGGCAATCGTGATGAGAGCTCCCGGATGGGTGTTCGGGCTGGTTATCGGGTGGCTGGGGGGATGCAAATATTATGGATTCGAGATCGGCGGTATTGCATTCATCGCCTGGATCATTCAGAATCGTCCCGGATGGCGCAGCGTTCTGACGTGTATCGGAGTGATAATTATCGCCGCCGGTTTCTGGTATGCGAGAAATGCCTGGCTGTTCGCCGACCCGGTTTATCCATATTATTTCAGCTTAATCAGCAGTTTCGGTGAACCGAGGGTCGCGGATGCGGGTGAGTACGCATTCGATGTCTACTCTCAGTTCGACCAATTCGCGAGTCCAACCACGTTGATCGGATGGATCACTGTGCCGTTCAGAATGTTACTCAATTCCGAACCGAATTTCAGCGAACGTGCTGAATACTGCTGGAAATATATCGGGTGGCTCGCAATCCTCTGGCCGTTTGCCGTAATTCCGATCGTAAAACGTCACAGGAACCTGGTCGGACCATTCGTCATGATTCTCCTCAGCACGTTACTCTGGGTATTTGTCCATGGGATTATATATCTCAGGTTCCTTACGCCGCTGCTTGTGCTGATGTACTTCTTTTCATTCCTCGTGATCTCGGATCTGTTACCAGGGCTGAACGCGAAACCCGTTGTGAGTAAAATCGCAACCATCCTGCTTTGTCTCCTGGCCGTTCTCCACCTGATCGGCCCTACAGCACCTTTCCGCTTAATTGACATGCCACTGTCATCCGATGAAAGGGATTATTTTCTAACCCATGCGATAGCGGGATACCCGATTATTCAAGAGTTGAATCGACTCGACCCACCGCCAACCGTTTATTATCTCTATGGTGAACATGCACGTCATTATTGCGATTTCCCAGTGTATTCAGGATGGCGAACTCCCTACGGTTTCGGGAAATTTCAGGAGCATGCAGAATCCGGAACCGAACTTGCCAGATGGCTCGAGGAGATAGAAGTCGACATCCTGATTATTAATTACCTACGTGGCTCGGCATTACCTCAGGAGGTGTCAGATGCTCTTATCAGTGAAGAATTTACTGGAATCTACAACCTGAAAATACCGATGTACATCTCCAATGCAGTCTACGTGCACAGGGATCTTGAGATCGAATTTCCACTGCAGGTCGATGATTCAGCCCTGAGCGACCCCACAGACTGAAATTCAAACAAATTCCAGCCTCCATCAATACTTTCCTGCCTTAAAATCGTACTCAATTCCGAAATTAGACTTGACAGACTCACTTGCATAGTTTATAATCTGCGCAACTTTGCAGATATGCAGGGATTACCGAATGGAAGATAAAATACCCGAAATCTGCAGACGTCACTCCGACTTCTGCTCGATCTTCACAAATCCCAGGCGACTCATGATCCTGAAGGCGCTTGGTGACGGCGAGAGAAGCGTCGGGGATATAGCAAAAGAGGTCGGGATCCCCGATTACACGGTCTCGCAGCACTTGCGGATAATGAAGGATCGAGGCGCGGTCCGTGCCCGTAAGGAAGGCCGCATGGTGTACTACAGGGTCGCAAGCCAGAAGTTTATCGAAGGCGCCAGCCTTATACGTGAAGGCCTGCTGGATGTCATAGAGGAAACAAGTCAGTTGATAGGTAAAGGGGATTAATTTTTTTTAAGGACAGGATATTTATTTTCGGTTAAATAACTAATTTTACTAACGAATGAGAGCAGAAGGAGCTCCATAGTGAAGAAACTGGTGATACTCGGAGGCGGGACCGCTGGAACGATAATGGCCACAAGGCTGAACGATGCACTAGATTCAGGCGAGTGGCACATTACGGTGGTCGACCAGTTTGAAACACATTACTACCAGCCGGGATTCCTGTTCATTCCGTTCGGAATTTACAGCCGGTCGGATGTAATGAAGCCGAAGCGGGACTTCATCCCGTCGGGTGTCGAGGTCATTTTCTCACCGATCGAGGTTATCGAGCCGAATGAGAACCGTGTGAAGCTCGATAACGGCACGATTCTCAACTACGACTGGTTAATAATTGCTACCGGAGCGAAAGTGGTTCCGGGGGAGACGGAAGGGCTGGCCGATCAGGGCTGGTTCAAAGATATTTTCGATTTCTATACGATCGAGGGTGCATCGGCGCTGCAGAGACACCTGAAATTCTGGGAAGGCGGGCGCCTTGTAATCAACATATCCGAGATGCCTATCAAGTGTCCGGTCGCACCGCTGGAATTCGCATTCCTTGCCGACTGGTGGTTCACGGAGCAGGGGATTCGGGACAAGGTGGAGATCGATTTTGTAACACCGCTGCCCGGTGCGTTCACCAGGCCAAGGGCATCGAGTGTACTTGGTGACATCCTGCAGAAGAAGAACGTCAATCTTACACCGGACTTTTCAATAGCCAGGGTCGACAACGACAGGAAGAAGATAATCGACTGGGAAGAGAAGGAAATCGATTACGATCTCCTTGTTACGATTCCAGTTAACATGGGTGATGCGGTTATCGCGAGGTCGGGAATGGGCGACGATCTGAATTTCGTGCCGACCGACAAGCAGACGCTTCAATCGCTCAAGTACGAGAACATTTTTGTCATCGGCGACGCAACAAATCTGCCAAGTTCGAAGGCCGGGTCGGTTGCGCATTTTGAATCGGATATCCTTTTTGAAAATTTCCTCGCGGCTGTTGAAGACCGTCCGATGCGTGCTGCATTCGACGGTCACGCGAACTGTTATATTGAATCGGGCTTTGGAAAGGGAATCCTGATTGATTTCAACTATGACACGGAGCCGCTGCCCGGCAAGTACCCGCTACCCGGAATCGGGCCGTTTTCCCTGCTCGAAGAGACCAAGATGAACCATTACGGGAAGGTGATGTTCCGCTGGATGTACTGGCACCTGCTGCTTCGAGGCGTGGAGCTCCCGATTGAATCCCAGATGCTGATGGCAGGCAAGAGGTTGTGACATGGACACGACTACAGTAAATACAGAACTGGCCGGCATCAACGCAAAGCTCGACGTAATCCTGGAGGAGGTCGATGCGCTCAAACGTCAGCGACTTGCACTGGCAGAGTTGAGAGACGACCTGTCGCTGATCGCGCGGGACATGTTCAATTCAGCGGTTGTGGAGCTCGAGGACGTAGCACCGTTCGTAAATTCCGGGGATTTCATACATCTTGTCAAGAAACTCCTCAGGAACACGGCATCGATTACTGAATCAATTACGCGCTTCGAGGCTGCACTCGATATTGTCGAGACAGCGAGTCCGATCGGGAAGGACCTGTTCAGGGACACGCTGCACAAACTCGATGACATGGATCAGAAGGGGTACTTCGAGCTTGCAGGATCAGTGGTAGAGACAGTCGATACGGTCGTTGAGAACATGTGCCGCGAGGACTGCAGTCAATTTGGCAACAAGGTAGTAATACCGATGGTGGATGTCATGAAATCGGTGGCATGTTCCGATGTAATACCCGCATTGCAGCGTACAGTAAGTGAAATTGAGACAAAGGATCCAGAGGATTTTGAGATATCACCGTTGAAGGCATTACAGATTCTGAACTCACCGGAAGTCCGGGGTCTCCTGGGCTTCATGGTGATGTTCCTGCAGACCTTAGCTGTAGAGATAAAGAAAAACACAGAAACCAAGGAGAATTCATAGGATGGCAACTGAAGAGATCGCAGGACACTCAGTAGAGTTCGACACAGAGGGTTTCATGGTCGATCACACCTTATGGAATGAAGATATCGCCCGTGAAATAGCACAGAAGGAAGGTATTGGTGAACTCACTGAACGTCATTTTGACGTACTGAAATTCATGAGGCAGGAGTTCAAGGAGAAAGGCGACGGTCCATCCATCCGGGCATTAAAAAACCGTGGTGGAATACCAACCAGGGAACTGTACGAACTTTTCCCGGGGGGCCCGGCCAAGAAAGCAGCGCGAATCGCCGGAATCAAGAAGCCGACGGGTTGTGTGTGATAGAAGGAGTTACATGATGGAACCTGAACCAATCAAAAAAGTATCAATTGTTGTATCGAAGGGATCACTTGACGGTATCTATCCCGGCCTGATAATGGCCAACGGTGCGCGTATGGCGGGCATCGAAGCAATGATGTTCTTCACGTTCTTCGGACTTGAGGGAATCATGAAGGAGACGATGGACCACTTGAAGGTCGCGACAGTCGGGAATCCCGCGATGAGAGCTCCGAAGGACTGGGGCGGATGGCGTATTCCCACCGTTCTCGGTGGAGTTCCGGGAATGTCCACGTTCGCGACCCACATGATGAAGCAGGAGATGGAAAACCTCGATATCCCGCCGGTAGGTGAGTTTATCGAGATGATCCACGACTCCAGCGGTGAGATCTACGCATGTAAAGCCGCCATGGACATGTTCAAATTCAAGCCTGAGGACCTTTGCGACGATGTCGACGGCATTCTCACTGTCGGGGATTTCTATGAGAAATCCGCCGGTGCGCAGATAATTTTCACGTGATAGACCGTCAGTTTCCCCGAGCAGTACGGCAAACTTCTGTTTTGCATGTCGGGGATGACAATGACATATACTAAGTACGTTAATCAGTAGACTTCAGGAAATCCCCCGGTTACCTTGCCGGGGGATTTTCATATTATCAGGATGACTCAGACTAAAATTTATTCAGGAACTTAATGACTCTGGTATAATGATCTGCAACATATTTTGTCTGTGGGGGAGTTATGAGAAAGCTGCCTGTAGTCCTTCCCATGCTGCTACTGCTCGTTCTGGGAGTCGCGTTCCTTCAGCACCTGCCGATTGAAAAGTCGCGCGCCCAGGAAACTCCACAGGACGATTCAAACGATGCTGAAATCCAGGATGTTGAAACAGTCACAGGTATTGACGGTAATATCTCCGAAGGAGAGTATGAGTCAGGTGCGACCTTCCTCGATGGTACATTCGAGCTCTCCTGGAGTACAGACGGTGAATACATTTTAATCAGCATGGCTGCGGAGACGACGGGATGGGTGGCGATCGGTTTCGATCCGGACAACCGTATGGAAGGCGCTGATATGGTCATAGGATGGGTAGCAGATTCCGGTGAAGCTCAGTGCGTTGATGCGTACGCGACTGGTCCGACCGGTCCGCATCCACCGGATACAGAACTCGGAGGGGAGGATTCAATACTTGAATATTCTGGTGCTGAGGGTGAGGGCAGAACGGTAATAGAGTTTATGCGCCCGCTTGCAGGTGACGATGAGTTTGACAAGTCGATACCCTTGACAGGCGAACTGGTGGTGATTGTCGCGTTTGGCTCGGATGACGAGTTCAGCCAGCGGCACACGTCGAGGGAAACAGGCGTGATTGTGGTGAGTCCGGATGAGGATGTCGGGGCGGAAACCACAACAGATGCTGAAGAGATCACGGCGCCTGGCGCCGTTTCCATTAAATGGCAATTCCACGCGGGACTGATGGGGCTAGCTGTTTGTCTGATAGCATTAACTGTGTATCTGGCTAAACGCAGGCGAAGCTTCAGCGGATGGATAACAATGCACAGAAGCGCGGGAGTGTCTGCTGCAACAGTTGCCATACTTGGTTTGCTATCGGCAATTGTGATGATCAACAGCAGGGGAAGCGGTCACTTTGCGATCCCGCACACGTGGCTTGGTGCAATCGGGATTATCCTGATTGTCGCAACGCCGGTGATCGGGACAGTCGCGGTGAATCTGATGGAAAAGGGAAAGCACATGAGAATCATACACAGGTGGTTCGGATGGTGTACGGCAGTGATCGTGGTGCTGACGCTTTTGATCGGGATCAGTATGGTTGCAGGATAGGTGAAGATGCGGACGAGACGTCCACGAGACGGCCGGCGGGACGCCCGCGCTACGTCCGAGCTACGTCCGCGTTACGAAGTAGTTAAGTGAAGATGCAGACGAGACGTCCACGAGACGGCCGGCGGGACGCCCGCGCTACGTCCGAGCTACATCTGCGTTACGAAGTAGTTAAGTGAAGATGCAGACGGGACGTCCACGAGACGGCCGGCGGGACGCCCGCGCTACGGCTGCGCTACGTCAGCGCTACGGCAGAGCTACGAGCCAGTTTGTGGACTGGAAAATGAAAAACCCCCTCGATATGAGGGGGTTTGTGTTTTCGTTTGTTCTGACTTCTTACTGAATGAACATGGTCGCGAAGTCAACGCGGATCGGTGCATTGACGTAAACCGTTCCGACATCCTCATCTTCCGGTGTGATCCTGTAGAACAGCTGGGCTGTGATGTACAGGCTGTCATCGGTCTCGGGGAGGATTGTCGAGAAGCTCTCCGTGCGGATTTCACCCGGCAGGAGGGTCGTGTCGCGAAGGACCTGTGAGGCTTCCCAGTTAGCAAATGTCGGCTCACCGAACCTGTCACCAAGGACCCTCTCGTAGACACGACTGCCTTCCCATAGTGTCTCGCCCTCGGAACCCTTCAGCCTGACGACCAGGACAAGCTGCCTCATTCCGTTGGATGACGGGTAGTTGTGACCAGCGCGTGCATTTGCCACATCGACGTCGATGAAGATCTCGTCACCCTGGATGTCAGTTGCTACTTCAACCGTGGCTGATTCAAGCATGAAGTCGTAGTTATGACCGCCGCCGAGGTCGTGGCTCCTGATGTCAGGCCGCCAGTCACCGCGAAGGCTCGATCGTCCTGAGTAAGCAGGCATGTGGCAGTCCTGGCACATGACCCTGTTGGCAGGGCTTGCGTACGCACTTGCATACCATTCATTGTAAGTATTGTAAACGTTAAAGCCCCAGGGATTTTCATACTGGTGGCAGCCCTTGCAGAACATGCTGTCCTGGCTAAGCCGGCTGTACTCGATAGCATGGGACGAGGTCGTTGCGAACGGTCTCGGTCCCTGCTTGATGTGACCCCAGTAGATTACGTAGCCCTCGGTGTCCGTATAATCCACAATCGTGTGGCAGTAATCACAGAATATCCCGTCGATATTGTTTTCGAGGAAAAGGTCCTCATCGCGCATGAAATCAGCGCCCGGAGCATGACAGCGCATGCAGTTAACATGGATCTTGCCGTCGTAGATTCCATCAGCCATCAGGCCGTCACCGTGGATCTGGACTGATATCTCCTGCTCCCTGTCTTCAACTGTGAAGACGGGGATTTGAATATCCTCCGGTTCTACGACACGGGCTTCCCGCCATCGATAGCGTCGAAGCTCCCGTCCTGTCAACCCCTCTATCTCTTCGATTTCTTCCTCTTCGAAGTAGTAATCCTCGTTGTTCAGATAACGCTGGTACTCGCCATACTGTGCCTGGAAAATGGGTTCACGCCAGGCCTGGGCATGCATCGAGCGGGACCACTGTCCGAAGAACTCCATGTGACAAGAGGAGCACAGACTGTTGGGCTGAAAATGAGACTCATTGGAAAGGACCATAATCATCCTCTCATCGATCGCCGCGACAGCGTCTACATAAAGAGGACTTATCCTGGTGGCCGGTCGAGCCATCAGTGTTGAAACTCCCAGGACGAGAAGTAACAGGATTACTAGGCTCATCCATACGGTTTTAATGCGAGTTGGCTGAGTCATAATTTAACTTGCCTCTGCTGGTATCATTAGTTATAAATATTGTTAAAGAAACACAAGCACGCAGCCTGCATACACAGGTACGATTTGGACACTATACCGGAGTTGATAACGTCTGTCAACGTTGATTGGTTGAAATCGCTTATGGTTACACACCATCAGGTTTATCGTAATTTTCGACGAGTTCTGCAGGAGGAAGCCATCATGAATGTCCATCCCGATTGTACTTTTTATAACAGTGGAGTCGTGACAAGTCCGGGCTGTCATACTGAGGGACAAAATGGCTCCAGCCGGACACCTCGCCGCATGCTGCGTCTCCTGGTATCCGATCTCAACGCTCAATCGTATTAATCCGCATCAATCCGTGCCTCCAGTTGCTTGTTAAAACGTGTAATACGTAACGGGTAATATAGCATTATTAGTGTTATAGTGATATTTTATACTATATTCTACTAATTCGGCACAAATGTCGCCTGTAATAAGCCCAGTGTTCAGAACTTCAAGGAGCTGATTATGCTTCTGCGTTTTATCACAGCTTTAATTGTCATTTTAATGACGTTTGCAGCCTGCTCGCGGTCGGC
>JAUWTM010000154.1 GCA_030614715.1 Planctomycetota bacterium
CCGATGACAGTGTGATCAACGGGTGTCTTGATAATTTCGATGACAAGGACTGGTACTATTTCGTAGCACCGAACGGTCTTGGTGGTGGTTCCATCGACCTGAATATGGATGGTGGTGATGCAAAGCTCCACTTGTTCGTACCTCCATCACCCGGTGAACACTGGAATACGTCTGAACCTGTCGATGACGACACGGAAAGGCTCATCCTGAACCCATCCGATCAGACGGTTTTCTATGTCCAGGTCGATCAATCCTACGGTCCGGGACAATTACTTTACGAGCTGATTTTTGACGCCAACACTACCGGCTGTCCTCCGGACTGGAACAATACATGTCCATACTCGACCGAGATTCCGTCAGTTGTAGACGAAGTGATAATCAACGGTTGTGTTGACGACGATGATGATTCGGACTGGTTCTCGTTCGTTGTCAACGAGCCGATCACCGGTGGTGAAATATTCCTTGAGGTCACAGGCGGCGATGCTGACCTCTGGCTGGTAAAGGGCTCCTGCGAAAACCCGGCCGAAGCACACTCGTCCCATCCCGGTGATGAAGACGAAATTATAGCGTTCTGGCCAAACGATCCCGGCGAGTATTTCATTCGGGTCGATCACAAATACGGTACTCCTGAAGTGCAATACAGCCTGACCGTCGACGTACACACCGGCGGTTGTCCGCAGGACTACAACGACACATGCGAGACAGCAACTCCCATTGAGCCAAACGCGTATCTTCAGAACAAGTGCGTGGATCTCGACGATAAGATCGACTGGTACACCTTCACCTGCGAGGATGGGGTCGCGGGTGGCACAATATATATGAACGTAACCGGCGGGAATGCAGATATCTACCTGCTCGAGGGTTCCTGCGATTCTGATCCGATCAACGGCTCCACGAATCCGGACGATGAGGATGAATATATCAACATCGGCCATAATGACAATACGGTCTATTTCCTTAAGATCATCCACCATTCATCGACTCCCAAGGTCACGTACACGCTCGACATGAACGTGCTCTGCGGTCACTGCCCGGTCGATTTCAACAACTCCGCGGGTACTGCGATGCAGGTCGACCTTGTTGACATGATCCATGCAGGATGTGTGGACGATATCGACGACCAGGACTGGTACACGTTTACATGCCCGGACGGCCTGGCCGGTGGAACGATCACCCTGACGGACATTAGCGGCCTGGGTGGAAATGCGAACCTGTATGTCATGGACGCCGACCATCCTGAATTCGCCTTGTGGGGACCGGACTGGGATATTCAGCTCAGCGAATATCCCGCGAAGACATTTCTCGTAAAGGTCGATCATTACCACGGTACCGGTCCACTGGAGTACTCGCTTGAATTTAACATCGAGAATATCTCGTGCGATCCTGATGATAACGACGATTGCGGCAGCGTGGTGGTTGTGGATGACGGCACAACGATCTACAACGGGTGTGTCAGCATCGATGATGACCAGGACTGGTTCAGGATCGATACTCCCCACGGTATCAACGGGGGTACGATAGAACTCGACACGTCCGGGGACGGCGAAGTCATGATGTGGCTGATACGTCCTCCCTGCGAAGAGCAAAACGTTCTTAACAGCGACGAATCAATTATCACCCTTGAAGCCAGCAATGACCATGATGCATATTACCTGAAGGTCGACCATGTCGGCCTGACCCCGCTTGTGCTGTATGATCTTTCATTTGATATAGGCGTACGCGACTGCCCGTTCGACTGGGATGATGATTGTGCCTCGGCCAGCTGGCTCCAGCTCGATGATCAGGTCGGAGGATGCATAGGCTTGGGTGATAAACACGACTGGTACAGGTTCAACTGCCCTGATGGACTGTCAGGCGGTACCATTGACCTGACCGTCAATGGCGGCAATGCAATCCTGTACCTGCTCGAAGGGCCATGCCCGGGTACTGTGATCGCTACATCCGACAATCCCGGAAGCCAGAACGAGCATATCGATCTCCAGGTGAATTCCGCATCCGAGTATTTCATCAAGGTCACCCATTACAGCTTGACAGAGCCTGTTGATTACACGCTTACAATCGACGCGGAATGCGGTCCGGCACCTTGCCCTGTCGATAGTAATAACAGTTGTGCAACAGCGTCGAATGTTACACCTATTGAGTACGTCTTCGGCTGTGTCGATGAAACCGACACCGTAGACTGGTATACCTTCACGTGTGATAATGGTATCGATGGTGGTGGCATATTGTTGGATATGGATATTGGGAACGCTGACCTTTACGTCTACAAAGGTCCATGTCCTGGTACTCTCATTGACTATTCTGACAATGGTGGTTCCGCAACTGACACGGTCACTCTATCAGCGAATAGTGCCACGACCTACTATGTGAAGGTAGAGCATTTTTCTGGAACTGTGTCGTACATGTTAACTCTGGACGTACTGTGTAGTGGAATTACTCCATGTCCGCCTGACAGCAACAACTCATGCAATTCCGCTACGGGAGTTAACCCGGTCCAGGACGTGGATGGCTGTGTCGACGATGGTGATACGGAGGACTGGTATACGTTCACCTGCGATAATGGCCTCGACGGTGGCTATATCGACCTTGTAATGGATTCAGGAAACGCCAACCTCTATGTATACAAGGCGCCATGCCCGGGGACACAGATCGGGTCGTCTACTAACGGTGGCTCGACGGACGAGCATGTACCGCTTTCGACAAACAGTGCGACTACGTATTACGTGAAAGTCCAGTGGGTATCGGGTAAAGTGGAGTACGAACTTCAGTTGCACGCGATTTGCGAAGATCAACCGTGCCCCGAGACGGAGCCCAACAACCTTGCAGTCAATGCTGACTCGATCACGTGGGACTGCGAACAGACCGGCTCGATGTGCAGCTCGGACCACGTCGATTTCTGGAAATTTACACTGAGCTCGACCACGTCGGTAGATTTCGACCTGACGTACATCGAGCAGACATCGGGAGATTTCTCTGTTGCGCTGACAGGACCGTCCGGTCCAAGGCCGAACGACAGTTTCTTCGGTGCATCATCGCCAATAGACGCTACGTGGTCCAGTCTACCGGCTGGAACGTACTATATAACACTCATGGGTACATCGGGCAGTTGCTTTGATTACGATTTTACAGTTTCAAAGTAGGAAAGGACTCAAAAAATGAACAAGAACTGGAAAAGGATCTGGATGACACTCCTGCCGTTGAGCATTCTGCTGGTCTGTATGGTTGCCTGCGAATCGGGCACGGATCCGTCGCAGCCCCCACCGGGACTGGAACAGTCTGGACTGGAACAGTCGGGACTGGATCAACCGGTCGACGAGCCTGCACGGGTCAATCTAACTGATACTGTCCAGCCAGATGACAATACGGTTTCCTTCGATACCGCGCTTCTGGATGAGGAGACAATCCGCCTGAACAACGAGACAAGGCTGGAGAGACAGAGGTCGCTTCCAGCGGTTGGCGAACTTTATTTCGAGGTTCTGACGGATTTTCCAGTTGCTGCTGGCGAGGAAATCATTGTTGAGCTCAGGGTCCGCGGTGTCGACGACATGTTCGGCTGCGGATTCGAGGTCGGGTTTAACGATGAACTGCTCGATGTTGTCGATGTCGACCTGACCGGGTGCATGCTGGGAGACGACCTGGTCTACCTTACGCAGGTTATAATCCCGGGGGAACTCCCGATCGGCATAACGAGGAAGCGAAGCGAAGAGGGATTGACCGGCATCAGCGGGGATTGGCTATTGGCAACTGTAACATATGCTACGAAGATATTGATTAATGACCCGCAATCATTAAACCTTTCTCCACTGACAGTTGAAACGATCCCGAGATACACGACCGCGGGATTAATAGAGTTCAGGTTTATTTTGTCATCAAACGATGCAATAAATTCAGAAAATACAATGGAGCAGGGAGATGTCTAGGCGCTTACTCAAAATTACTATTTTCATAGTAACGACAATCTCAATTATATGCTTTCCTGCGGATGCTGGCGGGTTTCCTCCTTATACTGAATGGGAACCAAACAGCACTTCCTCATACGCTCAATGGCTGCAGCCTTTAAGTTATCACTGGTACAGCAGGGACGGTGTAACAAGCAGATTCTATGATTCTTCTGACGAAGACTGGTATTTCTGGTATGAAGATGATTATGGTATGACATGCAATATAGATTTTACAAATACCGATAATGGGACTATTGTCATCCAGTTGTTCAGCCTGGATGGGACGTTACTTAAAACAAGTTATGGTGATTTCACATGCGATCTGCCAGGCCCGGATTTTTATTTTTTGGGCGTCGCACAGACTGTGAACTCTCCCTGGAACTATTCGTATTCGATTGAAAATCATTCAACTTCAATGTGGGGCATGCACGATGGCCCCGATCCCGGGGATACATACTATGGTCAACTTCATTATGATGCCAGGTATTTTCATTGCGCATCGGATGTTGACGGACATTTCCCATCCGAGCGTGGTTCGTTCTGGATATATGATACGAGCGATCACCTGGAGCTTGTAGGCGAGCATCCAACTATGGTGTATGAACTCGTACTCTGGCATGATATGGGCAATTTCCCTGCTGGCTATCTTGATAGAATTACAGGCAGTGGCGGGGAGAGCATTGATCTTGATTTGACAGGTTATACGCCGAATTTGTATGTTATTGAAGTTGCAGTTCTGGGCGGAGCAGAATTAGGTGTTTATGAGTACTCTTTAACACATCATGAAGTTGGCTGTCCGGAGGATGCCCCGCCTAACGATCAATGCAATACGAACGGTATCCCACACAGCCCGTATTACGACCAAGGCTGTGTGGACCCGGATGATGATGAAGACTGGTATAAGTTTGTCTGCCAGTATGGCCTGGATGAAGCAACGATCCATATTGATGTTCTTTCCGGTGACACGGATATCTATGTATACAAGGATTGCGATGATTACCCGAGTGGATATATCGCAAGCAGTACATCATCGGGCGACACGGATGAGGTCTATATTCATGATCTGCCTTACACAACGTATTACATCAGGCTCAGGCATTTTGGCACATCTGAAAGCGTTTATGATCTTTCTGTTGAGTATACAGATAATCCACCCCCACCGGACTGTCCGAGCGAGCCTTACGATAACGACTATTGTCATAATGGCTATTACCTGAGCGACGGGAGTTCCCTGTCCGGGTGTGTCGACGACTGGGATGAATTTGACTGGTACGAATTTTCATGTCCCAACGGAATTGATAATTTTAATGTCAATTTTGAAAATACGAATATTGCGTATGGTGATGCAGATCTATATATCTACGGTGCCTGTGCTGATTACCCGGGAAATTATATTAAGAAATTGACCGGGACCGGAGCCGACACGGATTGGTCGTATTACAATCCCTCATTCGACCATTATTATATTCTGGTTAAGCTGGAATCAGGATATTACTCTGAATACTCCCTGGACTTTGCTATTGAATGCGAGCCGTGGGCCCAATGCCCCACAGATTACAATGATATCTGCGAGGATGCAGATGATATCGGCACGGGTGGTGTCTCCGGAATGTGCCTTGAGGATATATTTGATGAAGATGACTGGTACAGGTTTGATTGCCCACCGGATGTTCAGACATTAATTGTTACGATGACCGGGGAAGGTGGTAATGCGGACCTCTGGATACTGGAGCCACCCTGCGATCCATACATGACGGTCCTGGACATCAGTGGTAATGCTGGTTCAAATGAACAGGTATCGCTGACAAATCCTGATCCAGGCTATTATTACATATTACCCTGGGTAATTTCCGGTGGGCCGATTGAATATTCACTTGACATTGATCTGGTATTTAATGATCCGTGCGATCCCGATACATCAAGTCCATATACGACCACCTGTTCAGGATGGGACGACAAGGACTGTGGTACAACGTCAATTACTTTATACCCGTCAGGAATTGATAACTGCACACCCCCATCATTACTTGATTATGAATGGAAAATAAGAGAAGAGCAGGACACATGGCCAACAGTCTGGGATTATAGCTCAGATACTAGTATTGAGATAGACGATCTGTACTCCGGAACATGGTACTTCATGATACGCGCTGTGGATCAGGCTGGTAACAGGGAAACTGATCCATATGACGGCGACTTCGAGATCTTCTGCCCATCGCTCGGTGATCTTAACTGCTCTGGCTGTGTCGATCTGCAGAGCGGTGGATGGCCCGGGGACGTACAACCCCTCATCCAGCGATGGCATGATGCCTATGGTGATCCGGGCTGGGACAACGTCGCCGCAATGGCCGACTGCGCAGGCCGCGACGATGGTTACATCGATGTCAACGATATAATCAACGTCGGCATCCATTGGAAAGATGGGTGCTAATGGGTTTCAAATGTCTGGTTAGCAGGAAATAACAATTAAGAATTCGAAAGATATATCCTGAGATGAATAACAAACGAGTAATAATATTTATCATGCTGGTGCTAGTAATCATCCTGCCATTCATATCCTTTGAATCCAGTAACACTATCACAATCCAATCTGAAGCGGCAGCATCGGAAAGTATAGATACATTTGATACTGGTGCTTTTTCTCAAGCATGTTCGGACAACCAGGCTACTTTGATTCCAGGAGTTGACTACCTCTCAGATGAGTTAATTGTAGTGTTTAATCCGGAATTACTATCCACTGGATTTGAATCGCGTTCATTATCTAGTGTCCCCCTGCAAATATTAGATTACTGCAGTGACCAAAATTTGGTAATTAAAGCTGTTGCACCTCTTGATTGGGGCACAACCTATCTTATAGTAATCCCAGATGATATTTCTGTTATCGACAAGATGTTTGAACTTACCTGTTTTCCGGAAATTTTACGTGTTCAACTCAATTTCATTTATCATTCGCTGGACAATCCCATGACACCCGACGATCCCCTTTGGGAGAATCCAAATGATGCTGATAATGATCCCCGCTCGACTGCATTTGAGCAATTTGGCCCATCTAAGGCTGGGACTAATGTTGTCTGGGGAGAATCTGGTAATGAAATAACCGGTGACGGTGTCGTTGTTGCTGTATTGGATAGCGGCGTTAATTACTGGCACCAGGATCTAAATGATAATATGTGGAGAAATCCTGATGAAATAGAAGACAATTTTATTGATGATGATAATAATGGTTATGTTGACGATACATACGGGTGGGATTTCATACAAGATGATGCTAATATAAGCAATTATTCTAATTTTCATGGAACTTCATGCGCTGGTGTTATAGCGGCAGAAACAAACACAATTGGCTGTGCATCAATAGCACCAGATGTTAAAATAATGGGGCTCAAAACTTCAGAAAACCAATATATTTTTACATTTTATGTGCTGCAAGCTATACAATATGCAATAAATGAAAATGCTGATATCATAAGCATGTCTTGGGGTGGTGTGGGAGTTGATGCAGAATTAGAAGCTGCTTTGAATACTGCCTATTACGAGGAGGAAATTTTACTATTGGCGGCCGCGGGCAATAGTAATTCAACTATACAAGAATATCCAGCGCGATTTAATTGCGTTATTAGTGTAGGAGCAACGATAACATTTAATGCCAGCAATAATCCAATTGATGAGGTAAGAATAACTCCAGATTTGGGATTTGGATGGGAGGGAGGAAATGGGGGGTCGAATTACGGTTCAACATTGGAAGTAATGGGATTCGGCGAAAGGTACATAACTACATCAGGTCTGGGTTCCAATGATTATGATACCAATTTCGGTGGAACATCATGCGCATGCCCTATGGCCGCTGGTGTATTGGCATTATTAATATCCGCAAAACCAGATCAAGAATATACATGGTATAGAAATCAACTAAAATACATGTCTGATGATCTATATACAAGTGGATTCGATACGGAATCAGGCTATGGAAGAGTCAACGCCATCAGAGCCTGTTACGGTCCGGACCGATATGCATCTGAAGAGGACGGCAATGGATTCGTAGAGTTAAGCACGCACGCCTACGAGGTATATGACAGCCTCAGCAATGTCTCGTACGTTGCTGATATCAATGACAAGTATAAAATTACAACATCGGTAAATGGTGAATTAACCATTGATCTGGATATCTTCACATGGGGTGAAAATCTGGACATTGCTGTATACAGCCATTATTCGCTGAGTCCCAGTTTTCTTATTGATGAGTCTACAGGTGCAAACCACTATTATAATTCCTCAGAACAACTGCAAATTCCATCCACAGCTGGCTCTACGTACTTTATCAAGGTCTCAGCCCCAAATATGGGCGATTCAACTTCTTACGGCTTAAGCACGTCTGTAATTGAGCAGGACCCATGCATTCCCGACAACGATCCCCCTACGACTGATATTACCAACTGCAGCTCCGGTTACGGTCCGGGCGTAACACAGGTCCAGTTTTTCGTTGTTGGCGAGGATCCCAACGACTGCACCTCCCCATCAAACCTGGACTTTTATTACCAGAAAAAACTGCAATCAAACCCATCCTGGCCGGGATCGTGGATCGGTCCCGATGATCCAAATATCGTTACTGTTACCGGACTCTATGCCGAAGACTGGGATGTAAGGATCAGAGCTGTCGACGAGGAAGGTAACGAAGGCCCTCCGGATTACTGCTCCTTCACAATAGAGGCAGATGAGACCCCCTGCGATCCCGACGATGATCCTCCCGGCACGTCAATTGTTAACGGCTGTGGCTACCATGGCTGCGGCACTACTGGAATAACTGTCAACGTTTCCGGTAGCGATCCAAACAACTGCACATCACCCTCTAATCTCGATTACGAGTGGCAGATAAAGGAAGTAGGCGATTCATGGCCGGGTTCGTGGAACTACAGTAATGACTCCAGCATTGAGGTCAACGACCTTATGTCTGGCGAGTGGGAGTTTCGGGTCAGGGCAGTCGATGAAGCTGGAAACAGGGATGGAAGCCCGGCTAGCTGTCCATCAGGAATTATTATCGAATGCCCACCCGATGGTGATCTCAACTGCTCTGGCTGTGTGGATCTCATAAGCGGAGGATGGCCTGGCGACGTACAACCCCTTATCCAGCGGTGGCACGATTCAAAGGGAGACCTTGACTGGGACAACGTCGCAGCAATGGCTGACTGCGCCGGCTACGACGACGGTTATATCGATGTCAACGACATCATCAACGTAGGCATCCACTGGAAGGAAGGTTGTTAGTAACAACCGATAGAGGCCTTTTCTCTGACACTGGATACATGCCCTGATTTAAACGTCAGCGTCTAATCTAATCTTGTCCATGCCCAGCCCGAAGACCCCAGCTATCGGCCAAAGACATTCAGAGTCCTATCCCTGCCGTATCCTCAGAGGGCACTGATTGTCATGCATTCAGATAGTTGGTACAATCTATATTCTTAATGCAACTGGTTCAGCAGGACTTAATTTCAAGTAGGTACGCATAAGGGATGGATTTCTGTCTCACTATGTGCTCGAGACAGGTTTCCTGCTGTGAAGTGTGAGGACTGGGAGGTCTACGATGCACCGGTATTCGACGCTTATCATCTTGATTCTCGTTCAGGTAATTGTCACGGTTGGGTGTTCCGGAGGTGGTATTGGAAATTCGGTAACACCTGAACTGAATCAGGAACAGAATTCCGGGCTCCAGCAGGATCTGACCACTCAGAATTTAGAATACAGCCAGGGCACTTCTCAAACACACCTTTGGGGTTACTACGATGTCCACGTTGACATCGAGAACCGTACA
>JAUWTM010000049.1 GCA_030614715.1 Planctomycetota bacterium
CCCCCACCCCGAGATCCCCGCAACCCCCTGGACGGCCTCGCGGGCAAAAACACCACACCAACGCCGCGCAGGGCACCGCGCCGCGGGGATCAAAAGCACACCGTAGCCGCGCATGGCAATGCGTCGCGGGATTTCATTTCGTCTCGGGAAATCATTACATTGAGGAATTTCATTGTGTATCGCGACTGTACTGCATAGCGGTGTAGCATCCGGGCACAATGCGTCTTCAAACTCAAATCGGAACAAATATAAATCAGGACACCAGCCACTCAATACTTGCATTTAAGCGATAAATGTGGCATATAGCGTGATAGTAAGGTAAACGTCATGCGGAACATCGCTAGAATCGAGGGAATAATTATCGAAAACCCATAGAGAACTGGGTTCCGCGGAGCATGCATATTCAACCCCCGGACCCGTTCCGGGGGTTTTTCATTGTAAGGAATGCGGACGGGACGTCCGCGAGACAGCCGGCGAGACGCCCGCGCTACGATAAGTGCAGACAACGGTGCGGACAATAGTACGGACAACGATAACTGCAGATAACGATAATATTAAGGCTGATTAAGCCTATAGAAACACAGCAGAGGAACAAGAAGATGTCCTTTAAACCACCATTAACAGACCCTAGCCCTAAACGGGAAGAACAGATCCGGAAGTTCTGGGCTGACAGCGATATCTTCCGGAAGAGCCTGGAGGCAACCGAGAGTTGTCCGAGGTGGGTTTTCTACGAAGGTCCCCCGACCGCCAACGGAAAACCGCACCCGGGTCATATTCTCACAAGGGTCATTAAGGACATATTCCCTCGCTACAAGACCATGACCGGCTATTTTGTCGAGCGCAAAGCCGGTTGGGACACGCACGGTCTTCCTGTCGAGATCGAGGTCGAGAAGCATCTCGGGCTTCACAACAAGTCGGACATCGAGAAGTACGGCGTTGAGAATTTCATCGAGCAGTGCAAGAAGTCGGTTTGGAAATATCTCGGTGACTGGGAGGAAGTAACGCGCCTGATCGGATTCTGGATCGATCTCGAAAATCCGTACGTGACCTATTACAACGATTACGTCGAGACACTCTGGTGGATCTTCAAGCAGATTCACCGGGCCGGGCTTCTCGTGCGCGGACACAAGGTGGTTCCGTTCTGTAACAGGTGCGGGACACCGCTATCGTCGCACGAGGTCGCACAGGGTTATCAGGATGTAACTGAGGAGTCGATTGTCGTCGGATTCCAGACCCTCGACGATCCTGACACGTACTTCCTTGCGTGGACGACCACGCCGTGGACGCTTTTAAGCAACCTTGCACTCGCGCTTGGACCGAAGTACGAATACATCAAGTACAACCATCCGAACGGAAAGAAGTACATCCTCGCGAAGGCACTCGCCGGGCGTACGTTCGGCGATGATTACGATGAATCGAGGATTGTAAGCTCACACGACGGCAGCGAATTTGAGGGAGTGAAGTACAAAGCGCTATTCGAACACGCTCCGTCGGTTAAAAATAACTACCGTGTGATAATGGCCGACTTTGTCAGCCTCGAAGATGGTACTGGGATCGTGCATATTGCTCCCGGTTACGGCGAGGACGACTATATGGCCGGGCAGAAGGCGGGTCTGGACGTACTCCAGCTTGCGGTCGAGGACGGTTCCATAAGTGACGAAGCGCCTGAAATCGTTCGCGGAATGCACTTCAAGGACGCGGATGAACCGATTCTGAATGATCTCAAGGATCGTGGTCTGCTCTTCGACACCAGGGAATACACCCACTCATATCCTCACTGCTGGCGATGCGATGCGCCGCTTATGTACTTCGCACGGTCAAGCTGGTTCCTTAAGACCACCGAGATCAAGGACATACTGGTCAGCGAGAACCTGAAGATCGAATGGCACCCGCCTACCATCCGCGAGGGACGGTTCGGGAACTTCCTCGAGAACAACATCGACTGGGCGATCAGCCGTAATCGCTACTGGGGAACTCCCCTGCCCGTCTGGGTATGTGAAAATGACGATTGCGGTGAGATCGAGGTAATGGGAAGCATCGCGGAACTTAGAGAGCGGTCGAACGAGGATTGCCCGGAGGATGTCGAGCTGCACCGTCCGGGAATCGACCAGTACACGCTGACGTGCCGGAAATGCGGTGGCGTGATGCACCGGATTCCGGAGGTTGCCGATACATGGTTCGATTCAGGATCGATGCCCATCGCGCAATGGCACTATCCGTTCGAGTTCAAAGATAAGTTCGAGGAATGGTACCCGTGCGATTTCATCGCCGAGGCGCAGGACCAGACACGCGGATGGTTCTACACGCTCCACGCGGTCGCGGGACTGCTTCATGCGGCGGCTGTGAAATTTCCTGATGACGAGGATCTGAAGCCGTTTCGTGAATGGGGACTCTCCTACAAGCGATGTATCTGCCTCGGGTTGATTCTCGACGATCAGGGCTTGAAGATGTCGAAGTCGCGCGGTGGATATATCGAGCCTGACGTGATCCTCAATAATGAGGGAGCGGACGCACTCAGATGGAATTTCCTCGGGAACGTCGATCCGTGGGTGCCAGTGCGGTTCACACCGGAGAATATCCGTGAAGCACAAAGGCGGTTCCTGCTCACATTCAGGAACGTCTACCAGTTCTTCACTATCTACGCGAATATCGATGGCTACGAGCCGTCAGAAATAAATGTTGAGAAAGAGAAGCTCTCACGTCTCGACATGTGGATCATGGCGAGGCTGCATCGCACGATGAAGGAAGTCACCGATGCGCTGGAGCATTACGATGTACTTCGTGGCGCGAAGGCAATCGAGCAGTTTGTCGATGAGTTATCGAACTGGTATGTCCGTCGGAGTCGCGTAAGGTTCTGGCGGTCGGAGAAGGACGATGACAAGTGGGCCGCGTACCAGACGCTGTACACGTGCCTGATCGAGCTTTCGAAGATACTCGCACCGTACACGCCGTTCATCTCGGAGGAGATCTACCAGAATCTTGCTGTCGGGCATCTGGATGACGCAAAGGAGAGCGTCCACCTTGAGAAATATCCTGTGGTGGACGAAAGCTGGCTCGATGAGGAGCTCGAAGCCGAGGTCAACCTCGCGATAGAGATCGCTAAGCTCGGACGGTCGGCCAGAAAGGCAGAAAAGCTAAGGGTACGTCAACCGTTGAGCAAGGTAATCGTGGTCACACGCGACGTGAAGGACCGCGAACGAGCGAAACGCCAGGAGCAGGTCATTCTCGACGAACTGAACATCAAGTCGATGGATTTCGCCGACGACCAGAGTGAATTCGTCGAGTTCAAGGTGTCCCCGGACTTCTCGAAACTCGGTCCGAGATTCGGGCCGAAGGTGCCCACGGTCAAGGCGGCGTTTGATTCAGGTACGTCGGACCAGTTCAAGAGCATGAAGCTGTCGCTTGACGGCGGCGGCACATGCACGCTGGATGTCGATGGTGAACCGACAACGTTCACTGACGATGAAGTTTCAGTGAGCATGGACAGCAAATCCGGCTACGCGGCGTCGTCGGGATCGAAGATCGCGGTCGTGCTGGCAACAGAGCTGACACCTGACCTCATTGCAGAGGGAATCGCGAGAGAGATCGTGCATCACGTCCAGGGGCTTCGGAAGGAAGCCGACCTCGACTATCAGGCACGGATCCGTGCGCATGTTAGGAGCGACGATAAGTCGATTCTCGATGCTCTTGAGAGTCACAAGGATTACATCATGAAGGAGACGCTTTCATCGACGCTGGTGACGTCGGATTTCGACGACGGCCAGATGAAGATCTGGAATACCGGCAAGGTGAACGGCGTGAAGGTCGATTTCGGGATCATGATGGATGAATGAAGTCAGCGTTCAGGTCTGGAGTTTACAGACCGTGAGATTTAAAATACTAACATAGCGCGCGCCAGTAGCTCAGGGGATAGAGCAACGGCCTTCTAAGCCGTGGGTCGCAGGTTCAATTCCTGCCTGGCGCGCCAGAATCGCTTATAATAGGGCTAATTAAAGCACAGTGCGTCCGTAGCTCAATTGGATAGAGCAACAGACTTCGGATCTGTAGGTTGAGGGTTCGAGTCCTTCCGGGCGCGCCATTCAGGAAAGAAAGACCTCGTCGGAACGGCGGGGTTTTTTCATCCGCAGGCTGCAGACGTAAAGGGGACTGTCACCTTTTTGCGTCGTCCGTGTCTCTACACATGATCACTTTTTCTGAAGCAAAAAGGATGCCTGTCACCTTTACGTCGTTGAGTGTTGTGAATGTGCATGTACGGGACGCACGTGCGACAGGTAATCATGCGCCTGCGGCGGATGCTACGTGATTTTTCAAAGTCGAAGGTGTTGCTTGAGTTGGTGGCGTCTGATAAAATGACTTCGGGCCGTTAGCTCAGTTGGTAGAGCAGCTGACTCTTAATCAGCGGGTCACAGGTTCGATCCCTGTACGGCCTACCATAAAATTGCCCCGCCCGAGGCTCCGGACATGTGTCCGGAGCCATTTATTTTTTACGAAGATAGAAATAATCACGTACGGGACGTACGTGAGACAGGTAATCATCCGCCTGCGGCGGATGCGACAGGGACGCGAATGCGACAGGGACGCGAATGCTACTTATTCTCCCGCCAGTCGAGCCAGTCATCGACCTTCTGGAAGTTCTGGCCTGTAATTTTTCTTAATGCCTGGAGTGCAATACTTGTCCTGGCGATACGGGTCTGGTTCTCGTCCTTTTTGAGCAGGCTGGCTGGAAATCCAAGTGGTTTATTGTGTTTCATGACGTCGAGGAGATAAGAAATCGCATCGTCATTACCAACCGCGGTGCAGATTTTTATCGCAGGGGTCATGTATTCATCGAAGGCGTCGGCCAGGCGTGTTATGGGACGCAAGGCGCGTTCGGAGCCCATTGAAGCAAGGACATTCGCAGCCCTGAGACCGTGCTGAGTGTCAAGAAGACCCAGAAGCTGCTCCTCAATATGTTCACCGATCGCTGTAACGGCCTCGATTACCTTCTTATCGAGCTTCGATCCGGCAGAGAGCTTGAAAAGCCTGAGCAGGTATTCCGCGTATTCGGGACTGCGGGTCAGGAACGCCGAATCGAGTACGTACTTGTCCTGCTCGGAGATGAACTGGTCGATTGACCTGATCGTACCAAGGGCGGTCATGTCCGCACTCGATTCAAGGTGCAGAACCAGCCTTTCGAGCTTTTTCTTCGTGTCGATAATGCTGAATTTCATTGAGCCTGTCTCCAGTGAATATATCGAACGGTCATTTTATCAGGACTCAGCCTCCAATGCACAGGAGAAAAACATCCCTGTTTTCGATTACAATGGAGCCGTATGGACCCCCGTGCACCAGATCTCGACCTTCACGCGTACATTCGCGACCCTGACAAGGCCCGTGCGATCCTCGATGCGTGCATAGCTGACAATTTAAAGCACGGGAGATCACTGGTGCGGGTCGTGCACGGTAAAGGCAAGGGGGATTTTCGAAAAATCATACACAGCCACCTCGAAAAGCATCCGGATGTCGCGGGTTACGTGCTGTGCGACCCGCGTCACGGGGGAGAAGGTGCAACGTGGGCACATATCGGGACGAGTGAGGTTGATGTGGGCGAGTTACCGGATGAGGACCTTGAACCCGATGAAATCTCATCAGATGAGATTAAGGAAAGACCGCCCCGTCCGTGGTGGAGATGGATCGCGTACGTGGTATTTCTGCTGGCAGCATTCGCGGTCTTCCCACATGCATACATGAGGGCGATCATGGTTGTTTTCATTTTCTGGTTCGAGCTCAGGCAGGCCACCGCAGACAACTGACTCCCTGGTTACAGAGAACATACTTTAAGTGTTTGGTTACATTAAACCCTGACGATATTCCCTATTAGATACTAGATTAGTATTGGTATGACAGGAGAGAGAAAAAAATCTCCCCAGGCTGGCAAGCCTGTGGTTCTTGCTGCAATTCATGACGAGAACCTGTGGGAAGAATTGTCGGAGGGATTGTCCGAGAATTTCACCGTGCGCCGTGAAACCGACGGACTTCGTGCTATTGAAGTAATGCTGGTACTAAGGCCAGCCGCGGTAATCGCTGAAACCGGCCTTCCGAGCCTTTCAGGGATCCTGCTGGCAAGATTGCTCGGGCATAACCGCTACCTCTCCAAGCTGCCGGTTGCGTTAATTCTGAGTCGCGATTACCTGATCGAGGAATTCTGGGCGAAGGACTCAGGCGCGATTGTCACGGTTCCAAGGAACAATGCATCCGATGCCATTTCTCACATCCTGATTGCCCTTCCGCATACGAAGCCGATCATTCCCGAGCAGTGGAAAAACGCTGAATTTGCGATCGAGGAAGCCGGTGGACCGGCAGTCGGTGTCGCGAACGAGCTTGAAAAGCAGTTGATCGGCGCGAATATTATCAGCAAGCTTGGTGAAATAGAAATTGCATCCGACACAAACGGCTCAGACCAGGCCGGCACCATCCCGGTATTCATCCACAAGGCACTTTCAGCACTATCGAGCGTACTTGAATTCGCGCAGGCCGGGGTAACCCTCTTCGACAGCAAGGAATTCTATACTGTCAAGAACGAAATATTCTCGGAGATGATCGACCACGAAGCGTTTATCCGTGAGTCAAAGACTTCGTGCAGTTTATACACGCGGCATGATGTGGACTGTGAAGAGCCTGAAATAATAGAGTTGACATCTGTACGTCACGAGCTCCCGGGACCGCTCGGACCCGCATCGACCTATTTTGCGCTGCCACTCACGGGACGCGACGGCATTTACGGGCTTTTGAGCATCATGACGTACAAGGAAATCGCAGTCAGGGAATATTACCTGCACACGCTGTCGTTAATCGGATCACAGCTTGCCGTGACTCTCGAGCGCGCATTGTTTTACGAGGAGCTCCGCCACCTGTCTGTCACAGATGCGCTTACCGGGCTTTCAAACCGTCGTGCGATCCTCGCCAAGCTTGATGATGAATTCAGACGGAGTGTGAGGTACAGGTCACCATTGTCGGTAGCGGTTTGTGATCTCGACGACTTCAAGAAGCTGAATGACAAGCATGGTCATCTTGCAGGCGATGAGATGCTTAAGGCTGTTGCTGATATCCTGAAGGACTCAGTTCGTGAAGTGGACCTCGCGGGACGCTGGGGTGGCGAGGAGATGGCCCTGCTGTTCCCTCAGACCGGACTATCCGGTGCAATGATCGCCTGTGAGCGTATCAGGGAGAGAATTTCTGGACTCAAGGTCAATTACCAGGGAATCGAACTGGGAACCTCGCTGTCTATCGGCATTGCCACAATCGACTCTGAGAAGATATGTCCGAGATCACCGGACGTGCTGATGGGACTTGCAGACAGCGCGATGTACCTCGCAAAGAATCGCGGCAAGGATTCCGTAGCCAATTATCTCGAGCTGCCCGAGGAATTACCAGTCCAGGAAACTCAGTAGAATTCCTGAATAATGCGGTATACTTGCCTATGGAAAATAATTTCCCAATAAGCTAATTTTCCTGTAATCAAGCCATGTATGCATTGATGACCCGCTTTATCCTGACAGCAGTCAGTTTTCTATTACTACTGGGATGCGTGTCGCCACCAACCGGTCCAGCACCTGCACCAGCCGATACCCCTATATCGCTGATCAATGTCACACCGCTGGTTGGCGTTGAGACCGCACTCAGAGACCCGGTTCCCACACCGGAGCGGCTGACAATCGATGAAAATTCGGTCTGGGGATGGCTTTCACCGCCGGAAAAGTCGTTATCTTTTCTTGTCGAATTGAAGGAGAACGCCCATTTTTCAGTTCTTTTTGGAGCTGCAACAGAAAAATTGATCGAGAATGGAGACCTGACGGCAAGGATTGACTTAATACCCGCTGAAGATATCGAGACAGTCCACGAGCTGTACAATAAGGACGTCATTGAGGACACGTATGCGCTCCTGCACTGGGGAAGTTTCAACGCTGACCTTTCGGAATACGGTCCCGGGCAGTTTTACATTAAATTAACCGTGGAGGGGCGCCTTGCGGGTGATTCTGAGGTCCAGTTACTCTGGGGACAACCGACCGTTTACTATCCATCCGAACGCAGCCATAAAAATATCCTGCTGATAGGGGTGGATACACTCCGACTGGACGCACTGAATATCTACGGCGGTCGCGAGGAGATCTCCCCTAACCTGCGGCGTCTTGTGGAAACCGGAACTGTGTTTACGAGGTGCTGGAGCCAGGCACCAATTACCGTGCCGTCGTTTGCAAGCATGCTGACGGGTCGATATCCGGCGGACCTGAACGTAACACTCGGTTTCGATACACTTCCCGACGGGGTGTTAACGGTCGCCGAGACGCTTCATAGTGACAATTACGCGACAGGCATGGTCTGCGGGAACACGTATCTCGGTAACGATCAATCCGGTTTCCAGCAGGGCCTTGACGAGTCGTGGTACCGTCTGAACGCCATACCGTCCGACTCCGCGGAGAAGGCCGCGGAAATGATCGAGCATGCAGATGGTCGCGACTGGTTCATTTTCCTTCACCTGATGGACCCTCACAGTCCATACGATCCACCACAGGAATTTATTGACAGTCTCTGCGATGAGCCGTACGAAGGTGAATATGAGACCGAATTCAATGACGGTGCAGAATGGCAGCTGGTGACTGAACCACCGCCACAGGAGGAAATAGAACGCGTCAGGTGCCTGTACGACGGTGAAGCAGCGGATGTGGATTACGGCGTCGGGCAGATGTTCGATTATCTCGAAGCAAACGACCTGCTCGAAAACACACTGGTGATATTTGCCGCTGATCACGGGGAGGAATTTTTCGAGCACGGACAGTTCGAGCACGGACAGAGCCTTTACGAGGAATTGGTACATCTGCCGTTGATCGTGTGGGGATTGGATTTTCCCGAGGGTGCAGTAATAGACACTCCGGTCGGGAACACGGACATCGTGCCGACCATATACCGGTGGCTGGGGATGGAAATACCGGAGCAATTCCCCGGAACCCCGCTTCAGGACGTTGTATCCGGGAATTTCGACTCAGAACGCCTGATCTTCGGTGAAGGAACGCTTCGTCGCGGGTCCCACGAGAAATTCGTCATAGAATGGCCGTATAAATTCATTCTGGATTTCTTTACAAATGAAACCGAGGTATACGACCTTGAATCGGATCCACTCGAGCTGACGGATATCAGTGACAGCATGCCCGATTTAATCGAGCGACAGTATGGGCGGGCCATACTCGAGATGCTGCCCATCCAGACGATGGTCATGTTGATGATAATCGGGGACAGCACCGACGGACCGGATAGATTCAGTGGAAGCTTCCGATTACCCGGAGGTGTTGTATTTGCCAAGGACGCCGGGCTGTTAGAAGACGATGAGTTTAACGTTGATGGAGAGACTGTCACGTTCGATTTTTCATCCGGACAGGGGGATGAGCTCAAGGTGCTGCTCATGATTCCGATGCCCGGAACCGACTCGTTTGAGGTCTCGGTCCTTGCCGATGGTGAGATCGATCCCGACCGTTTTTTCCCGTGGACTGACGACACACCCGAACCGTCGGGATCGGCGACCGTCAAAATCTACGAGGACATTCACTGGCCCAACCGGATCCCACCGGACAGTATGACCCGTCCGGTTTCAGCGTATGTACTCACCATCCCGGGAGTCCCTCGCGAGGGTTCGCCGGGTTTTGAAAGCGTGGAACTGGATGAATCAACACGCGAAATTCTAAGGTCACTGGGGTATATCACCTGACGGACTAATCATGGCAGGTAAAAGATCAAATAAACTGCACGCAGCATCACTGGTACGAGTTATCACGGTTCTTGCAATGCTCACCCTCATGGTTGTCGGGTGCATTCCGGGTATCCGGCAGGCGGAAAGTCATCCGTGCGCAATTTCCCTGCTGTTAGTCGACCCGATCTTCCGTTCCGACGACGATCGGAAGCCAATTCCCGAGGGTCCTGCACGGTACACGATCAGGGAGGAAACGGTAGAAGGTTACAGCCTGCCACCGAACGGAGTGCTTGGATTCCCTGTGGACCTTCGGGGCAACACCCGGCTGTCATTTCGATGGGCTGCGATTACACCTCACCCGGTTTATTTCGGTGACCTTGAGATTCGCGTTGAGTTTGTACCGGAGCAGGCTGATCCAGAGGATGAACCACCTGAGGCCATATTGCTCCACGAAGATTTCCCCCAGCAGGTTCCCCTGTGTGTCGATAACTGGATCGACGTGGTCATTGGATTCGATGATATCGAAGCGTCAAGTGGTGAGTTACGATTCGTGACTGAAAGCTCGATTCCCGGTGATCCGGGTATAAACGTGCTGGTCGGACAACCTGTGGTCTACTACCCCGACGAAATGAGAAATATGAATGTCCTGCTTATCGGGGTCGACACACTGCGTCAGGACGCACTGGCAATCTACGGCGGACGGTCGGAAGTCAGCCCGAACATAACACGGTACAGCGAGACCGCAGTAATTTTCGATAACGCATGGAGCCAGGCCCCGTTTACAGGACCGTCGTTTGCATCAATGGTTACCGGGCAATATCCGTCGAGGATCAGTGCCACATTCACGACTGTCCAGGTCCCCGACCCGGCGACGACGATCTCCGAAATCCTGATACGGGAGGGATTCGCGACCGGTATGATCTGCGGAAATCCGTACCTCGGGGCAGAGCGATCAGGATTCAGCCAGGGCGTGGAGAGCGTCTGGTACCGTCTCCATGCAACACCCACGGACTCTGTAGAGGAGGCGAAGAAGTTCATCGACAGGTCGCAGGATCGCGACTGGTTCCTGTTTTTCCACCTGATGGACCCTCATAATCCGTACGATCCCCCGGAAGAGTACATCGACTCACTCTGCGATCCCGATTATCACGGTTTCTACCAGACTGAATTCGCGGACATGTACGAGTGGAACTACGTAACGCAGAATCCGCCGGAGCAGGAGATCAACAGGGCAAGGGAACTATACGATGCAGAGACCGCCGATGTGGATAACAGCATAGGCCAGCTTCTGAGACACCTGGAAGAGACAGGTCAAATGGAAAATACGCTGATAATACTTGCAGCGGATCATGGGGAGGAATTTTTCGAACACGGACAGTACGGGCACGGTCAGACTCTGCTTGATGAACTGGTCCATCTGCCGCTGGTTGTCTGGGGTGACGGATTCGAGGGTAGCCAGAGGGTTGAGACAACCGTCGCGAATTACGATATCGTCCCGACCATATTGAGTTTCCTCGAAATCCCGCCAACGGGCGAATACCCGGGAATGCCCCTTCAGGAAATTGTGAGCGGTACATTTGGAGAGAATCGACCGATCTACGGTGAGGGAAACCTGAGACGTGGGAATCACAGGAAATTCTCCGTGGAATGGCCGTACAAGTGCATTGTGGATTACTTCACCGGGCAGGCGTGGGTCTACGACCTTGAAAATGATCCTTTCGAGATGACAAACATTTTCGAGGAGAACATGGAGCTTGCGCAGCGGATTTCGATCGATGCAACGCACGAAATGCTTCCGCTGCAGACCACATTCCTTGTCACAATAATCGGATCACCCGTAGACGGCCCCGAAAGATTCACAGGCACTGTGCACGTACCGGGCGGGGTGGGTCATGTGACAGTCTCGGGTCCGATGGAAGGTGACGATTACTCGTTTGAGGGTGAAAATATCACTTTCGATCTGAGCTCTATTACACGTTTCGACAATCCGAAGAAAGCATTGATAATTTACCCCATGCCCGGTGGAGATGTCATAGAGCTATCGGTTCGAATGGACGGTGAAATCGATCCGACAAGGTTCTGCCCAAATGGAAACGACGTCCCGGAACCCTCATGCACTGCAATTATAGATATCTACGACCTCCCCTGGCCGAACAGGATACCCACGGATGCCATTGAGCGTCCGGTAGCCATGTACGTGCTTGGTATCCCGGGATATCCGGACGAAGATAATCCGATCGAGTACGAGCATGTCGAACTCGACCCGGAGATCCGTGAGCAGCTGCATGCGTTGGGATACATCAACTGAGAAAATCACATTGAAATGAGTGCAATAAAAACAAACACTATGCACGTGACAGCATTATCCAGATTTACAATCATTGCAGCATTACTTGGGTTAATTGCAGTCGCGTGTCATCCCGTAATGCCTGACCCGGAGCCTGAGGAACCGCGGTCGGCTGACCTGTTGATCTACCAAACACCCTTTATCGGGGATGAAACCGAAGTTCGAGATCCGGCTCCCATACACGAGCGGCTGATCCTTGATAAAACATCGGTGCCCGGCTGGCTGCTACCCACCGAAGGCATGCTGAGGTTCCCGGTGGAGCTTCGCGAGGGTGCACGGATATCATTCAGTCTCGGTGCGGTAACGAGAATTCCGATTCATCTTGAGGACCTGGTAATCAGGGTGGAATTTATACAGGACGAGGTTGAAGAGGTGGAGGATGAAGAGGCGGAATTTGTGCCGGAGATGATCGGTAACCCGACCACCCTGTTCGAGACAGATCCATCGCGGAGCCCGACGGTCTTCTCAGGTATCTTCACAAGCTGGTACCCCGTGGATATGTCGATAAGTTCGTTTGCACCGGGTTCCGGTGAGATCAGGTTCTCCGCGGAGGGACCTCTCGCCGGGCATGAGAGCATAGAACTGATGTTCGGCAAACCCGTGATCTATTACCCGGAGGAAAATCGCGGCAGGAATGTTCTTCTCATTGGAATTGACACATTAAGGCAGGATTCGTTGACACCGTACGGTGCAGATCCGGAGATTACACCGAACCTTCAGGAATTCAGCGAGGAAGCGACCGTATTTACGCAGGCCAGGTCGCAGGCGCCGTGGACACTACCGTCGTTTGCATCGATGGTCACCGGAGGTCTGCCGTCAACCATTGGATCCACAATCTACACCGGCTATCTTCCCGAAAGGAACACAACTATCGGAACCATGCTGCAAAATGCAGGATACGCTACCGGAACCATCTGCTCGAACACATGGCTTGGGAATGACCAGTCAGGATTCGAACAGGGCATGGACGAACTCTGGTTCCAGTATAATGCGTCGGCCGGAGTGTCGGTGGAAGAGGCAAAGGACTTCATCACGCGATCGGAGAATCGCGACTGGTTCTGTTTTTTGCATATTTTCGATCCACACGTGCCGTACGCACCCGAGGAAGAATTCTACGAAGCTCTTCGTGACCCGGATTACACGGGTGAACTGGGAGATGTGTTCGTTAACATCGAGGAATGGAAATCAGGGGAGATCGTTCCGGATTCAGCCGACCTGGAGCACGTGATGAATCTCTACCTTGGCGAGGTGATGGAGGTCGACGAGGCGATAGGCGACCTGATTGCGTGGCTGGAGGAACGGGGTCAGCTCGATAACACGCTGATCATCTTCGCAGCGGATCACGGTGAGGAATTTTTCGATCACGGCGGGTACGAGCACGGTCACACGCAGTACGATGAACTCGTACACATGCCATTGATCATCAGGGGCGATGGATTCCCAGCTGGAGCAAGGATCGATGCAAATGTCGGCAATACGGATATAGTCCCGTCAATCCTGAGATACGTGGAGATCAGGAGAGACGGGCTTATCGGTGATCCGTTACAGGAAATTGCAGCGGACGCCAGTCCTTTCAATGACAGGATCATTTTCGGGGAGGACAACTCACGTGGTCAGATGAGGAAATTCGGTGTCCAGTGGCCGTACAAGGTGATCGTGGATTTCGTAAATGCGGAAGCGGAACTGTACAACCTTGCCGAGGACCCGGGCGAGACGACGAATATCTACGCGGAAAATGTAGAGCTGGGGGACCTGCTATCGTTCCATGTCGTGCAGTCGATGCTTCCCGACCAGACCGCATTCCATGTCTGGATAACGAGGGGGTACAGGGAGACACCGAGGCAATTCACGGGGACGATACGAGTCCCTGGAGGCATAGAAGAGATCAGGGGATTCAGGCTGCAGGATAATGATAATTACACCCTCGAGGGTGACACTATCACATTCTCGATTTTCAGCGCCCATGATGTCCTTGGACCAAATAAACACCTGATGATAGAACCTGCTGCCGGAGCCGAGACAATGGAGGTCAGGGTTATGGTGGACGGTATAGTCCAGGAGAACCGTTTCTTCCCGTACGGATCACGGACTCCGGAGCCGTCAGGTACAGCGACTGTAAATATCGATGATTTTCCGCTGGGAACAAGCCTTCCACTCGCGATCGAGGAATATCCTGCGGGCTGTTACTTATGGGGTACGAGGGGATATGAGCTCAACGATGAGGGCCCGTTCTCCGATGAGCAGGCGATGGAGCAGTTAAGGTCGCTTGGTTATTTGAATAACTGATCATTCCACCACGCGCATCCAGCCGATGAATGTCTTCGGAGCGTTGAATCTCTCAACATTCACCCAGTCTTTAAGCCTATCAAGCTGGTCCTCTGAAACCAGGTCCCATTTCTTCATTGCATAAAGGAGAGGCGGACCCAGCGCGCGCGAGTTACCATCCATTACCTTAATTCCGATCCCGAGACCCCGGTTCCTGAAACTCACGCCGAAAACAGACTCACCACCGATTTTCCCCAGCCATTTGCCGTCGCTTTCGGCATTGAACGGGGTCCCGAACCTTCCCGTCCCTGCCGTGTACCACGACGCCTTGTGATACGCTTCGAACACCCTGTCTTTTATCGTACCTTCGAGTTCACCTTCTGCAAATTCCGGGTCAGCGTACCGTGCCGATGCTGTCGCGATAGCCCTCAGGTTCAGCCACCAGGTCGGCACCCCGCATCCGTCGACACCGTACTCAAGGTCCTCGAGCTTCATGCCGGCATAGCGAGCCATCGTCTTGTGGTTTTCCATCTGGAGCGGATGATCAGGCATCTCGTAGCCAACCATGGGGAATCCCTGTGCCTCACAGGCAAGCAGCATGGAGATATGTTTGCCGGAGCAGTTGTGGTAGACGGGAGTGGTTTCGATACTTTTCCTGCCAAGTTTCCATATGGCGTCCGGAACGAAGGGCGGATGCGTCCCGCACGTGAACTGGTCCTCATTCAGACCGTAGCGGTTATACAGGTTACAGAGTGCCTCTATGTGTTTTTCCTCTCCAGAGTGACTTGCAGACATCAGCGAGATCTCAGCATCGCTGCATTCATCGAGCAGCGACGGTCTCAGCGTTATCGCGGTCAGCAGCTGAATCGGTTTCGCCAGCGACCGCTCGTACGTCTGGTATCCCGGGTCGCCGAAGCTTCCTAGCAGTTCACCCGCCGAATTGCACAGCACGACATGAGCGAAATGTATCGCCTCACGTCGGCCGCTTCTCGTGGCCTCGACTTCGAGGGGCTTATCAGATGAAAAAAACTTTGATTTCATTGTGGGAAGTATAACCTAACCGCGCTATACTCGTCTCACCTGAATCACGGTGAATTAAAAATGACCGACCAGATGGAGCGAAACGAAGAGATCAAGTCACTGTACATGGAGCATGTAAATCCAGCCCTGATGAGGCTGGTAGCGTTCATGGGCTACGATGTGATCGAGGATCATTCCAGCGGATCCCATGTCTGGGACAACCTCGGGAACGATTACATCGACTGTTTAGGCGGATTCGGTGTTTTTTCGGTCGGCCATACACATCCGAAGGTAGTGGAGGCAGTCAGAAAGCAGCTTGAGAGAATGCCCCTGTCCAGCAAGGTCCTTCTGAACGAGCCGTATGCCCGTCTGGCACGTAAGCTATCCGAGATCACTCCCGGAGATCTGAAATACACGTTCATCTGCAACTCAGGTACCGAGGCGATAGAGGCCGCACTGAAACTTGCGCGTTTGAAGACCGGAAAGCATGGATTTATCTACACGGAGCGTGCATTTCACGGAAAAACACTCGGCAGCCTGTCAATAACCGGACGGGAGGCGTTTCAGCAGCCGTTCAGGCCATTGATTCCGGGTACAAAGATGGTGCCATTCGGCGATGCGGACGCAATTGCCAAAACGATTGATGACGATATCGCGGGATTCGTGGTCGAACCGATCCAGGGCGAGGGCGGCATACATATTCCTCCCGACGACTACCTTCCGAAAGCGCAGGAAATCTGCCGTGAAAACGGCGTCATGTTTATCGCAGATGAGGTGCAATCCGGCCTTGGGCGGACAGGAAAAATGTTCGCATGCGATCACTGGGGAGTCGAACCGGACCTCATGACACTTGCGAAAGCCCTGGGTGGCGGAGTGATGCCGATCGGCGCCGTAATCGGAACGCCGTCGGTATGGGAGGTTTTCGAGGAAAATCCGCTGATACATTCGAGCACATTCGGCGGAAATCCACTCGCATGTGTCGCGGCACTCGCGGCAATCGAGGTAGTCGAGGAGGAAAACCTCTGCCAGAGAGCCACGGTAACAGGTGAAAAGATTATTTCCAGCCTTCGCAGAATAAAGGATGAGCATCCCGATGTGATTACGGACATCCGCGGGAAGGGATGTTTTATCGGAATCGAATTTTCTGACAGCGATATCGGCGGACTGATGATATCGGCACTGGCGGCGAAGAAAGTGCTGGTCGCATTCATGTTGAACGACCACCGCATACTGCGTGTCGAGCCGCCATTGGCTATTGATGACAATGACATCGACCGACTGCTTGCTTCGATAAAGGAAGCAATAGTCGAGGTTGGCGATATTGTAGCAACATTGAATTCGTAGTAAGTTAAGGAACCACAACAAATGGCGGACCGTAATACTAAAACCAGTAAAGCGATTAAGCGATTGCTGTCAGACCAGGATGGCTCGCAGCTGTCGCTTTTCGAGGTCTCGGATAACCCGTTGAGAGAGGCAATTTTCGAACAGGAGAACGGGAGTCCTGAAGAAAAGGACGAAGAAGAAAAATGAACGCAGGATACGACACACGTCCACCCGATCCGTTCGGGGACGATGAGGACATACTCGATATCAGCTGCAGGCCCGCCCTGCCCGGAGATTTCCAGCAGGTAGCGTTCCTCGCGGTCGGACTGCTTGAGAAGCTGTTCGGACCTACATTCGGTCACGGTGGTGATGAAACCCTCGATACCGTCCTGACTGCGTTGAAAAACCGTCTCAGGTACGACAGCACATGGGTAATGACCGAGGGTGAGACCATCATCGGGATGATCGATATAGAAACTCTGGAGACCCGGAAGCTTAACGGTCACCCGATTCCACGGATTCTGTCGGATGCGCTGGGCTATTCGGAAAAGGTCGGGGAAGTCGGGCTTCTGCCGCTGCTGGTGCACGAACCAAAACCAGACGAAGCCCACCAGTCGCTTATCGCTCTCCGTCCGGGAAGCCACGGCGAGGGTCGCGGCACGTTGCTGTTAATGCACGGTGCGTTCTGGGCAAAGGCTCAGGGAAAGGACTGGATGACCACATGGCTTCCAGCAGATGAGCCTGCCAGGCAGGTCTACGAGCGCAGGAGCTATTATGTGGACGATGAATTAACGGTTGAAAATCCAGACGGAAAGCAAACGTGGGTTTTCCTTAGAAAACCCATCTCGTCGCAGGCTCACAAAGTTCTCAGGCAGATGAAAAAAGAAAGCGATTAGTACCGGCGAGGTTGCATGGGTGGGGGATTTGACGCCGCAAGCCGTGCAAGGTCTCCGTACCGGTCGATCATGAACTGCCAGTCCTCGTCGCCCGGATAATCTTTCCTGTAGTATGCGACCTCGAAGCGTCCCAGAAAATCCCTGTAAACGGGATACAGTTCAGCACTTCTCCTGAGCTGACGCAGGTATGCCCTCGAGCCACCGCTTTTCCTGTACCGTATCCAGCCAAGGTTGCCGAGTCCCTTCAGCGCAGATTTGAAAAGAACGCTGATGGCATCGCGAAAGTTCCCGGCAGCCGCGAGTTTCGTAGCGTCCATCATCCCCGCTTCACTCCAGACTCCGGGCATGTCCAGATCGCCATCGGCAGCACCCTGTCCAACGATACCGGCGCGACCGTACGGTGACCCGAATGTACGGAACAGGAACAGCACAACGATCAGTACAAGGATAGCAACCACCATGATGATGGACATCGATGTTGATCCAATGTAGCCGGAACTGGTCACGGGATTGTTAGCAAGGCGTTGACGGAAATTACGCCACATTTCCTTTAACCTGAGCAGCCATGGCGGATCATCGATCAGGCCTTCGTCGTAATCGTACACTCCCTCAGACATAAGCCGGTGAAGTGAGCCATCGATTATTGATTCCGTGATCGACGTCCGTGGAGTGGGTGACACTTTCTCGGGAGTACCCGTCGCCGACTCATCCTGTGCGAACATCGGGCCTGCCATCAGCAGGAGGATAACCAGCAGGAGGAGGATGATCGCGTATTTCCGGGAGCTGAATCGCATCCATACTGATTGTAACACTACCAGCCCCTTCACCAAAAGTGTTGATGGGATAACTTGCTGCGAGGAAACCGTTGGGATACAATCACACAGAGAGATCAACAAGGAGTGGTCGAGTCATGCCGCAGGCACAAACGAGGAAAAGTCGATTCGCCGGTTCGTTCTACCCGGGCACTGAAGCAGAGATCAAACAGATGCTGGACGTCTTCAGGGAGCGTGCCGGTGAGATCAGGAGTGGGAAACGTCCCCCGATACTGGTTCTTCCACATGCAGGCTGGATTTATTCAGGCCTTGCCGCGGTTAGCGGTCTGTTGACGCTCAAAGCGGATACGCCGTCCAGAATAGTCCTGATAGGCCCGTCGCATCGACATTACTACCTCGGTTTCTCCCCTGCCGGATATGAAAAGTATGCCACGCCACTCGGCGAATTAGAGGTGGATCTCGTTTTGCAGGATGAAATTGTCGATCAGACCGGTTTTGAGTTCGAGCCTGAAGCGCATGAAAACGAGCATTCCGTGGAAGTCATACTACCAATGCTTCAATACGTGATTCCCGGTGATTATAAAATTCTCCCAATCCTGGCGGGGAGTGTATCGACAGGCTCAATAGAACAACTGGTAAATGCCCTTGCCGGATTGCTGGATCCGCTGCGCGATACGTTAATTATCTCATCGGATCTATCGCATTTCTTCCCTTACGACAAGGCAAGGGACCTCGACCAGGAAACGCTTGGATACGTCCTCGAGGGCGATGTGCAAAAACTTATGGGGCGATCGGGAGATGGCGGACGGCTGGCATGCGGGTACGCCGGGCTGGTCGTGGCAACGAACCTTGCTAAAAAATGGGAACTTGGCGAACCCGAGCTTCTTATCTACTATAATTCAGGGGATTCCGGCGGTGATAAGAGCAGTGTCGTGGGATACGCATCAGTTGCATATCCACCACCTTCCCTTGACGGTGTTTGAATCTGAGAAATCGAGGAGGACGCATCAATGTCAATCGAACAAGGTGCAACGCCAGATGGTGGGAGCCCCGATGTCCCAAGCCTGAGCGAAGAGAGCCGTAATTACCTCAAGGACATCGCCCGTGAAGCTGTTGCAGATTACGTGAAGGGCAGCGTACCGCAGTCGCTGACCTACGATGATCCAATTCTTAAAAATCCCTGGGGTGTGTTCGTAACGTTGAAAATCAACGGGAATCTGAGGGGTTGTATCGGGAACATAGTCTCAGACCGTGCGATACCGGAGACAGTAATCGACATGGCGGTAAAATCGGCATCGATGGATCCCCGTTTCCCTCCAATCGGGCCGGCTGAACTCGAAAATCTCGATATAGATATTTCAATACTCGGTCCGCTGTCTGAGGTAAAGGACCACAGCGAGATCGTGATAGGCGTACACGGGCTGGTTATCGAACAGGGGGGCCGACGAGGGCTGCTTCTGCCGCAGGTTGCAGTTGAGCACAACCTGAACGTCACGAAGTTCATCGAACAGACATGCGTAAAGGCAGGATTGCCCCCCGATGCATGGAAGCAGGGCGCGAGAATACTGAAGTTCGCCGCTGAATTTTTCTAAGTTAATCAACTGACGACAATGAGCGCAAAAGTTTTCGATGGAAAAGCGCTGGTGAATAAATTGTCGCGCCGAATCAAGCGCGACGCAGACCGTCTTCGCAAGCAGTACCACATCGAGGTCGGACTTGGCATCCTTCTGATCACCGGCGACCAGGTTTCCATGGCTGATTCCGGGAAAATCAGCGAGGTCGCGGAGCAATCCGGAGTCAAGGTCCATATCGAACGCGTTGCCCAGAGGAATGTCGCGAGACGTTTCTACCCTACCCTCGAGGAATACGCAAAGAGTCCCTTCATCCAGGGAATTTATATCCAGCTGCCATTACCGACACAGATAGTCCCATTAGCGGAGGTAATGCGACGGCTGCCGCCGGAAAAGGACGTCGCGGGACTCCATTTTATTAACCGTGGAATAGTCACCTACCCTCCCCATGAAGTTGCGGAACGTGTACATCCACCTGAAATTCTCGCGATCGTGGAAACGCTCAAGGAAGCGAAATTCGAATTGAAAAGCGGACGGGTGGTCATTGTAGGAAGTAATGCAACAGCCGGCATGGTAAAAATTCTTGCCTCGTACCTCTACGATGAGGGGTCCAACGTGAAACTGCTCCGCTACTCCGCGATAACCAGGGAAGAGGACGGAGTGGTGAGCAAGAGACTGCAGTCGATTGATGACGATAAGAAGGATTTTGACGAGACGATCGTGAATCCGGACGGTGACGCGGTAGTAACGTGGGCGAATCATCCGGGATGGCTCTCGCGCTCGAGGCTTGAGCCACGAAGTATCGTGATCGATATGGGATACAAGTTCGCACGGGGAAAAGTGTCGGGCGACTGCGATTTCATGAGCGTGAGTAAATCTGCAAAATTGATTACGCCAGTGCCCGGCGGTGTACGGTCCATAACACACGTAATGATTCTTCAGAATCTGATTAATTTAATTCAAAGGCAGATGTCGGAAAGGGAAGATGGTTCAGGAAAGGGCCTCCGCAGAAGGTTCGGTGTACCCTGATTTATATAGAATCCAGACCAAGGACAAAGTTAACAGCGTCAAGAGGGGTTGCGGCGTGATGGAATCCAGCTTTCTCCATGTTTGGGCTCTTTGCCTCCCAGCCTTTCAGGACCGCGACGGGCTTTCCCATTTTTACCGCAATTGACAGCTCACTGAGCGTACCCCAGCTTCCACCGACTCCGATAACCCCGTCGGCAGCAGCAACTACCAGGTTATTTCTCGAATGCCCGAGGCCCGTGGGGATGACGATATCGACGTATTTATTGGATAAATTTTTCTCGTAGGTTGGAATTATCCCGATCACGAGGCCGTTTTTCTCGGATGCTCCCCTGCACGCAGCCTGCATGCTTCCACCAAGGCCGCCGCAGACCAGAATCGCGTCCTTCAGGGCGATCTCCACCCCGGTTTCGTACGCAAGTTCCAGTTCATCTTCAGGCGGTGATCCTCCGCAGCATACTGCAATTACTTTCTTTTCCCTGAGTCCGTCTTTGAGCATGTAAAATTTCCTGCCTTTTACTGTCTATTCAATTGCGCTCCATGCGATGCTGCCCCTGTACATGGTCCATTTAACTTTACCCTTGACTGTCCTGCCCCTGAAAGGACAGTTACGGGCTTTCGATTCAAATTTATCAGGATCGATAACCCACTCGGTGTCGAGGTCCACGAGAGTGAGGTCGGCGCGAGAACCTTTGAAGAGGCCAATGCGGTCAAGTCCGAAGATCTGTCGCGGACGAAGGCTCATCGCATGAATGATCCTGTCCAGGCCAATCCTGCCGGTTGCGACAAGGTCTGTATAAACGACCGGGAACGACGTCTCCAGTCCGATCACGCCGAAAGGAGCACGCATCAGGTCGAGGCTTTTTTCTTCAGGTGTGTGAGGTGCGTGGTCGGTCGCAATACAGTCGATAGTTCCGTCCTTCAGGGCTTCAATCAGCACCTCACGATCGTCGATTGTCCCCAGGGGTGGATTCATTTTTGCGTCGGTGCCAAAATCGCTTATGTCGTCCTCCGTAAGCGACAGATGGTGCGGAGTAACTTCCGCTGTAACGTCGATATCCTTGGATTTTGCCAGTTTCAGGAATTCAACCGAGGCAGCGGTCGAAACATGGCAGATATGAACGTGTCCGCCGATTTTCTTAGCCATTTTCAGGTCGCGTTCAACCATGGCTGATTCACGTTTAGGATTCCAGCCCGGAACCATCAACGAATCGGCAACCCGTCCAAGCCTGACCACTCCACCAAGTCCGAACGATTCATCCTCTGCATGGCTGACCACCGGTATGCCCGACTCCACGCTGAAGGTCAGTGCCGCTTTCATGAAAACGAACTCGGAAATCGGACGTCCGTCCTCAGTGAACCCGACAGCACCTGCGTCGGTGAGAGCCTGGAAATCCACGAGCTCCCGCTGGTCACTGCCAAGCGTGACTGCGCCCATCACGCGCAGCTCAATCGGTTCATCACGAGTCAGGTCCGCGACCAGCTCAGCGGTGTCCACGACCGGGTTCGTGTTCGGCATCTGGATCACAGACGTGAATCCTCCAGCCAGGGCTGCGAGTGATCCTGAATCAATGTCCTCTTTCTCTGTCTGTCCGGGGGTCCTGAAATGAACGTGCGTGTCGCAAAACGCGGGAAAGATATATGAGCCGCCAGCATCGATTACTTCTGCACCATCGACAGACCCGGGTTCCGGACCAAAGTCCTCGATAACTCCACCATTAACAACAATTGAGCCGGGATAGTCTATCCCGTTCGATGGATCGAACAGATGGGCGTTTCGAATCACCAGGGGGGACTCGTTTGTTTTCATATGAGGGCATCTCCCTGGAAGCTATTCGTACCTTCTGACTATATTGTACGAATCCCAGGCGATTCTCCAAGCCCTGTTCGTCTTTACCAGCGAAAAATATACGATGGATGAGTGCCGATCGTTCGGCGAGAAGTGGGTTGTATAAGCTCTCACAAATGCCTGCGGACCGTCGAGAGTGATCTCGATCTCATCGATCGAATACTCGAGGTTTTGAACGCTGTCCCAGTAACGACCGACTTCACGGCTTGTTTCATCGTAATCGTACACCTGTAGAAAACGGTCGTTTTCAAAGCCGTACTCGTAATACGTATCGAGACAAAGCGACATCCGCCAGTCGATATCGCGTGCGTTGAAAGAATTTTCATACTGGGTAAGCAGATCGCGAATCGCGGCCCTGTCGTAGGTCTCGAAATAAGAATCCTCGTCACCGATATCCTTCTCACCAAGCACGGGTGTAACGCAAAGAACTGCCAGACAGAGAACAATTACCAACGGAAGAAGAGAGCGAACGGTCATAACAATCCCTCCCCGGTTTTTAATAGAGTATAAAGGGAAAAGGGAAACGATTAAATTGAAGATCAGAAGGTTTTAGTATCAGGAGTGCTATTTTCAGGTTTCACGGCGTTGCTAATGATCCGTCGCAGACCTGTGTAAAGGAGAAAACCCGCGAAAATTGCAGTAAGGATGCTGCCATCGCGGATATTACCCAGAATATCCGCCCCGAGAGACCCTATTATCGCGCCACACCACGCACCGGGGATCATCCATTTCGCCAGCGACCAGTCGATTTTATTATTGCGATGGTAATTCATCGACGCGACCGACGCAGTGGGGAGCATTGCGGTCAGGCTCGATCCCTGGGCAATGGTCTGAGTCAGACCCGCGAGCAGATGTCCGGTCGGGACGAAAACGACACCACCGCCGACTCCGAAGAATCCCGCTGCCATACCGGCCAGCGCACCAAGGAGTCCGGACTGCACGTACTCCCATGCCGACGTAAATTCAATCCCACCGTTGTAATCCGCTGACGCAAGTCCCATGAGTCCCAGTACTATCTGGTAAAAAAGTCTCAGTGCGATAAATACCAGGAACGCCCCAAAGAGGCGTGCGAGCACCTTGTTTGAGAACCTGAGAGCGAGGTTGGATCCCAGGACGCTGCCGATCACACCGCCGACAGCAAGGGGTATGGCGAAATTGAAGTCGATATTTCCGTTCACTGCATAGGTAACGATCGCCACAGGAACAAGCGCCACGATCACCACCAGACTGGTTCCCTGCGCGCGTTTCTGTGTCAGGCCCCACAGTGTAAGGACCGGGACCATGATGATCCCGCCTCCGACCCCGATCAGTGAACCGCCCACCCCGGTGAGTAATCCAAGAATGAGAACCTGCCAGCATGGTCTGTGGATGGTTGAACAGCTGTCCTGTAAAGACGTTTGAGCATTTTCAATAACCATGGAGGTAGAATTTTTCGCCATTATTCAGTGCTCTATTTAATATTCTCCGACCCTTCGGTATTAACTTGCATCGATTCAACTTGTGCTATAATACCGCACGATTAACATCAACAAGGAGATTTTTGGCAATGAGACTTCCATATCGCAGGATAGCATTATTTATGCTGGTAGCCATGCTGGGCCTGCTTCTCGGACCTGCATGCAATCAAATGCGGAACATCAAGGGCTCAATCGGCGGGACAGTCTATGTCGACGGACGTCCGCAGGCGTTCGGTACCGTCCAGGCTTACCTGGGCGATCAACTTGTCGGCCAGGAAAGATGCTCACAGAGCGGCCACTTCACGATCAGGAACCTTGACCCGGGCACGTACACAGTGATCTACCTGAATGCCCAGGGAGGTCCTATCGGCGGAGAAACTATCGTTGAACTCCGTCTGGGTCGGTTCGAACAAGTCGATCTTGAACTGTCAGTCCAAAGACCAGCCCCAAATTAAGCCCCCGTA
>JAUWTM010000156.1 GCA_030614715.1 Planctomycetota bacterium
AGTTCGACGATGGAAACCTTGCCGCCAGGTTTTACAATACGTCCCCATTCCCTGGCAACCTCACCCGGGTCCGGAGCATGATGCAGGACCATGCTGGCTGTCAGTCCATCGAGCGTTTTATCCTTCAGCGGGATGTCATGCATCTCGGCTTTGATAAAGTCCACGTTCGAGATGTCCATCTCCTTGGCTTTCCGACGTGCGACCCTCAGCATTTCGTTTGAATTGTCGATCCCGATTGCTTTCTTGACCAGCGGTGCAAGCGCGAAGAGGAGGAATCCGGTACCGCACCCGATATCGGCTACTGTCCAGTTCGGGGGGATGAGACCCGCAAGTGCACGATTCCTGACCCTGAGGCCGAAGTATTCTGCACGGATATCGTCCCAGGATTCAGCGACCTTCTCATGGTACGTAAGGGACTGGTCCCGTCGATCCTCGATCACCTTCTTAATTCTTGGGCCGTCCCCGTCGGTCGTGGTTTTATATTCCATTGATTCCCGGAAGGCTGATAAAAGCCCTTTACCGTCCACGGTGGATGGGATAGAGTAGTATGACCATGTTCCCTCGCGACGCTGCGCGAGAAGGTCTGCGTCCTTCAGGACTGCGAGGTGACGCGAGATTCTTGATTGCCCCATCCCCATAACCCTGACCATCTCGTTAACCGAGAGTTCCTCGGTATCCAGGATCGCAAGGATTCGCAGACGTGTTGGATCGGCCATAGCTTTTAGAATGCGCATTAGGTCAGCCATTTGATCACCATTCGATCTTGATTGTAACTAATAGAAATATATCACTTCTTAGAAAAATGAAAGGCGATAAAGATCAATGCCCCAAACTCTACTCATATTATTAACCATTGCGACCAGTCATGTAAAGTGGTTAGGGACACAATGTCCTCTTGGGAGACAATAGGTTAATTACTTCCTGCGAAGTATTGGAGACAAACCATTTTTCATGAATTGTGGGTTTACCTGGTGAACGCACCCGATCCCTTTATCCATACGACTTACACAGCTACATGGATTAATAGTACTGAATCGCATTTATAAAACCGATTTGTATTGGCACCTACATTGCTTGGTAAGAAAAAGGAGAGAGAGAATCGGCTGGAATACAATTGTACTCTCTTAAGACCCTGGCCCACCTGATTGAAGCAGGTGGGCTTGGATTTTTCAGGAGAGTTCAACGTCGTTAATGATCAGCTTGAACCGGCAGCCGAGCAGCCTGGACGCCCGTCGGACCATTACCATACGTGAAGTAAATATCTCGAAGTACTCCATCACACTCGCGATTGCAGTATCGATTGTCACCTCGGTTTTTATCAGTCGTTCTACTGCATCGGCCGTGACAATGGTTTCCTTGGACGCAAGGTTGACACGGTCGTGTATGTCCTGTGTGGTCGGGTCAGGATATCTCACGCGAGACCTGTGCACGTCTGTTTTGTCAGCGATTACCATGCACGCACTGGTTTCATCGACAACAATTCCGAAGTCCTCCTCGTGATTGCTGACCGCCATCAGGATGGCTGTGATGTCGTCGTAATCGATTCCGTGATCCACAAGGATTGGGTACACAAGAGTGGCCGACGCCTGGCCGTGCATGTGACGTCCAAGCATGTTGCCTATGTCATGCGTCAGGCCCGCCAGGAAAGCCCGTTCTGCAAGACGCGGCGTATGGCCAAGGTTGAGAGCAATTGTTCGGGCACGTTTTGCCACGAGCTGGGTATGCCTCGGACCGTGCTCGGTGTAACCGATCACGTCGAGGTAACGATCGGCTGCGCGGATAAGGGCGTGCAGACGTGGATCTTTTGCCACCGCATCCGATATTTCGCGGTTTAATTCAGTGCCTGTTGGCACCCTGGTGATGGGTAAAAAGCTGTTTTCGTCCATAATTTACCTGGCAACTTTCACCTGGCGCCATAAAATGTACACGTATGGCGCTGATATAACAAGTCTTACAGATTGGGGATAATATTAATTATTTTACTGTTTTTTTGCTGACTTGACGAAAAACATGTTGGCAAAACGCTTTCATTCGTTTAATATCTGCCTCCGATATGAGCGAGTGGGGTAAGCAACTGGACTTATTTGGCGCAGACGGTTTTCCGGAGCCTTCCCGCGACCGTATCGGTGAGATCGAGGCCGAGATACTTCGCATCGCGAACTCGTACGGTCTCGATGCAGATACGGTCAGGTGGAAGAACAACCGCCGGGTGATGGCTTCTGTCGGGAAGAACCGCGTCCTCAACATCCACAAGATCTACCAGCGTGCGACCAGCGCGGATCTGAAAATACTCGCACGCGTGATGAGCGGACGGGCAAGCAACCGCGATCGTGACAGATTTCAGGATTTCATCGAGACCTACCTTCCACGGGAACTGGGAAAGGGGAAGAGCAGGCTTGTGATTATGCCTTCAAGAGGGCTGTTCCATGATCTCGACGATGCGTATAGACGCCTTCTGCCCCTGCTGAATGAGCCCATGGATCCTGAGCCGAAACTCGGATGGTCCGCTGCAAGGGTAGGTGCCCGCGGGATTACATGGGGTACGCATCGCGACACCCCGGAAGGGCCCCTGATTCTTGTCAATGCGATTCTTGACTCACCGGATGTTCCCAATTTCGTAGTAGAGCACATAATGTGGCATGAGATATGTCACCAGGTCGTTCCCCCGGAGAATGGGTCCAGCGGCCGGCGGAAAGTGCATACTGATGCGTTTAAGAAGGTCGAAGCGTGTTACCCGCGTTTGAAACAGGCCGAAAAGTGGGAGCAGGATCAGGTGTCAAGGCTGATCAGACGTCATTACAGGCATAAGTGGTAATGGAATTTACGTAAAAAAAACCACCCATACCGGGTGGCTTGAATTCCGAATCTACTGTATCCAGCTACTCTTCCACACCGAACAGCAGCCAGTTTCCATCAACTTTGATGAACTGGAACACAGCGGTCTCACCTTCGGGATCGGTAACTGTCAATGTACCGTTATCCCCGTCGATTACCGCCTCGGCGTCCATCAGGCCCTGATGCATTTCTTCATCCACCGCAAAGTCCTGTTTCAATTCTTCGAGCTCTTCCTCAGATAGCATCGGAAGTATCTCCTCTAAGGCCTCGAATTCGGCGGTCCAGAGCTCCTCGGTACAGTAGGTCTTAGCCAGCTCCAGATCCACGTCACCTATCGCCATAAAGAAATTAACAACGGTGTCCTGTAATGGACCCATCTGCATTCCGGCTGCAGCAGTGCCATGGTCGGTGGGTGTTTCTACCTCGTCGACAGGTGGCGTATCACCGTTTTCAGCAGTTGGTGTGTCCGGTGGTGCCGGTTCCGGAGTCTCGGCAGGCGGACAGCCTGTGAAGGCCAGTATAAAGACAGTTGCCAGTAAAAGTACCAGTGTGGTTGTTGTAAGTCTCCTGATCATGTACCCCATCCTTAGGTTGGTTTGATTAAGATTATTTAATAGGGATTAAGTATACATCAAAAATCCTACAACAAAAACCCACCCTGACGGGTGGGATCTTAATCCCGTTATTTTCGTTCGATCAACCGACGCTGGTCATCAGCCACGCGCCGTCAACCATGGTAAAAAACAGCGTGTTGGACGTTTCTTCGGCTTCCACAATTGTCAGCGATCCCGATTCACCTTCGATGATTTCCTCAGCAGCCACGAGAGCCTCTCGCATCTTCTCGGTGATCTCAAAATCTGACATTAATTCAGCGATTTCTTCCTCGGATGCTTCTGCTACCATTGCGATCAGAGGTTCAATGAACTCTGTCCAGTACTCATCAGTGCAGTAGGTCCTGGCTGTGTCGAATTCCAGGGCTGACATCGCCATGTAGAAATCGACAACGACGGTCTTCAGCGGTCCGAGCTCCACTTCCGCGGGTGGAGTATCACCGGTGTCCGCAGGAGGTGTTTCTCCCGTGTCAGCAGGAGGAGTTTCACCCGTGTCTGCAGGGGGTGTCCGCATTGGGCCCTCAGCGGGCTGCTGGGGTGGGCACCCCGTCGATGCAAGGACAAAAAGTGCCGCCAGAAGGAATACGAGTGTTGTGGTTGTAAGTCTCCTGATCATGTTCCCCATCCTTAGGTTAGATTTGATTCAGTTACTTTAAGCGATACAAAGTATACCGTATAACGTATGCATTATGTCAATAACGGACCTGCTGAAAGATAATTTTCAGGATAGACAGTTTACATGTTGGATTATTCACGAACGACCTTATTAACTCATCAACTCGTTGTAGATTTCCTGTGCTTCGTCGGGAGTCCTGTTATCATGCACGATTGACCGTATCGCGCTGATCATCGCGACCGGTTTCGGATTCTGGAAGATGTTCCGTCCAAAATCGCACCCCACAGCGCCCTCCTGGATGGCCTGGTACGCCATTTTGAAGACGTCCATCTCGGTCTCGACCTTCTTGCCCCCCGCGATAACAACAGGGATCATCGCACTCGACGTCACCTTCTCGAAATCGTCGCAATAGTACGTCTTCACGAAATGCGCGCCCTGTTCTGCGGCGATCCTGCATGCCAGCGACAGGTAACGTGCGTCCTTCTGACCGAGTTCACGTCCCACGGCCGTCACCGCAAGCACCGGTATGCCGTATTCCTCGCCGAAATCGACCAGTTCCGAAAGCGCCATGAGCGTCTGACGCTCGTGATCCGTTCCCACGAAGATCGAAAGCGTGATCGCTGATACGTTTAATCGCACCGCGTCTTCCATGCTGACCGTCAGGCCTTCATCAGGAAGCACGTCACGCTGGATCGATGTCGCCCCGGACACGCGGAGCACGATCGGCACGTTTGATTCAGCAGGGATGCACCGTCGCAGAAGTCCCCGTGTCAGCATTAGGGCGTCCGCGTGAGGGATCAACGGTTCCAATGTCTTCTCTGGCTGTTCGAGACCCTTTACGGGTCCAAGAAAATACCCGTGATCGACCGCAAGCATGAGCACGCGATTGTCCTCGGGATTGATTATTCTCGATAGTCGGTTTTTAAGTCCCCAGTCCATTTAAGTCCTCCGTAAGGACACACACAAACAAGTTTGTGTGTGCCATTGGTCAGCACACATCTGTGATGTGGATTATAGCAGCCCGTGCGGGTAAAGCATCACTTTCAGTGATTCCCCCGCGTCTGCGGTCAGGCGGAAGCCCTCCTGCGCGTCCTCCAGCGGAAGCCGGTGCGTGATCATGTCCACTACGTTAATCTGTCCCGATTTGATCAGCTCGAACGCGATGTGCGAATCGACCGGACCTCCCGAGTATGAAGTGATCACCGAGTTTTCACCCGCGAGGAATTTTCCGAGAGGGATGTCCATCGTCTGATCCGGTCCGCCCAGTGCGAAAACGACGATTGTCCCGCCTTTTTCCAGGGCATCCATGGACTGCTGGATCGCCGATGGTGCCGACGCGCACAAAATCACCACGTCCGCACCCCAGCCGTCGTTGATCTCGCGGAATTTCGATGCAACGTCCTCTTTACCATCGATTACGTAGTCAGCCCCGAATTTCTCAGCCATCGACTTGCGCCAGGGATGGATATCAGTCGCTACGACAAGACTCGCGCCGAATATTTTCGCAAGCTGGATATGAATGATCCCTGCGATTCCCGATCCGATTATCAGGACCTTCTTTCCGGGACCGATTCCGCCCATGCGCTGGCCGCGTACGCAGCATCCGACCGGTTCACCGAACGATGCCACATCAAAGTCCATGCCGTCGGGCATTTTCATCGCGCCGAGACGAACCTGCAGCGGGTGAATCCTCACGTACTCCGAAAATCCACCGGGATGGAAATGCACCTTCTTGAAGGTGTCGCAGGCCGTCTCGTGGCCGTTGATACATCGAGGGCACGACCCACATGGTACGTGGTGAAAGCAGAAGATACGGTCACCGACGATGAAATTCTCGACGCCGTCACCGACCTTCTCAACAATTCCCGCCAGTTCGTGACCGAGGATGACCGGGGCGTGCTTCACGCGGTAGAACTCGTGGACATCGGAGCCGCAGATGCCTACCGCCATGACCTTGAGAAGCATCTCGCCGTGACCGATCTCGGGAACGGGCTGCTCCTCGATGCGGATGTCGTCGTTTTTGTAATAAACCGCGGATCGCATGGTTCACGTGAGTTTAGCGGGTTTGAGGATAGAGGGCAAGATAATTAGTCGTTAAGTGCAATCAGGATTATCTATCTGCTTGTAATTCAGCCAGAATTTCATTTTCAAGACGTTTAATAGGCCGCTGATCACCTGCTGAGTATCGGATCCATTCCTTCTCGAAATCGAAGATTCGAACGTAATTTGTAGGAACCAGAACAACTACCGGCCAACTGTGGCCCTTCAGCCAACAGTACCTGAAGTAAAGTCTTGTTGTGGGATTATCTTCCCAGTATCTTCGATCAGACATGTTTAAAATCTCGAATTGGTCTTCCAGTTTCGGATAAAGGTTCTCATTAAAGTAGGTACTCCATTTCTTTCGATCACACGTAACAATAAGACCACTAATTCCAAGTGTTCGGAAATAATCGCGACCCTCCTCAAGGATTTCTCGATCAGTCGGCCATATATCCAGAGGAAGCCCCATGTCTTTACGTAGCTGGTATTCAATTGCCTGGATTGCCATGCAATTTCCGAGCTTACAGTCTCGAATCTCATTTTTTAAGCTGAATGAAATTAAAGTCCTGCCATTATCCTTGAATAGTACTAAATTATCAGGACTGCCATATTTAAGTGCGAGTTGACCGGTAATTGTATCCTACCATTTTTCTTTTTCAGACCATTTCAGGATCTCGATCTTGTTTTCAAACAAAGGAAGCCAGTTTTGCACAATATAGCTGCTCGTGCGAGTCGAACCTCCCAGCACCAGAAAGCCATATTTGGGATTGCCATTGAATTCAGTAGCTATCTTGGAAATTCTCAGTCTTTCATCTCTGAAATGAAATGGAGATATAAGCAGAAAAAATGTGCTAATGATAAAAATGCTTAATACTAACCAGTGATGTGTAAACAAGAAAATAACACCAGTTGCAGCGGATAGTAGAAATATAGCAGGAGGTTCGCAACCTTTAGTCTCCGTCGATATCCTGGCAGGAGGTTTTGGGTAGTTATAGGCCATAGTTCACCAGGGTAGTGTTTGAGTGTATTTAAGCGCAAATATACGGAGAATTCCATGTCTGGAGCTATAAAAAAAACCGGGTCTGGCGACCCGGTCATAAATTCCATGCACAAATTCCAGGCTGATTTACTTCAGCATCCCCTTCTTCTCAAGTGTCCTTAATGCACGCATGCTCAGCTTAATCCTGACGAGCTTCCCATTAAGCATGATTCTCTTTTTCTTCACGTTCGGATTGAAGACACGCTTCGTGTGACGCTGTGAATGCGATATCGTGTTGCCGGCCTTCGGCCGTTTTCCAGTTATCTTACATACTCTACTCATAACAAATCCTCGCGACATAGATCGCTTTGTCTAAAGCTGGAGAAGGTTATCACAGTATTCATCGCAAATCAAGCTATTAGTACAATTTCAGCGCAGTAGTAGCACGTGCGTCTCGCGCGTGGATACCGGTCGCATGTCCGTCCCGGGCATGCATTTTTTAAGAAATCTGCGTCATTTGCGTGACGCAAATGAGACAGGTAATCATGCCCGGGACGGGCATGCTACGGGGACGGGCATGCTACGGGGACGGGCATGCTACGGGGACGGGTATGCTACGGGGGGTGACGGTATCACTTTCTTAAATTCCCGCATCTAAATTTGCGAGTAGCCCTGACGCTTGGTATCTTTGTATTTCAAGTATCAAGGGCATTCATGGAGGCTTCCCATGCGCTTGGGCAAATCTGTACCAGGGATTCTTGCTGTCGGTCTGATCGTGTTTCTCATTTCAGGCTGCGGTGGATCCGGCTCCCCGACAACCCCCGATCTGGATCCCCTCACACCGAATACCATCCAATCCTACTCACATCCCAATGAATCTTGCTGGGGCATGTACGACATCACCGTCAACCCGGATTTAGGCACAGTTGAGATCGTGCCGATTCGCATTGGAATGTTCGAGGCGAACGTGACGAAATTCCTCCATCCACCGCTTGCACCGATCAACATGCTCACAATCGAAGTCAAACCGGAGACGGTTTTTCCATCGGGCTATGTGGTTCTGGATGTGATCATACGTCACCCGTTCCCGGCAACCAATCTCATGGGATTCGACGTGATGGGTATTTTCATGCCACCGGATGGTGCTTATACGAGCGCGTGGGATCCGACCCTCGAGTGGCCCGTAATGCCCGGTTCCGACACGGCAGTCCTTCTGAACCCCGATGGGTATACTCGATGGTGGAACCAGACCGAATTCACCTCCTACGGATCAATTTTCGGATACCAGGAAGGGCAGCTCGCGATCGGTGGGTTCGATTCGTTATCCACGCTGAATCCGTACAAGTACTTCGCCGACGGTTTCGAAGCGGAAACAGAGTTTACGACAGGAAATCTCCTGTCCCTGACCAACCGGGGATCATTCGGTTCAGCCAATCCCGGAATCAACAGGCGGGAGTATGAAATCCAGTTTCCGTTGAATCCGACTCCCGACTGGCGATTCAAGTACGCCATCAGCGCGAGTTACTGGGGACCCGATGAGGGCTACCCGGCACCCGCACCCGTTGAGGCTTTCCCGCTCAGCGCGAACCGGCCGGAAGCGGTGTTAATCGAAGTTACCGATGCCGGAAGCACGGCGTTCTACGAAAATGAATCGACGTACGGCGGAGACCTTTACTTCGGTCTCGAAATTACCGACTGGCAGGGAATGGACAGCATGCAGGGCCCGATTCCTGAGATCGCAGGAATCTATGCAGAATCACCGACGCTGTTCAGCGGTGTCGTCGACCTGATGGAGACAGGTGGATTCGCGTATGAGCCTCCCGGCCCGAACACGCTGTTTGTCGGCTGCCATATTCCGAACGTAACACCGACCGCGACCACCGATCAGTATCTGAATATATTCGTTGTTAGCGCTGATCCGGCGGATTATTCAGTCCAGCTCCCGGACGTGACCGGATTCGATTATCCCGAAAACGCAATCCTGGCATCGTTCACGATCTGGGAAGCACAGATTGCGAGTGTGGGTCCGCAGGAGAATCTGCCACCTGTAGCCGATGCGTCGCTGACCGAGCCCACAGATGGTGCAGCACCCCTGATGGTTAATCTAGACCCATCGCTGTCATTCGATCCGGACGGGATTATCGTCCTATACGAATGGGACATAGAAAATGACGGATCATATGAATACTCAACTGTCGGACCCGACATTACACCCCACGAATTCACATCCCCGGGCGATCACGAGGTCCAGTTGAGGGTAACCGACGATGATGATGCGGTCGATATGCTTGATGAGCCGCTGATTATCGAGGTCTCGGGCGATGACCCATGTGCTGTAGGGCCGAACCTGATGGCGTGCGGCGACGGGAACATCTTTGTCGACGGTTACGTCGCCGAGGATGACAATTCATTGATCTTCCTGAACATCATTACCCATGAACTTCCGGGTCCGAACCAGGCGAACACGATAGTCAAGTACTACACGGGTCACGGGGGCAATCACAACAAC
>JAUWTM010000250.1 GCA_030614715.1 Planctomycetota bacterium
AAACCAACCTGTTCATCCTCGGTACGGATAAATTCGGGCGGGATATCCTGTCGCGAATACTTTACGGAGCCCAGATATCGCTGCTGGTCGGGGTAATAGCGGAGTTGATTGCGCTGCTTATCGGGGTAACCATAGGCGCACTCGCGGGATATTTCGGAGGGCTGCTCGATTCCATCCTCATGCGCCTGACAGATACTTTCTTCGCGTTCCCGTCGCTGCTTCTTGCGATAGGTATCCTCGCGGTGTTCGAGAAACCCGGTTTGTTTACTATTTTCGTTGCCCTCGGTGTTGTCGGCTGGACATCCATTGCCCGGATCGTGCGCGGGCAGGTGCTGAGCGTGAAGGAGGAGGATTTCGTTGAGGCGGCACGTGCGATGGGCGCAAGCGACTCCAGAATAATTCTCAGGCACATCCTCCCGAATTCCCTCGCGCCGATTATTGTTGTAGGAACACTCGGAGTCGCGGGCAACATCCTGTCGGAAGCGGGATTGAGTTTTCTCGGTCTTGGAGTCCAGCCCCCGACACCGTCGTGGGGAATTATGCTTGCTGAGGGCAGAAACCTGATCGAAAGCGCACCGTGGATATGCATTTTCCCCGGACTCGCGATCCTGTTTACCGTGCTTGGTTTCAATCTGCTTGGTGACGGCCTTCGCGACGCCCTCGATCCCCGCCTTAAAATCCAATAGCTTTTACTATGGGGACAACTGGCGGCTGACGCCTGAGGTGTCCCCGGAATTTGATTACGTGTCATGTGCAGCCTGCACATGATTCCAAACAGACAAGCATTGAGGTAAAGGGGACTGTCACCTTTTTGCGTCCGACAAGCATGGATACTGGTCACTCACGCTGGAGCAAAAAGGATGCCTGTCCCCTTTAGCGTTTACCAGAAAAATCATGGTCGGGACGACCATGAGACCGGTAATCATGCGCGGGACGCGCATGCTACATGCCTGCCCATGTTTTTTTAGTCTTCCCTGATCACAAATGCTCCCAGTATCAGAAACATGAACCATATCCCGCAAAGTGCAGGCAGCCAGTCTCCCCAGCGCGTGTAAAGCGTGGTCACCTCCCTTAAGCCAATCGACGCGGTCATTGCATCGGCTTCAAACATCCTTGTCTCTGCGACGGTCTGGCCCTGCGGATCGATCACGCTTGAGACTCCCGTTGTCGCCGACCTGCAGAACCAGATCCTGTTCTCGACAGCCCTGAACACATCGAATCTGGCGTGCTGGTAACTCGCTGGAGTTTTGCCAAACCAGCTTGTGTTCGACCCAAGCTCCAGTATCTCCGCACCGTCCCTGACAAGCGTCCGCGCGATCTGTGGAAAGAAGCTCTCGTAGCAGATCACCGAACCGATTTTTCCGACTTCAGTGTCGGCAATAAAAAATCCATCGCCCTGGACCACGTCCTCATCGCCCCAGGGATAATCCGGGAACCAGTTCGTGATCAGGTTTTTCATCGGGATGACCTCGCCGAACCCAACCGGATGAATTTTCGAGTAAACCGGTGTTACCGAACGGTCCGGCTCGAACGCGACCACCGAGTTATACCGTACCCTGCGTTCCCGCGGCTGGAATAGACTCTCGGGTTCGAATTCGATGTTCCGTGCAGGATCCCACGTCATACAGCCGACCAGGAACGTGGCATCGAGCGATTCAGACAGTCCCTGGATCCGGGCCATAGTGTTCAGGTTCAGGACAGCGTCCGGAACCGATGTTTCAGGCCAGATTATCAACCGTTGAACGTCACGGAATTCGTCTGTCAGGGGAGTCTGGGGATCGGTTACGAGCTCATCCAGCACAAGTTCTGTGTAGCCGTCGATCGCGCGACGTGTGAAGGTCTCAGTCCATTCAACGTTGGTGGCTTCATCCCACTGAACCACCGTTACCTCGATATTGGTCTCCGGCAGCCCCCTGGCCAGTGAGATCGCACCGTAGAGTCCGCTCGCCCCGATTAGGATTACCGGAAGCACGGCAATCGGGAGAATTTTCGTTTTGAATCCACCCGCGATCAGGTGAGCCAGGGCCTCGTTGACGTGCAGTATCAGGAAGGTCACTCCCCAGCAGCCCGTAATCGATGCGATCTGTATCAGCGGTAAATTCAGCCACTGCGAATGGCATAATAGCGGCCAGGGGAATCCAAGGAACCCGAGTGTCTGTTCGAAATCGATCAGGATCAGGACTGTGGGGAAGACGGTCGCGAAAAAATGGCTCTTATAACGTCTGAGGATGTAAAAGGCCATCAGGAATCCTGCCGCATAGATTATTGCATTCATGAAGACCAGCGTCAGACGCCAGTGAAATCCATACGAGTCTACCCATTGCAGTACGTAGAAGATGTACAGGAAAAATGAGAAGAAGGACAGGACATAAATTGACAGGTACGATCTTTTCCAGAGCCTGAGAAGCAGAGGGACAAACGCGACGAAAGCTGCGGGCCAGAACCTGCCGTCCTCGATTGGCAGCACCAGCAGCGTGGCCGTGAGCAGGACCGTGACGATATCCGTCCCGATACTCACCTGCAGTCGGGCCAGCGGATGATCGTCATTTTGCGTTTTTTCTGAAGTCGTCATTCGTCGCAGGATGAAGACTGTGCCTTAATCCTTCATCATAGGTAGTTTCATGCCGTGACGCTTTGCATTTTCCACCGCTTCATCATATCCCGCATCTACATGACGCATAATCCCGGTTCCCGGATCATTTGTGAGCACCCTGCTCAGCCTTGCATCGGCTTCCTCGGTACCGTCGCAGCAGATAACCATCCCGGCATGGATCGAGTATCCTATTCCAACCCCCCCGCCGTGATGCACACTCACCCACGTCGCTCCGGACACCGCATTGAGAAGCGCGTTAAGGATTGGCCAGTCAGCGATGGCGTCGCTGCCGTCCTTCATGCCCTCGGTCTCGCGGTTAGGGCTTGCTACTGAACCACAATCGAGGTGATCCCGTCCGATTACAACCGGAGCCGTCAGCTTTCCAGTTCTTACGAGCTCATTGAACCTG
>JAUWTM010000102.1 GCA_030614715.1 Planctomycetota bacterium
ACTATGGATCCCGACATCTGGGTTGGGCTGGTAGCCTCAAACTTCGGCGCACTCGACACCGGCAGGGGCGTGATGGGCATCGGGCCGAACAGTCAATGTGTCCCGACTCCATCCTATGACGATCCATACCTGGAGGGCGGTGTACCCCATGTCAGTTACAACATACCATGGTGGAACGGTGAACCCGATCCGTACTACCCGGACATCCCGGTCCCGGAAGCATCCACCGGCGTTTTTTCATCCTGCGATTCCATCCCGCACGGGATTGCGTACCATCCACTTACATCGTTCGCGTACCAGAAAGTGTATTCGGGTGCATGCGTCGCTGATTCCGATGTCGACTGGCCGAACACTAGTTTTGTGGATATAAACGGGTACGGAATTCTGGCGTATCATCCGGATGCACCACTTCCGCCAGAATACATGTACATGATCTTCACTGGCGGACTGGATTACCAGGTGTATTACGACTACCCCACATGGCTGGCGATGAACAACATCGCTGTACAAATGGGAGTTGTCCCCGCCTGCAGTACCCACGGAAACCTGATCATCTGGGATGAATCAGACGTTGCTTTCATGTCCGACCGGCAAGGCATTGTGGCAGAGAACATTGGAGATTTTGAGTTTGATCTGAACAACCGTCTCATCATGGCCATGCCTGCAGCGGACAGCGTCGTGATTACCGATCCTGTTGTATTCGGCGACGCGATCGTTGTCGATGAAATCCTGGGTGGACGTCAGAACGGACTTGGTGTCCTTCCCGGCGAATTCGCTTATCCGACAGCTATCGCAATCGATCCGAGAAACCAGAATATTCTTGTTTCAGATACCGGAAACGGCAGAATTCAGATCTTCGATAATGACGGCAGTTTCATACGCGAGTTCGGCGGTGACGATCCGTATTTCGAGCCCGGGGCGATACGGGTCGATGCCCTCGGAAGCATTTTTGCGGCGAATGTCCACGAAACCCACCAGCCTGACGATGCACTGAGGATCTACACTGAATTCGGCACCCCGGTTACGTACGGCAACATCGAGGGCACTGTCTACGATGTGGACACTAACCTGCCGATTGATAACGCAAGGATCAGGCTCGGTTCCTCATTTATGCCCCTGGACACCTTTACCGATGAGCAAGGCTTTTTTTACTTTCTCAAGGTTCCGTCGGGTAGTCACACCATTATCGCTGAAAAGTACGGTTACGCCTCATCAGCAGTACAAATTTTCGTTAATGCTGGACAGAGAACGCTCGTTGACATTTACCTTGATCGTACAGGTGTGCCAACCGGTTACGGTTCCGTCGTGGGTACTGTGTTCAGCAGCCTCATGGCCGCACCTGTTCCCGGCATGACAGCTGAAATAGTCGGACAGCCTGTCTCCAATCAAACCAACGGCAATGGAGAGTTCACACTCTACAACGTTCCTGAGGGCAACCAGATTATTCGATTGTCTTTGAACGGTATTATTTACTACGAAAAATCCATCACGGTGGAAGCAGGCGGGATTGTTGATCTTGGTTTTATTTACCTGCCCATTCCGCTGTAATTCAGGCATAGCACACCGGCTGACGCCATTTTCAGGTATAATTACAGGTGCAGGTACGTCCATTTTTTCGTGGACTTCGCTGTGCCTTCTGTGATATTATAACTTAAGATACGATAACAGAATCGTGTATCGATTTACCATATGAGAGGTCTTCCCATGATCAGGAGATTTTATGTTTTGTGCGTCGTTTTAACGATGACGCTCGTCGCAGGCTGCTCAGGCTCGGGTGGTAACCCCACGATGCCGCCGAACGGTGATCCGTCGTTCTCCGGCCGCAATTCGCCAACCGTTCAAAATCATCCAACAACATTCCTCTGGGGATACTGGGACGTAGCCATCGACACAGCTTCACAGTCGGTGGAAATTACACCAATCAGGGGAGCCGAGTACACGGTCGACGTGGTCAAGTTCCTGCAGCCCCCGCTGGGATCGATGAGTAACCTTTCAGTCCTGATTAGCGACCTGTCGAATTTCATGTCGGACGGTCGGATGACACTCGACGTGACTCTCAGGCACCCGTTCCCGGGACTCGATCAGTTCACGGGATTCGACGTATACGGTGTGTTCATCCACAAGGGCGGACGGGAGTTCGATCATGGGGGAACAATGATGAAAATTACCGACGGCGTCGACAGCGCGATTCTTGAAAACGCCGACGGTTACACGATCTGGATGTCACCGGAGCTGTTCCCTGAAGACGGCACAATGTTCACCTTCACACCCGGAGCGCTTGGAACATCCGGCTTTCCGGGTCCCGATGCCGCCGACATGAATGGCTTCAGGTACTTCGCTGACGGCCTCGCCAACGACGAAAGAATTTCCGGCTTTTACACCGATCAGACAAATGTCGGCTGGCGGGGTAAGTTCTCACCCGGATCGGCTAACTCACGCGAATACCAGATTAAATGGCCGATGGATTCAGGCTCACCAGTTCTTAATTTCCAGTATGCGGTGACAGCCAACTGGGATGTAGCGGATAAAACATTGTTCGGTGATCCGACAGTACTCGATGTACCCGAAGATTTCCCACTCACAGCTAACGCCACCGAGCCGATCCACATAAATGTCGTCGATCACTCGACAACGTGGTATGTCGACGAAACCAAATTCGGTGGATCGATCATACTCGATCTTGAAATTTTTACATGGCACGGCATTGAGAGCATCAAGGACATATTTATTTCGTCCAACGATAACCTCGTACCCGGTGACCAGATCACCCTGCAGGTTTCCGATCTGGACTGGGATCCGGCAGCCCTGAATTCATCAGTCACAACAGTGGAGATCCTGAATGCTGAGCCGTCTGGTACTGACAATCAGGACATCCTTATCGTTGCTGATGTTGACGGTCCCGCGACCTACGACCAGGGATTCGGATCACCCGCTCCCGACTTCCAGCTGTCCGCATACAGCCTGCACTCCGTTAATGTCGCTTCAACGGAGCCGTCCGGCGACCTTGAGGCGTCGGCCACAGCAACAATCGAGCCGTATTTCGACGGTTTCGGTCCACTGGGAACGCTCGAGGACCCCATCCCGACACAATGGTGGCTTACACTCGACGCCAGCGCGTCGACGGGCACCATCTCGGAGTACCTCTGGGAGATGAACGGCGATGACTTGTTCGATGACGCATCGGGCGAGATAGTCTCGGCAGGATTCCCGGATGTCGGCACCCATGTGATCAAACTAAAGATCACCGACGGAATGGGCGGCGAAGAAATTTTAGAGCTTCCGGATTCGTATGAGGTGGTACTGGGCACTTACGTCTGGTGGGCGTCACCGATTGATTTCACAAACGGTACTCGCGAGGCTCCCTGGTATACGATTCTATCCAGCCTGCAAAACAGCGGTGTAGATGGCTACATTCTCGTTCGCGGTGACGATGACATTGGCGGTCAGTGCGTTTACGAGGACAACCTGACAATCGTTGACACCAACGAGGGAGTCCGAATCCAGGGTTATTACGGTGATTACGACACCGACGTCCCCCCGAACCAGACCGGATTCGTCCGGGTCGAGACCGACGATGTGACTTTCGACGGCTTCGAGGTCACCGGCGATCCGTTCTCGACCTATATGCCCTTTGGACAAAATTCCAAGCTCGGAATTGACGGCGCGTATAGCACCCTCTTCAGGCACCTCTACATTCACGACATTAATCCAACAGAGGGCAAGGCCATCATTGCATGGTTTGAGGGAATTCTGCTTGTACAGAATGTTCTCGAAATCGAGTTGAATAGCCACTTTCAGAAAAATCAGGCACATGAGGATACTGTTGACCCTGGTCCGCAGATCGATTTCCTGAATTGCACGATGGACCGCCTGGATACTGGAACAGGAGGTATCGGGTTTTATGCTTCGAGCGGTGGTGGAGCGGATTTCGAGCCAACAGTGATCAACTGCATATGGACTGACATCTCCGACGGTCCCGCGACGCGATACATCAGGCGTCAGGGTCCGTTTGCGTGCTTCGCCGATTACACGTGCACCTACGACACACCAGCACTCCCCGACGGCGGCGAGTACTACCAGGGTGTCGATGAGGGTCCAAACAACATTCAGGACGATCCGATGTATGTCGATCCGTATTCCGACCACCACCTGCAAGCCGGATCACCGTGCGAGGACGCAGGCGACCCGGTGATTCTGGATGTCGACGGTTCCACATCCGACATGGGCTGTTACGGCGGCCCGTACGGCGACTGGGATTTTGAGAACTGATCAATATCAGGAATTTATTAAGAATGGAGTTTTAAACACAGAGGCACAGAGACACAGAGGTAAGAAAAAAAGAGAGCGTCGAACTCTCTTTTCTTTTTCTCTTTACTCTGTGTCTCTGTGGTGCTTCTTATGTTTTGCTTACTTCTTTCTCCACTTCCTCATACTCAGCGGTAAAATGCCTCAGAACCTTCGGTTCGTAGATAAACCTCACGCCTTTTAGCTTATCGCGATTCTCATAGACGCGGGTTATTGACTCGATTACATAATCCATGTGTGTCTGCGTGTAAACCCGTCTCGGGATGGCAAGCCTGACGAACTCTAATCTTGGATGACGGTCCTCCCCTGTTTCAGGGTCGCGTCCGGCCATCACCGACCCGATCTCGCACACCCTGACGCCTGAATCGAGATACACCGCGTTCTGGAATGCCACTCCAGGGTACTGCGACAGCGGCATGTCGGGAAGGATTTTCGAGATGTTCAGGTAGATGGCATGACCCCCCGGAGGCCACACGATCGGGACGCCGTTGTCCCTCAGGCGTTTCCCGAGATAATACGTCTGCCCGATGCGCCACCTGAGATATTCCTCGTGCAGTACTTCCCTGAGACCGACAGCAAGCGCGGCGAGATCCCGTCCGGCCTGACCGCCATACGTGGGGAATCCCTCGAACAACGTGCCCATGCTCGCAAGCCTGCGGTAGAGTTTTTTATCGCGGCAGACGACTAACCCACCTATATTGACAAGGCCGTCCTTCTTACTCGACATCACTGCCCCGTCGACAGGCTCGAACATCATGGTGACAATTTCCGCGATGGACTTGTCACCCATCCCCTCCTCGCGTTCCTTTATGAAATACGCGTTCTCCGCGAACCGTGCCGCATCGAAGTAAAGCCCGATACCGAATTCATCGCAGACCTCCCGGACCTCGCATATGCATTTCATACTGACCGGCTGACCGGCAGCGGTGTTGGCGGTAATGGTAATAAGAACGAGCGGAACCCTGTCGACTCCAGCCTCTTTGATCGCACTCCGGAGTTTACCGGGATCGATATCGCCCTTGAACGGGTAGTCCGATTCGGGATCGAGCGCCCAGTCTCCGATGCAGTCCACTCCCGTACCACCTGCCCAGTCGATATGCCCCATGGTTGTGTCGAAGTGCCCGTTACCGGGAATTACCGGCTTCTTATCCCTGTCTAGCAGCACCGTGAACAGAAGGTGCTCCGCGCCGCGTCCCTGGTGGGCCGGAAGGATGTATGGCATGCCGAAAACAACCTGTGCGGTCGCCTGGAGGTCCTCCCACGACCTTGAGCCGGCATACGATTCATCGCCCTGTACCAGTGCCCCCCACTGGGCATCAGACATCGCACCTGTGCCGGAATCGGTCAGGAGGTCAATCGTTATCGTGCGGGCGGGAACGTTAAAAATATTACCCTTTGCATCGGTGAGTATCTTTTCGCGCTCTTCCCGGCTGGTTATGGGAATTCGCTCGGTGGTTTTGATCTTAAACGGCTCAAATGGATACGGGTTTTCAGGCATCGGGTAACACCTCAATTGTAACGTGGAGACAGCGTAAGCGATTGTACTCATGCTCGCATGTTGTAGCAAGGGAGTTACCGAATATGCCGGATACGGGTATGTATATACGGTAAAACCAGATAATCATTAATAAGAGTCCACTTATCCTGTAATAACTTGAAATACCCCGTCAGTACGGGTATCCTGTCGGCTTTGTAACCTCCCCAAGTGGGGGGTATGGGTTGGTTTTAGGTTTTATATAAGTTACGTATTGTTCCGGCTTATGAACACTGCCGATCAAAATGTCAAACAGACGGGAATGGCCAGAAGTACAGTGGTCCTGATTGTGCTGGCTGTCCTGATCGCAGTTGCTGCAGTAAGTTTCTTCGCGCTCAGCTACCTGCAGTTCGGATCGGTCGACCGACTGTTCGAAGCCCTCATCCAGGCTGTATTGCAGAAGCGTTACGACGCCATTGTCGCTGGCCAACCCATATGGCTATGGTCGTTCTGGATCTTCTTCTGGGGTTTTATCGCACTCCTGGTCCTTGTTCTGCTGGTAGTGCTCTACCTTACGCTCCTCGAGCGGAAGCTCATCGGATGGTTCCAGATACGACTCGGTCCTAACCGTGTCGGTCCCTGGGGACTCCTTCAGCCGTTTGCCGACATGGTCAAGCTCCTCATCAAGGAGGACATTGTTCCGCACGCTGCGGACAAGGCTCTTCACCTTATCGCACCGCTCATAATCTTTATACCGACCCTCATGGCATTTGTGGCAATCCCGTTCGGTGCGGGCACTGTCGAGCTGCCGCAGCAAATCGTTGCTCCGGCTTTCGGAGCCACGTGGTACGAATGGCTCGATACTGAAACTGCCGCCGATCTGGGTTACGACAGTCCGGGATTTCTTGAAGCATCGATGGCTATCGAGGAGAACGAGGAGTTTCACAAGACTTGGTGGGTTCCGTACGAGCTGGACCACGAGCCGGTTTTTTTATCGGCTGACGAGGACGGTTACATTCATGACGAGCGCTTCCGGAACGTTCACCTGTTAACACTGCCAATCAAACCTGAAAACGCAAGTTACGAGCCGGTATACAAGATTTTTTACAATATCACGGACTTCAGCACGTCCGGACGCGCATACGACATCCTCAGGATCCGGTACGAGGGCTCCTACAGTCATGAAGGAACAATCGAGCTGGGCCTGGACGGCCTGAAAATTGACAAGGTCGAAGCGGACTACGCTGATGTAGTCTCAAGAATAGGAGACGAAGTCCCTCCCGAGACTATGTTTGTCTTCGACAGGGCACCTAAGTTCCATTTTGAGGACCTGTTTGCCCGATTTACAGACGCAGTAGCCATCAACACGCGAAGTTTCAGCGCCGAGAGCATGGCCCCGGCCTTTGCACATCAGGGAAGCTCCAGAACTTCGTGGCGTGACATCTACACCCCCGACTGGGACCACATCTGTTACGTGCACGGAGCCGTGAGCCGGGACGATGCGAAGGCAAGGCTTCTGTTCTTCCCCGCCCGTGACGGCGAAGAGATCAATCCCGATACCGAGTACGATCTCGAAACCCTCGACTGGAGAACTGCCGGCGGTGCTTTCAGCCTGTCGCGCATAACCGGGGGCGGTTACGCGATCGAGATGCCCGACGGCACGGTCCAGAACCTGTTAGAGACCGGGGATTCCGTTGATGTGATGATCGGGGACGAACGCGCGACAGTCTCCCTTAACGACAAGCAGTTTTACACGGTTTATATTATGGGAGCCGATCTCGGGATTGGGATCATCTACATCCTCGCGATCACATCCCTGACTGTTCTTGGAATATTCATGGCGGGATTCGGCTCCAACAACAAATGGAGCATGTACGGCGCGATCCGGGCCGCAGCACAGCTTATTTCCTACGAGATCCCCATGACCCTCGCAGTAATCGGACCGGTCATAATGAGCGGAACGCTGTCGATGGTTGCGATCGTCGAAAACCAGCGGATTCTCTGGTATGTCATACCTCAGTTCCTGTCGTTCTACGTGTTCCTCATCTGCATGACAGCCGAGGTCAACCGTTCGCCGTTCGACCTTCCCGAGGCTGAAAGTGAGCTGGTTGCGGGCTTCCACACCGAGTACTCCGGTCTGAAATTTGGCTTCTTCTTCCTCGCGGAGTACGCGAACATGTTCCTCGCGGCTGCGATCATGTCGATTCTGTTCTTCGGCGGATGGCGACCGCCGTTCGGCATGCACATTCCGTTTGTCGGGGAGTTCATTTCGAGCTTCCTGTGGTTCATCGTCAAGTGCGGATTCTGGCTGTGCGTATTTATCTGGTTCCGCGCGACTTTCCCGAGGTTCAGGATTGACCAGATGATGGATTACGCGTGGAAGGTCCTTCTGCCGCTGGCGATGGTCAACATTATCCTGACTGGATGGTTCGTGTATTCCGATGTGTTCAGCACCGGTCAATGGACTGTCTGGAGAGAAAACAACTGGCGAATCTGGGAGAATTACGTGGTTTCCCTGTTCACCAATGTCTATACAAATTACTATGCAGTTCCAATCATTATCATTGTTGCGATCCTGATTATTTCAGATGTCTACGGACGTCATCAGGACCTGAAGCGCGAAGCATTGAAGAAACTTGAGACCGGGGAGTAATCCACCGGTACGGAATATAAAACGATGTCAGATCACAGGCCACCTGAATCTTTCCTGAGGAAGCTCTCCAAAGTGTTTATCCCGCTCTGGGGAATCCGTGCCGGGCTTTACCTGACCGCCCAGCATCTCTTCAAGCGAAAGTTCACGGTCCAGTACCCCGAGCAGCGTATCGAGATCGATCCAAGCTACCGGGGCAAGTTATCGTTACTGACCGAGCCGGGCAATAACGCGGACATCTGCATCAGCTGCCAGCAGTGCGCGAAAATATGCCCGGTGGAATGTATTCATATCATTCCGACGGTCGACGAAAAAAAGAAACGTCACGTGGGCACCTTCGATGTGGACCTCGCCAAATGCCTTTTCTGCGGACTATGTGAAGACATCTGCCCCGAATTCTGCATCGTCCTGGACCCGCTTTACGATTATTCTTCCTACTCCCGCGACGGACTTTACCTTACTGTCGAAGGCCTGAGCAGAAATGCCGACGACGAGGAATGGAGAGCCATGCGGGAAGTCAAGGAAAAGAAAAAACGCGAGGCCGAGGCTAAAAAGAAGGCCAGGGAAGCCGCGGCTGCTGAGAAAAAAAAAGAAGGCTGAGACACTGAACAGAAATGAATGAAGGCTGGGAATTCGCGAAAAGTTACATGACCTGGTTCGTAACGAACATGTTCGGAGAGGCGCAGCCGCACCTGCATTTCTATGCGCTTTCATTCGTCACGCTTGCCAGCGCGATTGGCGTAGTGATCGCGAGAAATCTCGTGCATGCCGCGATGCTTCTCGCTCTCTGTTTCGTGGCGGTCGCGGGAATTTTCGTCCTGCTCAACGCTGAATTCCTGGCAGCTGTACAGGTGCTTGTCTATGCAGGCGGTGTGGTGACACTGATCATTTTCGCGATCATGCTCTCCGAGAACATCACGGGTAAACAGGCCATCGTTCACAACCGGCAGTCAGTGACTGCACTGGGAATCTCGGTCATCATGGCGGTAGTCATGGTGGCCATTCTCCTGTACGATCAAAGCGGTTATTTTGTCGGCCCGACTCGCTGGGCGCTGCCCCCCGAAAGAAACGATTTCCCTGCAACCGCCAACACGCTGCTTATCGGCCGGAGCCTGATGTCCACCTATACGCTCGCGTTCTGGATCGCGAGCATCATCCTGACAATCGCGATGATCGGTGCACTGATACTCGCCAAGGCTGAGAAAGCAAGAAAAGAAATACCGTCGAAACTGTCATCCCTGACATCCGCAATATTCCCGGAACCTGAGGACGAAGACGCCAAGCTGACATCTGACTTCATGACACCGGCGGACGAAGGACAAATGGAGGACACGGAATGACGTATCAACCTATTCCGGTTCCCATACACTTTTACATCTACCTGGCGACATTGCTGTTTGCCATCGGCATATTCGGCTGCCTTTCGCGACGTAACGCAATCGCGATTCTAATGTCGCTCGAGCTGATGTTCAACGCGTGCAACATCATCCTGGTCGCGTTCTGCCAGAGGTGGGGCATCACGTTCACCCTGCAGAGTTTCAGCCGCGCACAGGATATTGAGAGCCCTGTCGGGCAGATATACGCGGTTTTCGTGATAACTATCGCCGCAGCTGAGGCGGCGGTGGGTCTTGCGCTGGTGATCGCGGCGTACAGGCATTACAAATCGATAAACATGGATGACATAAACATCCTGAAATGGTGACCTTTTCAGTTAAAGCACTAATATGCTTGAAGCTCTATTGAAATACCCGGAAACACTCGCGCACTGGATCGTGGCCCTCCCGTTCCTGAGCTTCGTATTCATCACGCTCAAGCTGACGATCAACAAAAACGTCGATCCAAAGCCGAAGGATGAATCGGAGAAGGAACTGTCTCCGGATTTAAAGAAGCTCCAGACCTCGGTCATGCAGGGCTACATGTGGCCGATAATTGCCCTTGTTGGCCTGCTGGGATTTCTTTTCCTTAAGAGCCGGCTCGGAGAAGCGGCTGGTGGTATCAGCATTAATTCCGTCATAATGCCCGTGATCTGGATCGTGCTGCTCGTTGCCATATTCTGGCCAACTAACTCGAGACACTGGATCCAGAAATATGCGCCGTACATTTCCGTAGGTGCGATGGCTATCGGTGCTATCATCGCGACATCTCTCTGGATCAAAACCGTCCAGGAAGGGCTCTATCCCGGTCATGCGACACCTGACACCGAGATCTGGAAGGAAGCCTGGAAAATCAACTGGTACGGCATCGGGGACTTCACGCTCCCGATAGGTATCAAACTCGACGGGTTCGCTATATTCGGTGTCTGGATGGTCACCGTCGTCGCGATGTGCATCCAGTGGTTCTCGATTGGCTACATCTGGGATGACGATTACGGGCGAAAGCATTTCGGGCGGTATTTCGCAAAGCATTCACTGTTCGCGACCGGAATGCTCATGGTCGTGCTTTCCGACAACATCCTGACATTCCTGATCGGATGGGAGGTAATGGGACTCTGTTCATACCTCCTGATCGGATTCTTCACGTACAAGCCAAGCGCAAACGCAGCACAGATCAAGGCGTTTATTACCACGAGGATCGGCGATGTCGGCTTCATGCTCGGTATTTTCATGCTGGGCCTGATGTTCACCTACGCAAACGATCCCACACTGCCCTTCAGTTTCGACTTCGAGCACATTAAGGAAGTTCTCTACAAGTACGACTGGGCTAAAGCGAATCTCGGTTGGCTCCCGACTGCCGCCGCGCTGCTGATATTCATGGGAGCGGTCGGTAAATCGGCGCAGTTCCCGTTGCACGTGTGGCTTCCAGACGCGATGGAGGGTCCGACTCCTGTCAGTGCATTAATCCACGCCGCCACGATGGTCGCGGCAGGTGTTTTCCTCGTCGTACGGTTCTTCTGGCTCTTTGAGATGAGCCCGACAGCCATGCTGACGGTCGCGTGGATCGGAGCTATCACCGCATTCGGTGCAGCGACAATCGGTGTCGTCCAGTACGACATCAAACGCATTCTCGCATATTCAACAATCAGCCAACTCGGTTACATGATGATCGGACTTGGTGTCGGATCGGCCACCGCGGGAATGTTCCACCTTCTGACACACGCCTACTTCAAGGCTCTACTGTTCCTTGGATCGGGCGCGGTAATCTACGGGTGCCGTCACATTCAGGACATCCGCTACATGGGCGGATTGTCGAAGCGGATGCCGATAACGTACTGGACATTCCTCGCGGGTACGCTTGCACTCGCTGGAATCTTCCCGTTTGCCGGATTCTGGTCGAAGGACGAGATCCTGGCAAGTGTGTTCCACATGGCACAGCACGGCTACTCCAGGATCGTCGGTCATGGTGAACATGCTGAAAGCATCCTGATGATTCCTGCCCACTGGAGTTTCTACATCATTTTCATCCTCGGCATCGCAGGTGCGTTCCTGACCGCGTTCTACATGTTCAGGCTGATTGCATACACCTTCCTTGGAAGACATAAAAACTACGAGTACCGTGGAGAGCAGTCACCCGATTACGGTCACCATGCTCACGGTGAGGACAACACGGAAGCGTACGATAAGTGGACTGTACCGCCGGGACCGCTGGAAAAAGAAGAACACGATCTTGGCCATCCTGTGGAGCCCCGCGAAGTACCGCCATCGATGTGGATTCCTCTTGTCATCCTCGCGATCTTCGCGACGGTGTACGGATTCATGGGAACTCCCCTGTTCGGCGAGGGTGGAAACCTGATCGCAAAATTCCTGAATCACGGTTATCCGCATTACCCGGAACTCGACTGGCTGACAGCGGGCCTTATGGGCTCCAGCCTGTTAATTGCATTACTTGGTGTCCACTTTGGATTGAAGATAAACAACACTGAAGCCGGCGCTGTCTGGAAGGACAATCTCAAGGCTAAATACGCCGGACTTTACCGTGCTGTTTACAATAAATATTTCGTCGATGAGTTCTACGAGGAATACATAATCCAGCCCGTGTTCTTTGTAGCCCAGATGGCAAGGGCGTTTGACACGTACATAGTCGACGGCATAGTCAATGCCGCCGGATGGCTTACTTACATGATAGCCAAACTGCATGGCTGGTGGGACAACGTGGTCATCGACGGATTCGTCAACGGCCTGGCCTGGATCGTGGGATTCTTCTCGGACCTCACGAAACCGATCCAGTCCGGCTACGTGCAGAATTACATGATGGTAATCATCATTTTCGTCCTGTTCTACCTCCTGTCGCTGTTCATCAGGTAGGTCGAACCGAGCTAATCATAGACCAGGGATTTAACGTACTGGGGCGATGTGAAAGTTATGAGCGAACACGAAAAAAGACAGGTACCGGCGGACGAGGGCGTTTATGAAATGCCTCGTACCGCCGAGGACATGAAGAAAGAACTGGCACAGGGCACTGTGACAATGGTCAGCGGACTAATCTGGACCATCGTCACGATCGCAATTGTCGGTGGGATCATAAAGTCGTTCTTCGACGGAACATTGATTGCCCCCGGATCGACCGAAAAATCCCACATTCTCACCCTGGTTATCTTCCTGCCCGTTGTCGGTATATTCTTCAACATGATCGCTCATGGCGAGAGCAAATTCTTCATCCGCCTTAACTCACTGGTCTACACTATCCTGCCCTTCTTCCTCTGCCTTGTAATGCTGTTCGGATTCTCAATCGACCGGACTTCCGAAGGCCTCCCGGTCGCGACCGATCAGCTTGGTAATGAACTCGCCATCCGTTCCGACGGCACATTCAATCCGCTTCCTAATGAAACGGGTGTTGTTGCGACCTACGAGATCCACGACGGCGTCTACATGATAGAGGTCGACGGTGAACTTCAGCCGGTCGAATCCACGATTACCAAAAACTATTTCTACGACCGTTCTGTGGTCGGTATGCAGTTCGAAGAGCTGCGGAAATGGATCGATGTCACCGACAAGCCCAGTACCGAGGTCGGAGAATCCGAATATACGATCGCCAAGTTCCAGTACCACCTCGGAGTCGACGGAATCAGCTTCCCGCTGCTTCTCCTGACCACGCTCCTGAGCACTCTCGCAATGATCGGATCGTTCAACATCAAGATGAGGCTCAAGGAGTACATGTGCTGGTTCCTGCTTCTCGAAGTCGGCATGCTCGGTACATTCACTGCTCTCGACTACCTGTTATTCTACGTGTTCTGGGAGCTGGTGCTGGTACCGATGTACTTCCTGATCGGTATATGGGGTGGTCCCAGAAAAGAATACGCCGCCCTGAAGTTCTTCCTGTACACGCTGTTCGGTTCCGTGTTCCTCCTGGTTGGGATAATCTCACTTTACTTCCTGACCGGACAGCAGACGTTCGACATTATTAAGCTGCAGGAAATTGCCCCGATTCAGCTCGGATCTGCAACTATGTTCAAGTGGCAGTTAATCCTGTTCGGAGCATTTTTCTTAAGCTTTGCCATTAAAGTCCCGATATTCCCGTTCCATACGTGGCTCCCCGATGCTCATGTCGAGGCGCCGACCGCTGTCAGTGTTATCCTTGCCGGTGTCCTCCTGAAAATGGGCACCTACGGCCTGCTGCGAATGTCGATACCGACATTCCCCGAGGCCGCGTACGTGCTGGCACCGGCACTGGGCGTCCTGGCGGTGATTAACATCGTTTATGGCGCGCTGGTTGCTATGGCCCAGACCGACCTGAAAAAACTGGTCGCTTATTCATCTATCAGCCATATGGGATTCGCGCTTCTCGGGATGGCCGCGATGAACAAGTGGGGCTTCACGGCCGCGCAGCTTCAGATCATCAACCACGGAATCATCTCGGGCAGCCTCTTCCTCCTCGTCGGAGTGCTGTATGACCGTGCTCATACGAGGGAACTCGATGCTTTCGGCGGTCTGCTCCCGCAGATGAGAATGTACGGAATCGTTATGATCATAGCCAGTATGGCCAACCTCGGATTGCCGGGTCTTGCCGGGTTCTGGGGTGAATGGTGGAGCCTGCTGGGAGCCGTTCAAAATACGGAATTTTATACAACGGGTGGCTTGTCGTTCTTCCGCATACTGGCACCTATTGCGTTAATTGGAATCATCATTACCGCTGCCTATATGCTGCTCATGATACGAAAAATATTCATGGGGCCGCTCAACGAGCGCTGGAACTGGCTTACGGATATGGATGCGCGAGAAAAATGGGCGATACTGCCGCTGGTATTCCTGATGGTTTTCATCGGGATCTACCCGGGGCCGTTGATCTCGCTCTTCGAAGCGTCCACGCTTAACCTGGTGCACATGGTACGCTTCATGGCTGGAATTCCACCGGTGGGATTCTAAGTAGCGAATTTGACATTTTACCCCGGGCGGGGTTGTGATATACTACTTGCATGACCGGGAACTGGTGCAAAATTCCGGTTCTTCGGGTGATATTAAATAAGATTAATAAGGATTAACGCCAAAGGGCACGACCCTGGAGGTTGCCAATGCGAACTCGATTCGGCTGGCTAGCCATTTTTGCGCTTCTCATACTCGTATCCACCGGATGTGGGAGTACTGGCGGAGATTATTACGATACTTTCCTCCGGAATATGTATGTCGGAACCATCCCGGTACGGGCTGGTGAGACCGTAAATATTCCACTCCACACCACCTACAGTCTGCGATTTGAGTTTAACCGTCCCGTCACGGTGGAGAGCCTGAACCGCCTGCTCAGCTTCACGATTATTATCCAGAATATGAGAACAGGGGGTAGTATGGTGTTCACCGACCCCTACCTGTTGAGTAATGGTGAACTGGTGTGGGCAAATGATTCGAACAACGTAGTCGAGTTCCACCTGAGCCATCCGCTTACTTACCTGAACTACGGCGGTTTCGACCCGACCCTGGGTGGCGCACCGGGTGATACCTACAGGGTATTTGTGCAGAACATGGTTGGTGAAGCTGAGGACGGCACGCAGTTCGCCTTTGTCAGCGACGAATTCTTCGTGGTCTGGACAGGCCAGCCCGCGGAGGACCCCGTTATCAGACCCTGGTCGAGTAACATTCTTACGGATTTTGTCCTGGGTAACGTCCTGATCAGGCCCGGCATGGTCGCAAATGTTCCGTTCGAAAGCACTTACGAGATGACGTTCTTCCTTGAACGACCGGTATCAGAGCCAAGCCTGACACAGGTACTCGATTTCGAGGTCTGGATCGAGAATGTCGATTCCGGCACCACGTTCCTGCTTACCGAGACAAACCTGCCCAGTAACGGAGACCTGGTCTGGGTCGGTGCTGACAACAAGACAATTGAGCTCAGGCTGGATCACGGGCTTAACTACTTCTACTCCGGATCTGAAAGGATCTACCTGGGATCGCCGGGTGATACATTCAATATTACACTTGTTAAACTGATCGGCAATGCCCAGGACGGAAACACGTTCACTTTTGGTGGCGATAAATTCACGGTAATCTGGGCCCAGAACAACGGCGAAATATAAATTAAGAATTGGTCCTTGACAGAACAACCGCCCTGTGGTTCATTTTTAATGAGGGCGGTTTTCCCGTTACGGCCATTTTTCTGTATAATGGTCCGTTCGGGAGTGTCTTCAAACAGAGGAGTCTAAAAGGTTTTTCAGCCTTACTACCGAACCGGTTGAACTGTAGCGTTATCCTATATTCACCGGCTTGGCAGGCCCACCGGCTCCTTATAATCCATTCCCTGCATATATTTCGGAGGTGTCCTCCTGATGTTTTTAAAGACAAAAAATTCTGAGCGCGGATTCACGATGATCGAACTTCTCACCGTACTGGTCATAATCGGTGTCCTCACG
>JAUWTM010000216.1 GCA_030614715.1 Planctomycetota bacterium
GGCAAACTGACCCTTCAGACGCACGGTTTCTTCGGATCTGTTGCGGACTGCTGGGCCGGGACACGCGGAATCGATATCGCGACCATACTCACCGAAGATCTGCTGAAACACGACTCGGTCGAGGTCTGGCTTAATGCATCTGCTGTCGGAGTTTTCGAGGATAAAAAGGTCGGAGTCGTAAAGGAAGGAAAATTCGTTCTCATCGAGCCTGAACTGATTCTTGTCGCGACAGGCTCGCGTGAAAAGGGACTCGCGTTCCCCGGATGCGACCTTCCAGGAGTTTATGGCGCCGGTGCGTTCCAGACTCTTGTCAACCGCGACCTTGTCCGTCCGACCGAACGCTTGTACATCGTTGGCGGGGGCAATGTCGGGCTTATCGGCGGTTACCACGCGATACAGGCTGGCATAGAAGTGGTCGGGCTTGTCGAAGCACTTCCGGCATGCGGAGGATACAAGGTTCATCTCGACAAGCTGATGCGGCTGGGTGTCCCGGTTTACACAAGCCACACTGTGCTGCGCGTCGATGGGGATGAACGAGTCGAAAAAGTGACCATCAGTGCCATCGATAAAAAATGGCAGCCGGTCGAGGGCACTGAGAAGACGTTTGAAATCGACACGCTTCTGATTGCGGTCGGATTGTCGCCAGTGGATGAGCTTTACAAGAAAGCTGAAGAATACGGCATACCGGTATTGGCCGCTGGTGACGCTGAAGAGATCGCAGAGGCATCGGCCGCGATATTCTCCGGCAAGATCGCCGGGCGTAAACTCCTGCAGCAGTTCGGATACGAGGCTGAAATACCGCAGGAATGGCACACGACAGGTGAAATCCTGCGTAGCAAACCCGGACCTGAGATCGAACTGACAATCCCGGATATTCGGGGAAACGTTTACCCTGTCATCCGCTGTACGCAGGAAATTCCATGCAATCCGTGCATCGAGGCATGTCCCATCCACCAGATTGAAATGGCGGACGGTAACATCCTGAACCAGCCGTTTTTCCAGGGTGAGTGTCTCGGATGCAGTTCATGTGTGGCTGCGTGCCCGGGACTCGCTATCGTGCTGATCGACGAGGCATCCGATCCATCCCACCATGCAGCACTTGTCACGCTGCCGTGGGAGATCACAGACAAGACCATCGTACCCGGTGAGACGGTAGACACGGTAGGATTCGAAGCCGAACTGATCGGCAAAGGCACCGTTAAGGCGATCAAAAACAGTCCATCGCACAATAAACGTCAACTGGTGCTGCTGGAAGTTCCGTACAGCGACCGTCAGCAGGTCGCGGGATTCCACCTGCAGACGAAAATTGAAGAAACAGAACGATGGGAGGTCCCGCTCGAGGACGACACGATCATCTGCCGGTGTGAACGTGTCACTAAGAAAGAGATAGTCGATGAAATCCGGGCCGGTGCACGTGACATGAACCAGTTCAAGGCAACGAATCGGGCAGGTATGGGTGCGTGCGGCGGAAAAACGTGCAGGGAACTGATTCTCAGGATATTCCGCGAGGAGGGAGTCGACCTCGCTGACGTTACACAGTTCACGGAACGGCCGTTTGTTGAGGAAGTCCCACTTGCATCATTCGTGGGACTGGATGAATAAGAAATGTCGAAAACGTACGACGCCATAGTAATTGGAGCTGGAAGTGTCGGCCTGCCGACGACACTCTACCTTGCGAATGAAGGCCTTAAGGTCCTCTGTATCGAGGAACTGCCATCAGAAGGTCAGGGGCAGAACAAGGCTGCTATCGGCGGGGTACGTGCGACTCATTCCGACTCCGCAAAAATCGGAATCTGCCTTAAGTCGCTCGAACTGTTCTCGTCATGGGAGGAGACGTGGGGAGAGAACATCGAGTGGAAAATGGGAGGTTACTGCTTTCCGGCGTACTCACCGCGCGAGGAGACCATCCTCAAGAACCTGCTTGAAATCCAGAAGGCCAGTAACCTTGTAATCGACTGGGTCGAGCCGGATCGAATCAAGGAGCTGGTACCGGGTATCCTGCCGGAGAGCCTCAAGGGTGGGACGTTCTCACCCAATGACGGGCAGGTGTCCCCGCTGATGTTCGCTGCATCGTGCCATACGCAGGCCAAAGCCAGAGGTGCCGAGTTCCTGTTCAACGAGACGGTCACCGCTATCGAGCTTGGGACAGGCAACAGGGTCGAGAAGGTTGTCACGGACAAGGGTGAATATTCCGCACCGGTAATAGTGAACGCAGCGGGTGCATCAGCGAAGCAAATCGGCGAAATGACCGGGCTGTACATCCCGGTTAAACCCGACAGTCATGAAGCGGGCATCACAGCACCAGTGGAACCATTCCTTGACCCTCTCGTTGTCGATATTCGCCCGGGAGCGGATGGTAAAACCGCTAACTTCTATTTCGGGCAGGTGAAATCCGGACAGATAATCTTCTGCTATACACCGGCAAGGCTCTTCATCGGAACCGATCGCGATGAAACCAGCGAGTTCATGCCCATCATCGCGAAACGGATGATCGAACTCGTTCCCAGGTTTAAAAATCTTCTTGTCAGAAGAGTCTGGAGAGGGCTTTACCCGATGACTCCCGACGGTGTCGCGATAGTCGACAGGGTCGAGGAGCAGCCTGGGATGTATCTGGGTGTGGGAATGTGCGGACAGGGATTCATGATGGGTCCCGGGGTCGCGGTTAACCTCGTAAAACTGATCACCACCGGCAAACCCGATCTCCCCGCAGATGTTTTCAACACTCTCAGCTACAAACGCGATTACGGCTCCAAGATCGAGGCATTGAAATAAACACCTTATCATCTCCTCACTAAACCACAAAAACCAGATCCAATCTCCATCTTTAAACGAAAAAAAAACACCAATGCCTCCCTCAAATGCACGTTGAACGTGACTCTTGTACAAATGTAACTGGCGTTTGAGGGTGTCTCATCTAATGCAAACTCCCTCATTGAGTTTAGTTTATTATTGGGAAGGAAGAGTGTACATTAGGTGAAACACCCTCAAGCACCAATTGCACAAAGGTAACGTGACCATCCCTGTGTGCTTGAGGGAGGCATTGGTACCGTATTTTTTTTAAGGATAAAGTGTAGATTGTCTCAATTGTGAACTCCAAATTTTTATCCCCGGATTTATTCCATGCTGATCAGAACTTTCCCGAATACTTTTCTGCTCTCCAGGTATTCATGAGCCTTTGGTAATTCCTCGAACGGGAACACCTTATCTATTACTGGTTTTGCTAAGCCCCTTTCAACAAGATCCATTGCCTTCAGGAATTCAGAGCGTGATCCCATCGTGCTGCCGAGTATGCTCAGACCCTTGAAGAAGACCATCGCCATATTCATCTCGACCATCGGACCGCTTGTGTTCCCGCATGTTACAAGACGTCCGCCCTTCGCAAGACATTTCATGTTTCCATCGAACGTGTCTTTCCCTACATGATCGATAATTACGTCGACCCCGTGTTTTCCGGTAATCGATCGTACTTCCTTTGCGAAGTCAGCTTCCTTATAGTTGATCACGTGATTGATGCCCATTTTTTTCGCTGCATCGACTTTTTCAGGACTTCCAGCCGTAGTAATTACACGTGCCTGCTCGATTTGCGCGAACTGAATCGCTGCAGATGAAACACCGCTGCCTGCTGCGTGAACGAGCACCCACTCGTCCTTCCTGAGCTTCGCCCGTGTGAAAACCATCCGATACGCGGTCAGGAAAGTAAGCCCGAACGCTGCAGCGGTGCTCCAATCGACGTTGTCAGAAATCGGGATCGCTTCATCCGCAGGTGCAACGACATACTCGGCGGCACCACCATCGAAGGATTCACCACGGATGCCGTAGTCACGACATATCGGGTCATCACCGATAGTGCAGTGTCCGCACGATTTGCATCCGACACCCGGCAGCAGTACGACCCTCATTCCAACTACCGGATCACCGACACCCGGCCCGACAGCATCGACAGTTCCCGCGACATCACTCATCGGAATCATCGGTAACGGGAATTTATGCCCGGGCACACCACGTCTGACCCAAAGGTCGAGATGGTTGAGAGCTCCCATGGTGGTTTTTATCCGGACCTGACCGGGTCCCGGCTCCGTGACGGGTTTTTGTTCAAGTTTAAGGACGTCGACTCCACCGTGTTCCGGCACGATCCATGCTTTCATCATTGATACCTCGTTCATCATAAATCACCTCAACAGGGACGAATTCTAACACAGCTTACAAAGCTAAACTGTGCCCCGACCGTCAGGGAGAGGATAGGAAGTGATTCATTGAATATAACCCCCTCCCTTACGGTCGGGGCACTGTTATCATTGTTCGTTTCGAAGTATACTCCCCACCGTGCCGGGTCACGCGACAATAATTAATCTGCTGCCTGTGTCCGAAACGGATGAGGATAAAATCCGTACGGTTCTTGACCTGGACAGCATTACGATCGTACAGGGCAGGGACATACGCGAAAAGGGAGCCCGTGGCGGCCTGAATTATCTCAGGGAGGTCCACAGGGAAGCTGGAAGCTCCTTCATTGCCATTAATTCATACGACTGGTCGCGTCAGTCACGTCGGACTGAACTCTACGGCCTTGCATGCCTGGTTCCGGCCAGGAAGCGTGTAGCAATCGATACAAAGGATCGGGTAATCGAGCTCACATGGCCACATTTCCTGTTCTCAGAGCTGCCAAATTCAATCGCACAGAAAATATCCGGTGCACAATTGCTGGCCGGCACTCGTTCGAGAGTGAAGGCCGGGCTTGAGAGAACTCGAGAATATCGGACTGCAAGTTCCGGTGATATTGAAAATATTCTGTACATGCGGACAGATCTCTGGTTCGGGGTGAAAGCCGGGGGGAGTATTGGTCATGTCGCCGGTGTCATCGATGGCTTCAAGCGCCAGGGAATGGGTGTGCATGTGCTGTCGTGGGACAAACCGCCCCTGACCGGCGACGACACTGGCTTCACGAAAGTATCCCCCGACAGCTTTTACATTAACGAGCGCGAGATGGCACTCCTGGCGTATAACGGCAGGCTGGAATCGGCTGCTTCGACACTGTTCGAGAACAACAAGCCGGATGCGATCTATGCCCGGTATGCACTCGACTGTTATGCCCCTGTGCTGATAGCTGAGATGGCTGATGTACCGCTCATACTCGAATACAACGGCAGCGAGGTCTGGATCGAAAAGCACTGGGGGCAGGGACTGAAGTATGGTGATGTCGCGCAGGATATCGAGGACTGGGTGCTTA
>JAUWTM010000045.1 GCA_030614715.1 Planctomycetota bacterium
GTCGAGGATGCTCTGTGGGGGGGCTGGGACATCCTGACAGTCGCGGACGAGGACGATGAGGACTATTACGGGAACTCGACGCTGGGCGTACGCGAGCAGCAGTGGCGGTTACTGTTCCCGCACGCAGTACGGGTCGGAGCAGCGTACGTGCATGAGTTTTATCTGTTGACGAGAGAATAGTAGGAAAAAAACAGTCCTGAACGACTATTGCGCCTCGAAATCAAGGAAATAGAAATCGGTTATTGAGTCGGTGGATAGTAATTCGCCGATAGCGTCGCGAATTTCCCGTCCGCAGTCGAATTTTCCACCCGGCGTGCTCAATCCATTATCTCCCGACCAGTCCCAGTGTGAAATTAAGTCTGTCGCGAGGTTGCGGATCTCATCCCTGCGATCATTCAGGATGCCGATCAGAGCTGAATCTTCGACGTACAGGCTGAAAGTGAAGCTGAGCTCGGAATAAGTACCGGACGAGTCGTTTAACGGAGCGACTATCGGGTCATCCGCAAAGCCGTGATAGAGCTCCTCGAAGACCGCGGGTCCTTCATCGATCGTAGGATCGTTTGACGTCAGCAGTGAACCCTCCTGCCGTGGAAATTCCATGCCCGAGAGGTCGGGATTGATCTCGTGGTTGAACCAGGTCGTTTCGTAACCCGCCAGTGGACCTATCGCGGGATTGAAAACAGTGATGAACGTGGCAGGGACCGCGACACCTTCGGCATCGATCCATGTCAGGTCGGTGATACCCATCGAGGCGTCGGAGAATTCAACCTCTGTCCTGAGTGGGTAGAAATCGTCCTTGCGGATGTACATCGTGAAGCCCGGGATGTTTAGAGTGCGATCCTTTGTGACGAACAAAAGAGACCACGCCGGTTCACCGTCCCACATTGCCGTCCCCTGGTACTGAGCATTCCATTCGACGAGTAGAATTTCCATGAAATCGGGCCTGCTGAGGAAGACCTGGTCGACCGCGGGGTGTCCGGCTCCCGCTCCGGGAGAGCCGGTCGCGAGTTCACCGGATAGCTCATAGGTTGCGAACCAGTCGTCGGGGGATCGCCACGCTACGAGTAATTGAGCCTCTTCCGGGAGCAGCCCGACAGCATCGGCCTCCAGGGCGAGTGTCATGTCGCCGAGGAAAGTGAGCGAGGTGAGTGTCGCGGGCTTTCGGGAGTCAAGCACCCCCTCAAGCACTTCACTGAGTGTGGTTGCATGCACTGCACCACTGCTTGTTACGGTAATTAGAACCGTCGCAAGCAATATTTTATATATTCTGGTAATCATTTTTAAATCCTAGGCTGTCATTCGGGACAGGAACAGGTCCGCGATGTTGTCTCCGGCCGATATCGTGAATTCCGTGATGGGTGCATGCCCCATGTGCTGAGGTGCCGGTGACGTCCCCATCGATTTTCTACGCCGCCTGATAGATTCAATGCCCTTGCCGGTCGATATCGAGAAACCGGACGGGTCGACTCTAATCATTACCGAGCTGATTCCGTCACCGAGCTGCGTATCGATCCTCGAAAGTGCTTCAGCGGGAGCGAAATCGGTCCTTGCGGTCAGGAGAATGCATGCAGCGTTCCGGAATTCCCTCCGGATGTCGTCTATGACTGTCTCAATCGGAACGTCACAGTCAGCCTGGAGCCTCGCAAGCATATGCTGGGCCTGCAGAAGCGGTTCCTTCGACAGGTGAGTGATTTTTCGAATTTCTTTTCCGGCAACAACCAGTGTCCACGGACGTCCGAGTTCGGATGCGGCGTTCGCAAGGCTCAGTGTCAGTGTAATCAGGTATTCAAACGCGTTCTCCGCTCCATCGCCGATGTCGGCATCCCTGTCCGCGTCGAGAATTACCAGCATCTCCTCTTCAACCTCACGCTGGTACTGACGGACAATGAGTTGATTGTGCTTCGCGGTCAGCGGCCAGTGGACTCCACGAAGGCTGTCGCCCTCGGTGTACGGACGCGTCCCGAGGAACTCATGGCTGTGACCTTCCTTGCTGATAAGATGCTCCTGCTCGCGATTCCCAAGGCGTGACGGGATGCTCGGAAGCCCGTTCATGAGTACCCATCCGGGCAGTACGAGAAGTTCATCGGCTATTGGGAGCCACCTCGTGAGCGAAAAAATTCCGAATGGATCTCCGCCCTGAACGGCTATCGGTCCAAGCTCCATGAGACCCCGTACGGGTGGTTTGAGGTGAATCATACCCTCCATGTCGATACCCGCAGTGATTTTGAGGATGCCCACGTAGCCGGGTTCTTCGAAGTCCACCTCATCGCGACGGCTGTCGTTCCGCTGCCGGTATGCCATGTCCCAGATTCGCGTATGGAAAAGAGGAACGACTCCCCGGCTTGTGATCTTGTACCTGACCGGGATGTTCTCGCCGACCATGGCTTCCTCTTTTATCTCGCGGGTGATCTTGAGACAGGCGGATGCAAGCCATGCCCACAAAAAAGCAACACCAATAAATGAGAACAGGCACAACGCGACAAGCAGGAGAAGGTAGAAATGCAGGCGGACGTAAGCACCAAGCGCGAGAAGTGCAGTAAGCATGATCAGCCGTCCTTCCCAGCTTGACCGTTTCCACAGGTAGATTACGAGGAGGGCGAAAAGAAGAAGCAGCAGCATTAGGAGAGGTCTGAAGGTCATCTCTTGTCCCCGAGCGGACCCACCTTAGCCAGCAGAGTGTTGATCAGGTCGGTGACAGCGTCGTCCGAATACCCAACCTGCGGTTTCATGATCATCCTGTGCGCGAGAATCGATTGCGCGATCTCCTTTATATCGTGAGGGATCACGTAATCGCGTCCCCTGACGAGCGCGATCGCCTGCCCCGCACGGAACAGGCCGAGGCTGCCGCGCGGACTGGAACCGACGTGTATGTTCGAATCCGTCCGGGTACTTCCCACCAGCCGGACAATGTAATCGATCAGGTCATCCTCGACATGGGCGTTACGCACTGTTTTCTGAAGGCGGAGCACGTCGTTAGTCGAAATCACAGCCCGGAGGCTCTCGAGCGGATGAACCTGGACCTGGTCGATCAGCATCCGCTTTTCCTCCTCACCCTCGAGGTAACCAAGCTTCAAACGCATCATGAAGCGGTCCTTCTGCGCCTCCGGAAGAGGATAGGTCCCCTGGAACTCGATCGGGTTCTGGGTCGCGATCACCATAAATGCCGGAGGAAGCGGGAAGGTCGTTCGCTCGAGCGTGACCTGGTACTCCTCCATGCATTCCAGCAGTGCGGACTGCGTACGTGGCGTTGCGCGGTTGATTTCATCGGCAAGGACCACGTCGGTGAATACCGGTCCCCTTCTGAACACAAACTCACCTGATTTCTGGTTGTAAACATAGGTTCCGGTGATGTCTGCGGGCAGGAGGTCTGGCGTACACTGAATTCGCTGGAACGAACCCTCGATGCTCTTCGTCAGTGCTTTAGCAAGGGTGGTTTTTCCGGTTCCCGGAACGTCTTCAAGGAGAAGGTGACCCCGTGCAAGCAGGCAGGCTATCGCCATGTCGACCTGCTGGGGCTTCCCGATGATGACCTTTTCCATATTTTCCTTGAGACGTCCGACCGCTTTAAGTGCGTCATCTATCAGCAGCGGTTCGATCCCTACCAGTCCGATTTCCTCCTGGACGTGGATATCCTCGGCGGTGGTGCCCGATGAGCCGGGCGGCATGGATGGCATGGGAGACGGTGCCGGGTTCTCTGGTGGGGTAGCAGGTGGTACTGGCGGGGTCGCTGGCATGTGAATTGACTCTCTTTCCGAAAATGGGACTTCCTGAACCTGTATTGTACAAGATATGAGGGGAAAATGAGATGCCTGGTTCATGAATGGATGGACAGAGGGAAGGTGGTTTTAGTCGAACAGAAGAGGCAGTGAAGGGGACAGGCATCCTTTATACTTCAGATGAAGTGGACTGGAAGGGCGGGTTATCAGGAAAAGGGGACAGGCATCCTTTTTACTGCAGGTGAAGTGGGAGCTTCGAAAAGATTGGTTGATGCAAAAAGGTGACAGTCCCCGTTTCCTGTAACAGTCCCCGTTTCCTGTCCTCTTTTCCTGGGAACATTGATGAGTCAGGGCATTATTAAAAAAATATCAAATACATTTATCCTCAATTGCATGGATGTATTGAATAAAGGTGACAGTCCCCTTTATTCAATTCTTCATTAAGTGATTTTGCGATTGATTCTGCATGCTTAAGGAAAAGGCATCCTTTTTTTTCTATAGATCTATTGACCTTGCGATATAATTTGGCTATATTGCCAAATAGCCAAATAGGCGGTGAGGCCAATGGATCAACAGACACAACAGAGAATCGAATCAAGAGCCCGGATAATCAAGGCACTTGCCCACCCAACCCGACTTTTCATAGTCGAGCAACTATCGCACGGTGAACGATGTGTTAACGAGCTCACTGAGATGATCGGTCACGACACCTCCACCGTCTCTAAACACCTTGCGGTCCTGAAAAACGCCGGACTGGTCAATGACGATAAACGCGGCCTGCAGGTCTATTACACTCTCAAGACGCCCTGCATCCTGAATTTCCTGAGCTGCGTCGAGGACGTCGTGCAGGCTAACCTCGATGAGCAACTTATCACGGCAGGAGGTTCGGATTAGTTCCCATTCTGACTAATGATGGTTGACTGGAAGAAAGAATGGAAACCCCTTGCTGTTATCAGTGCCGTATTCCTGGCGTTTTTCTTCATTCCATTCGACCAGCTCGAATCAACGAACTTATTTCTCAACGCTGCGATAGAATCGCTTGCCCTGACCCGTGAATATGCACGCGAGCATGTGGTCATGTGCCTTGTCCCGGCGTTTTTCATCGCGGGCGCGATCTCGGTATTCATCAGGCGCGATTCAGTGATCAGGTACCTCGGTCCGAAGGCGAACCGTTACCTCGCCTATGGTGTCGCGTCGGTGTCGGGAACAATTCTCGCGGTCTGTTCGTGCACGATCCTTCCCCTCTTCGCCGGGATATACCGCATGGGAGCAGGGATCGGACCCGCGACCGCCTTTCTTTACTCCGGACCTGCGATTAACGTCCTGGCGATCATCCTGACAGCCCGGGTGCTTGGAATCGAGATCGGAATAGCCCGTGCGGTCGGTGCAGTGGTGTTCGGTATTGTAATCGGGCTCCTGATGCAATTTTTTTACCGTAAAGAAGAGATCGATTCGGCGGTACCTATAGCATCGGTGGATACGGATGACTCCCGACCCCTCTGGAAGACCGCTGTTTACTTCGCTGTGATGGTCGGCATCCTCGTCTTCGCAAACTTCGCACCAACTGCTGAGGATTCGGGATTCTGGCATTCGGTCTTTATTTACAAATGGCTGATTACAGGGCTCCTATCACTCGGTCTCGGTGCGATTCTTATCTCCTGGTTCTCTGCGAAGTTGTGGCGGATCGCTCTCGTCGCGGTAATTTCAGCGTTGCTTGCGATCCTGTTCCCAGGAGTGCCGATGCTGAGCTACGGAGTGGGTATCATCGGGCTTTCGTGGATCACCAGCACTGACAGTGGCGAGAGTGGTGAATGGTTCGACGCGTCGTGGGGATTTGCGAAACAGATCATGCCGCTCCTTTTTTACGGGGTCCTGATCGCTGGAGCACTTCTCGGACGTCCGCACCACGAGGGATTAATACCATCGGAGTGGATCAGCGTGCTGGTCGGTGGAAACTCAGTCTTTTCGAACTTCTTCGCGTCAATTGTCGGGGCGTTCATGTATTTCGCAACCCTTACAGAGGTACCGATACTCCAGGGACTCATCGGTAACGGAATGGGCAAAGGTCCCGCTCTTGCCCTGCTGCTTGCGGGACCCGCGCTGTCGCTCCCGAACATGCTCGTTATCAAGAGCGTGATAGGAACTCAGAAAACGATAGTCTACGTCGCGCTTGTAGTCGTAATGGCGACGGTATCGGGAATAATATACGGTGCAATCTACGGATAGGAGAATGTCATGACAAAACAGATACTTGTACTCGGCCCGGGGTGTTTCAGGTGTAAGAAACAGCACGAATATGCGCTTGCTGCAGCCGAGGAAGTCGATGTCGAATGTGAAGTGACGAAGGTTTCAGACATCAGCGCGATTGCCGGATACGGCGTGATGCAGACACCTGCGGTGATAATCGATGGTGACCTTAAAGCATCGGGAAAACTACTTACAGTTGACGAGATAAAGAAATTACTCGCCGAATGATAAACGGAATGAAAAAAATCACCACAGTAATACTGCTCGTTTACGTCGCGTTCAGCATCGTCTGGCTTGTTGTGAAGATCGCCAGGAATGCTCAGGAGACTCCAGCTATCGATGGCTCAAACCACGTTGTATCGGAAAATCCTGTATCAATTATTGATCAGGACATGCCAGGACTTCCTTCGGAGCCCGGTTCCGATGCGGACTATCCGGACGTCGTTCGACCCACGGCCCTTTCTCCCGACCGGATCATCGTGTATTACTTCCATCGAACGATACGATGTGGACCCTGCATTCTGATCGAGAATACTGCGAGGGAAGTAATATACGTGGATTTCAGGGACTATGTCGAAAATGGGAAGCTTGAATGGCGTGCGATCAATATAGATGAGCAGGAAAATGAGCATTTCATCGAGGAGTTCGGCTTGTACTCTCAGGAGCTGATTTTCGCGGAAGTTCGTGATGGAGACATCGAACTCTGGGACAACAACGAGGAGGTCTGGCAGGCTTATGTCGATGAGAACAGGCTCTTCGACATTATCCGTGACGAGCTTGCCTCCTGGATCGGGAGGCTTGAACCGTAATGCTCCTTGCAGGAATCGCATCTGCGCTCTGGTTCGGAATTCTGACGTCGATCAGCCCGTGTCCCCTCGCGACCAACATCGTTGCGATCTCGTTTATAGGGAAACGCCTGTCCCAAACCGGACATGTTTTGCTGACCGGCCTGGCGTATACGGTCGGGCGGATGATCACCTATGTGGTCATTGGAATCATCATTGTTGCAGGACTGCTGTCAATTCCGGGCGTGGCGAATTTCCTCCAGACCTACATGAACATGATTCTTGGTCCCGTGTTAATTATAGTCGGGATGTTGCTTGTCGAATTGTTACAATCCGGGATCAACGGCCCGACTCCCGGTGAAGAAATCAAAAATCGAGCGGAGCGTATGGGATTTATCGGTGCGGGATTCCTGGGAATTGTATTCGCACTGACGTTCTGTCCGATCTCCGCAGCGTTGTTTTTTGGGTCGTTGATCCCGCTCGCTGTCCAGCACGAATCGCGTTTTCTATTGCCCGCAGTCTACGGCATCGGTACCGCACTCCCTGTCGTTATATTCGCGATCATGATTGCTGCAGGGGCGAAATCGATCGGTGCCGCGTTTAACAGCCTGACAAAAATCGAATTCTGGGCACGGAGGGTAACCGGCACAATTTTTATCCTGGCCGGAATTTATTTCACTCTCGCTCATATATTCGAGGTTATATGATTTGCATTCGGAGGACGATATGAAAATTCAGGTCCTTGGTACAGGATGCCCAAAATGCCGGAAGCTTGCAGAAAATGCGAAGACTGCAGTCTCAGAGCTTGACATCGATGCTGAAATTGAAAAGGTCGAGTCTATCGATGAGATTCTCAAGATGGGTGTGATGATGACTCCCGGTCTAGTTGTCGACGGGAATGTTGTTTCGACAGGGAAGGCTTTAACTGTTAAAGAAATAAAAGACCTGCTTTCCTGAGTGATGTGAATACCTTGGGAATGGCTGGCTTAAGGAGCGATTATGAACGCCAGATATTCTACAATGCTTGTCATGCTGATTACTCTCGCGGTCGCGATTCCTGCATGTCCTGCAGGATATTATGGTGATCGGGGATCGAATGAGAGCCCTGCTGTTTCAGAACGCGGCGAATCTGCTTCAGGCGAATCGCTGCCGCTGCTCCTCGACCTCGGCTCCACGCATTGCGTACCGTGCCAGCGGATGGCTCCGATACTCGAGGAAATGAAGGCTGAATATGAGGGTGTTTTCGATGTGCAGGTAATAGACGTATCTGTCGATCGCGCTGCTGCAGAGCAATACCGCGTGACCAGGATTCCCTTGCAGATTTACTTCGATGCTGGCGGCAATGAGCTCTTCCGTCACATCGGTTTCTACTCGAAGGAGGACATGCTGACGAAGTGGGTTGACCTCGGATACACTTTCTAGCTCATTAATGATAATGATGAACCAGGAGATTGAAACAGAGAATGACCACTGAAGCATGCGTAACAAAGGAACCGAAAGGTTTGGGTGCTTTTGAGAAGTACCTGACCCTCTGGGTCATAATCTGTATCGCGATTGGAATAGTACTCGGAAAATTCGCTCCCGGATTCGCGAAAACCCTCGACGGCATGGCGATTTATGTCGGCGACGCTCCTGCCGTATCGATTCCCATCGCAATCTGTCTCTTCTTCATGATGTACCCCATCATGGTGAAGATCGATTTCGCCGAAGTTTTGAAAGCCGGACGGAACGCGAAGCCGGTCGGGCTGACGCTTTTCATAAATTGGGCGATCAAGCCGTTTACGATGTACGCGATCTCCATTTTCTTCCTCGGATCGCTGTTCCTTGCCTTCATCGGTCCCGATGCTGTCGATCTCGTTAAAATGCCATTCGGACTGGATCTCGCGGTCGGTTCGACGTACGGATCGGGCTCGGTCGTGATGGTCGACGGCATTAAAATGCTCGAAGTCCCGCTGTGGCGAAGCTACCTCGCGGGATGCATCCTCCTCGGTATCGCGCCGTGCACCGCGATGGTCCTTGTATGGGGCTATCTCGCGAAAGGCAACGACGGTCACACACTCGTGATGGTCGCGATCAATTCGCTGACAATGCTTGTACTCTACGGGCTTCTCGGCGGGTACCTGCTCGGTGTCGGACGTCTTCCGGTGCCATGGCAGGCGCTTCTGCTCTCGATTGGCATCTACGTTGCGCTTCCGCTGGTCGCGGGATATATTTCGCGACGGTGGATCATCGCTGCGAAGGGAGAGGAATGGTTCAAAACGAAATTCCTCAAGGTCCTGACACCCGTAACGATTATCGCTCTTCTCGTGACGCTCGTCCTGCTCTTCTCCTTCAAGGGTGACGTGATCCTCTCAAATCCGCTGACCATCCTCTGGATCGCGATTCCGCTTTTCATCCAGACGGTGCTGATTTTCGCTCTCGGTTACGGGTTAGCTAAATTGCTCAGGTTATCGTACGAGGACGCCGCACCGTCCGCAATGATAGGCGCGTCAAACCATTACGAGGTTGCGATCGCGACAGCGACGATGTTGTTCGGGTTGTCATCCGGAGCTGCACTCGCGACCGTTGTCGGTGTCCTGATCGAGGTCCCCGTAATGCTGATGCTCGTCAGGATCTGCCTCCGCACAAAACACTGGTTCAAGGCTGATGAAACTATCGGCCAGTCATAATATGGACATGCAAAAGGGGACTGTCACCTTTTTGCGTCGTCACTCCCAGACGAATGGACACGGCAGCCTGAGCAAAAAGGATGCCTGTCCCCTTTTGTTCCCCTTCCGCGCAACCTCCACCCCTTCCGAACCGTCATAAAAAATGGTACATAATATAGGCAGTCTCTGAACATTGAAAACATGGGGGCGTACCGGGTTTCGACGGTACTGCTTGAAGGGTCGCTAGCGCGTCCCAATTCTTATAAAATTTAATATATTATGACAATTGTCATTATAGTCTACATTCGTTTACCGGTTATCCCATATATTAGTTTTTTCAATGGGTCTGGCTCCTTAATTCTAAAATCTACAAGCATATAGTCTTGCAGTAAATTAGGTATTTGGGGATCATTCATTACATTTGGCAGTATTACTGGTATTACAGGGATGCCTCGTCTTCTGTTTTCGTTCATAAATGCTCTATATTCTCTTGAATGTGTATGACCTAGTCCGGACTTGCCGAAAAATATGGCAGCAGCTTTAATTTTCGGTATTTGCTTTTCTACATCTTCATCCCATGGCAATCCTGGCCTTATTTCCCATTCATCTAACCATGGTAATATGCCAAATATCTTGAGTTCGTTGGCAATTTTTGTAACCAGTCTAACATCATTATGATTATAACTTAAGAACACATCAAAATCATTTGAATCTCTTTTACCTTCAAGTACAGCTTTAGCTGCTTCAAATTCTCTATGCTGATCTGCGGATAGATTCATTTCTAATACCACTTTTTCAATATCAATACCGAGTATTTCTTTTGGTGTTAATAATGACACTTTGACTTCATCAGGACAAACTGCGCATATAATCCAATCGAATTTTTCCTTTCTTCTTTTAATTTGCTGTCGTGTAAAAGGTGTCCTGCATTTGGGACATTCGAAATAACGTTCAATTTCCACTGTACCATCTAAGGCTCTACGTATTAAATGTGTTTTTACAAAATCTTCAAAATGAAACCTTGTTGTGTCATTTGCTTTGTCATCAAAAAATAACTTGATTTGTCCAGTGGTTGGTCCAATTTCTTGTAATAATATGCCACATGTCCCACCAGCTTTAGCATTGTATTCAGCCGCATTTTTCCATAGGTCTTTTTTAGTAAATATTTGACTCCTTGATAATCTGACAGCCAAAGATGCATAGATTAGCATAATTGTGCCTTCAAATCTAAATACAACGGTTATTCCTTCTGGCTCACTTATAAATGGCCATTCACGTGTAAATGCTGATGGAAAAATTAAAAATGCACCTTGATCTGTTTCTTCGCGAAGTGCTATTTCGTGATCCAATAGTTCTTTCTTTGTAGCTATAATTAAAGGCACTTCATTTTTTACTTTACTAAGTATTGGATCTTCCCCCATATTTAGTATTGATTCCAATGACTCATCTTCTCGAATTGTTCCTTCACCATTTGGGTCAGTCATTGCCGCATCAATCATTTTAGATGCCAATATATCTAAAACTTCCGGTTGTAGTAGTATTAAGTCTCCAAACATAAATCGACGTAAAAGGTGCTGGTACTCCATGTATATAATACAATTTAAAAATTCTTGATATAGCTCTACCGTTTTATATTTCTTCTGAACTTCGCTTTTAAATAAATTAAATAGGTTATCAACATTTGTTACAATGAAACCTTGTTTCTTTAATTTGGTCAGGAAATCTTTAATATCCTGAAATAATTTCGTAGAGGTAATTCTAGGCAATTCTTGCCAATCGATAGAATCATGTATTATTTTTAAAATTTGATCAATGCCTTCATTTCTTTTTGCACTGGTTTCTATATATTTTTCGAATCCCATTTGAAGGGCCGATTGCTCTAATAGCGACTTCTGGACTGGTGGTTTAGCTAATTCACTTCTTCCAAGAAGCAAATACTTTTTTGATAATATAGCTGATGTTCCTGCTAGTTTCTTAGAAGTTTCAATAGCTCGATTCCAATGTTCTACTCCTTTTGGATCATTCCTATATGAATGAGCGTCAAAAACCACAAATGCAACAGCTGCCTCATTTAAATTAAGCTGATGTATTAACCTGAAATGAGGATCTCCTCCGCCTAGATCCCATAATAATATTTCTCTAAGTTCGTCTCCGTCTTGGATTTTAGCCGGGGGACCTATTCCCAGAGTTTTAACTCTTTTTCCAGGGGTAGGACTTGTATGGTCAAAACCATGCCCTAGCAACCTATTACATATAGCAGTTTTACCTACACTTGCGTCACCCATAACTACGACTTTGGCACATTTATACTTAATATGTGTCACATCAGATTCAACATCAAGCAATTTGTTGTAATCAAATCGCCATATCTTTAGTGTTCTATCAAATTCATCCAATGATGCGAACAAATACTTGCTGGGATGAAAACAAACTCCATTAATCGACCTACTAGAACTTTGTATAAGTTTAGCTTTCTCTTGGAATTCAAATTCTTTTTCATCGATAGACCAAAGTCGGACAGTATTATCGTTAGATTTTGTAGCAAGCAGAGTATCATCAAATGAAAAGGATACACCAAAATTTTCCCCATCATGTCCCATCAAGATGCCTATAGCTTTATGCTTTTTAATATCCCAAATAGTTATAAAGTGGTCTGTTGAGCCGGTCGCTAGTAGTTGTTTATTATGAGAATATACTATGTTGCATATCGGACCTTGATGAACTCTGATTTTATGTCTCAAAGTGTATTTGATTTCTAAAAAATCATAAATATCGCCATTAGAAATAGAGTTATTGATCCAAAATTCAATCTCTCCAGTAGAATATCCAACAATTAATTCCTTCCCATCTGGAGACAATGTAATACTTTTGGGTATTTTATCACTACGGGGAGTATTGATGAGATTGACAGTATACGAACTAGGATTGATAATATAAATGCCGCCCTCAGATGTTCCACAAGCGATTAATGAGTCTGCTGCGGACCAAGTGATACTTGTTATTCTACATTGGAACTCTGTTATAATTTTATCTTTGTGACCTGTTTTCGCATTCCAGATTATTATTCCATAATCATCAGAACAAGAAACTAAGTGATCACCATCTCTTGACCATGATAGTGAATTAACAGCTCCTTTATGGCCAGATAGATTACGTATAAACTTGGACTCATTTTCGTCGAATGAATAGATTTTTATTAAGCCATTGTATAAGGCAACGGCAATTAAAGTTCCAGAAGGAGACCAGGAAATTTCAGAGACGATATTTTCAATTCGAAACGTATGAAGGCACTTTAAACCTGCTGGTAAACGTTTTGTAGTCATAATAATGCCCGGTATTATGAAAAAGTATGATGAAAATATACCAAAAAGTAACATATAAGGCAAGAAGTATTCATTGCAAATATAAAAAGTAAGTAATGATTAACTAGGTACAAAAGAAAGCAAATACCCCTTCCGAACCGTCTTAAAAAATGGTACATAATATAGGCAGTCTCTGAACATTGAAAACATGGGGGCGTACCGGGTTTCGACGGTACTGCTTGAAGGGTCGCTAGCGCGCCGGGATCCCACCTTTCCCGTTAAACGGTGGAAAGCCAAATTAACTGGCAACAATCTTGCATTAGCTGCTTAATTTAAGCGGCATGTCTCCGCGGGGTTTGCCATTAGCCCCAAAGGAGGCAACACCTTCTGATGGCTGCCGCCCCGTTCGTGTCCGCTGGACGGGGTGAAAGACTGACGCGGGCTGGACCGTTGCTATCCGGTCTCCGGGAGCGTAACGGTCGAGATCAAACCGGGAGACTACGCGCGTAGACGGTGGCCCGGGGGCTTTATCGGACGCGGGTTCAACTCCCGCCGCCTCCACCAATTCAACTTATTAAAAGGGGGATTTTTGATGAAAATTGCATTTTCAACTACGGGTGATTCGCTCGATTCACCTCTCGACAACCGCTTCGGACGCGCTGCCAGGTTCCTCGTCTATGACACCGACTCCAGCGCCTTCGAAATTCTGGACAATTCGCAGAATCTTAACGCAGCCCAGGGCGCTGGTATTCAAACAGCGCAGGCGGTTGCCAATGCGGGTGTGGAATCCGTGATTACAGGTCACGTGGGTCCGAAAGCCTTCATGGTGCTCCAGCAGGCCGGTATTAAAATCTACCATTCGGAAGCCCCGACTGTTTCACAGGCTCTCGAACTCTTCAATGCCGGATCGCTCCAGGAAGCCAAGTCCTCCGATGTCAGGGGACACTGGCAATAGCCGTACATGTCTGGAAATCCCGCCTCACTAACCTCAAAGGAAACCTTTGATGAATATCGCTATTGCATCAGGGAAGGGTGGTACCGGAAAGACCACGGTAGCAGTTGCATTGGCCCAGACAGCCGCAGGCCCCGTTCAGCTGCTCGATTGCGATGTCGAGGAGCCAAACGCACATATTTTCGTAAAACCCGAAGCCTGTATAACTCATGCAGTGAACGTCCTGATTCCGGTCGTGGATGAATCGATCTGCGACGCTAACGGAAAGTGCTCGGAGATATGCCAGTTCAACGCGATTGTGTCGCTGAAGACAAAAGCGATGGTGTTCCCCGAGTTATGTCACAGTTGCGGCGGATGTCTGAGAGCCTGTCCGACAGGGGCTATCACCGAGGAAGAACAACAGACGGGCATTATCGAGACCGGAAGCCGCGACGGTCTTGAGTTCGTGATGGGACGGCTGGATGTCGGGCAGGCCATGTCGCCGCCGGTCATACGCGCCGTTAAAAAGCACACGAAACAGGATGCATTGACATTAATTGACTGCCCACCCGGTACGTCATGCCCGGTCATTGCAGCGGTCAGGGATTGCGATTTCGTGGTCCTCGTGACTGAGCCCACCCCTTTCGGTCTGCACGATCTTATTCTGGCTGTAGAAACCATGCGGGAGCTTGGCCTTCCGTTCGGAGTGGTTATCAATCGATCCGATGCAGGCGACAGACGGGTCGAGGATTACTGCCGCGACGAAAAAATCCACCTGCTTGCGATGATTCCTGAAAATCGAAAGGTGGCTGAGGCCTATTCGAGGGGTGAATCCATCACGACTGCCGTGCCGGAACTGGTGCCGCTGTTCCGCTCCCTCCTGGAAAAAGTATTTGAACTTGTCGGGGAGGTGCGAACGTGACGGAGCTCGTTATAATCAGCGGTAAGGGAGGCACCGGAAAGACAAGCATCTTGGCTTCCTTCGCAGCGCTTGCCGGGAATGCGGTCTTCGCGGATTGCGACGTGGACGCGGCGGACCTGCACCTCATTCTGAATCCGACAATCCAGTCCCGAAACGTATTCTCAAGCGGCCACGAGGCTGTCATACGCCAGGTCGATTGCACGCAATGTGGCGAGTGCTACGATGTCTGCCGCTTCGATGCCGTAATAAAAAGTGAATCGCACTCCGGCGAACTCAAATTTACGGTCGATCCGTTCTCCTGCGAGGGTTGCGGTGTGTGTGTATGGTTCTGCCCGGTTAAGGCAATCGATTTCCCGGAGTGCGTCTGCGGTGAATGGTACGTCTCCGATACGCGTTTCGGTCCGATGGTGCATGCGAGACTCGGAATTGCCGCGGAGAACTCCGGGAAGCTCGTGAGCCTGGTCCGCAGGGAGGCTAAGAAAATCGCGGATGAAGGTGGTCGCGACCTGGTGCTGGTCGACGGACCTCCCGGGATCGGATGCCCGGTGATCGCGTCGATTACAGGCTCCGACGCAGCTATTGTTGTCACCGAACCGACACTGTCGGGACGCCACGACCTCGAACGCGTGATGGAGTTGACCAGGCATTTCCAGATCCCTGTCTACGTCTGCATTAACAAGTGGGACATCAATCCTGAAATGACTGAATCTGTCGAGAGCGATGCCGTGGAAGCTGGAGCCGTCCTGCTTGGACGCATACCGTACGATAGAGAGGTTACAAACGCCCAGATCCGCGGTGTAAGCGTTGTCGAGCACGGAAAAGGTCCCGCATCGGAGAGTATCAGGGGTGTCTGGGAAAAGTGGTTGACGATGTGACATCTATGTAGCTGGTTCGCACTCGACGGTCGAGATCAAATTGGGAGACTACGCGCGTAGACGGTGGCCCGGGGGCTTTATCGGACGCGGGTTCAACTCCCGACGCCTCCACCATCCTTCGCTCGAAAAACTCTGGCGAGTTTTTCGAGCTTCGGCTGGCAAGCCATCCTAAAAACTACTTACTCTATGCATTATCAGGGAGTAAGAGTTTTTTGAGCGAAGGCTGGTGCCCGCCATAGCCCGACTGAGCACAGCGAAGAAGGGCGACGGAGGGCTAATGCGTTTAATCACATAACCTCACATTACCATCTCTCTTTCTGTAACCAGGGATTAGGACCATGAAGTACGTTTACCTGCTTCAGAGCGTCAGTCACCCGACAGAACGATATATAGGTATCACATCAAACGTAAAGCAGCGACTGCAGGCTCATAACGCCGGTAAATCGACTCACACATCCAAATTCAAACCATGGGAAATTGTGACGGTTGTCAGGTTCGAGGATAACCGGAAAGCAGATGCGTTCGAGCGTTATTTGAAATCCGGCTCAGGAAGAGCGTTCGCGAACAGGCACTTCTGGTGAAAAACATGCGATAATATATTGACAATCAGGGTAATTTGCCTTATAATCTGGGTAATATGACCCGAAAAAAGGATAAAATACCCCGAAATCAGGGTGATTTTCCTGCCTGCCTTCCTTCAGTATCAACTAAAAGCGATTTGGCTAGTTTATTTGGCTCGGATACGAGAGCCAGGGTAATCTGGGCATTTCTTGAACGTCCCGATCTAGGACTGACACCCGCCGAAATAGCTCATTATATAGTCAAAGATCCTAAAGCTGTCCAGCGTGCACTTGATATGCTTGAACAGATCGAGTTGGTGTTTAAATTCACATCTTTTGGGGGCACTATCTCACCCTATGTTAGAGGAAAATCCGATCCGGATGAAGCTGTCACGATAGATATCGAAAGGCAGTTACGCATTGGCGGTGGTCCAAAACGATACAGGCTGAATCAATTCCATCCCTGGGTTCCCGGTCTTCGCATAATATTGGAGAATTCATACTTGGGTTCGATCCAACTAATTAAAAATGCCTTGTTGGAATTCCCAATAGACAAAAGGAAGCCTTATATATCATTTGTATTTGGTTCGTTCGCGACAGGCGAACAGACACCAGAAAGCGATATAGATCTTATCGTTATCGGAAGTCAGGATAAATCAACTCTTGCAGATATATTCGACCAGCTTGAGCAGAGAATCGGTCGCCAGATCAATTATATCGAGTATACTCGTGAGGAGTGGAAGGGAGCACTTGAAGAAGACATTGATTTTGCACGTTCGATAATGGCTAAACCCAAGGTTTTCCTCATCGGAGATAATGAAAGACTGGAACGCATTAGTAAGACGTAAACGGGTAGTAGAACAAGCCCCTTCATCTCACAGCGATATTGCGAAGAGAATCCACCTTGCGCGCCTTGCGGCTGAGGAATCGGAAATCCCCGGCTTGAGTCCGAGCAGACGTTTTCAAATTCTCTATGAAGCGGCGAGGAGAGGGCAATCACCCCTCCGAAGGAAGGAGAGGATTCGGCCCTCAAGGGAGTTGATCTGGAACATCGATCGTTAGTGTAAGGTTCAATACAGAGATTTACCTGTAGCACTCGAGAAAAACAGCGATGGGATCGTACATGATCACAACAGAAAAAAATTAATCAATGAAATATCTAACTACAAAAAAATATTACCGGAGATTGATGAAAGAAGTCTCAAATGGAATCTATGCCGTTGACAGCCAATTGATTCGATATTTTAAAGGTCGGAATGTTAAAGAAATTCATAAAGGGACTCCATTGGAGAATAATATTTTGTATGAACAGTATGAAACAGAATATGATATGTGGGAGGCATCTATTAATCTAATACATAACATGCGCTTTGTGTATATGATGGCGCTCCTAGAATCATTTTTTGAAGAGTATCTACAAGAGAGACAGGTAACCGAGGATGATCAGAAGGATATAAAAAAACAATGGAAGAAAGAAATTAAGAAAAATCCCAGTACAAGCAAGCTTAACTTAGAGTATATGGCTTTCGCGATGAAAAACTTGCTTAACATTGATCTGAAACTTGATGAAGTTGGGGAAGAATTGGGTGCATTAAGATGTTGTATAGTCCATACAACTGGCATTGTTAATGAAAAAGACATTGTACTATTAACTAATACCCTGTCAGAACTAGGACTAGAAAAGCAAGTTGGAGTGAAGATTATTCTAGATAAAAGTATGATTGGGAATTTGCTAGGAAAGATCTGTGGCATAGTACTTTCTTGTGATTCTAACTGAATCCCACCACCAGCCTTCGCTGAAGCTACGGCTGGCAAGCCAGCCTGATTCTATAAGCCTGTTCGCAGGCTTTTTTGTTATTTTCCCGTTTGATTCATAATATCTGATAAATCCGATAATCATTATTTAATATTGCGTATTTAGTATCCGCATTGTAGAATCTGATTGGGGCGTAGGAGAAATCATGCCGCAACAACGGCTGACACGGGAGGCAACATATGACCCCAACCCTACGCACTGCCGTAACGGTTCTTGCGCTCTCACTAATTCTCATCGGACTCATTTCCTGCGCAGGTAACCAGGGACCGGTGGTGCCGGACTCGGAGGCTGAGCCCTTCGATCTGTTCGCCCATGCCGCATCATTCGAACAGGACAGACACGTATTAGGCATGTGGCGGATGAACCTCGAGGCAGGGACGTGCGAACCTGTCTCCACCCGCACCCTTCAGGATCACATGAACGTGGCGGATGAACTCCTCATGCCGGAGTATGCTCTGGCGTTCGCTGTTACGTTCGATCCGTTCATCTCGTCCGGTGCTTTCGCACCACCCGCGCTCAAAATTAACGCAACACTTCGGAATGTCTTTGACATCGACGGCTGGAATGTCCGGGGTATCGTCATCGACGACACCGGGCTGATCGAGGTCCTTGATCCCGACGGCTGGACCGCGCAATGGGACATCGGCGGCAACATCCCGCTGAACCCGTACATGCTCTACGCCGACGAGGACGGTTGCTTCGAGGACATGGCGATCATCGAGCGTGAGTACACCATCGAATGCCCGTCCGGTGTGCTTCCAACCGAGGTCTGGTTCGCTGTCGATGTCGGACTTGAGGGACTTATTCAATCAGCAACTGAATTCCCCATTGCGGCGGTCAACGGCACTCTCAGGTGGCCCGGAGACCAGGCACCGATCGTGTGCAGTATCATGGACCCGCTTGAAGTCGTGAAGTGGGTCGGTGCTGCGACGAAAGACATTGCCGGTCACCCGACATTTCTCACATTGGACAGCGTAATCGACGGTTACAGCTGTTATACAGGCACACTCGACTACAGTGGTTCGGTGCTGGGAGCCCAGAACTTTTATCTCGGTGCGATCAGCGACCTGGATATCCCGACACTTGCGGTCGCCACTGCCTACATCGATCCGGGCCCGGTCGCTACAGGACCGCTTGAGGGAGTGTGCTCGCAGAGATGCTATGATCCTGCGCGTACGTGCCGGGCCAAGTGGCAGATCGCTCAGCCGCTGACCGATTTCGAGGTAAAAGCACCACCGTCCGCAAGCGGTCTCGTCATTGTCGATAATAATCTTGTCGTTAGAAGACTCGATGACGACCGGTCGATAGCACTTCAGTCACCCGGCTTAAACGTGCCCGCATGGACCCGCTTAATCGGGGAAACAGGGCTCCCATCATCACCGGCTATAGGTAATGACGGTACGATTTTCTTCCTCGAACCCGAGCAGGGCAGGTTACGTGCATTATTTGAGGACGGGACCGATCGCTGGTCATATCAGTTCGAGACAGGGACTCATATCGACCTTGTGTTGACATCATCGCCACTCGGGGGTCTCCTGCTTACCGTACTGAGGAAAGACGGTTGTGATACCGCTATCGTTGCTGTTGGTACTGACGGTCATTTCAAGTGGCAGTTCGACCTTGTATCTGCTCCTCCCGGAGTTCCCGACGAACCACGTCTCGCTGTTGGTCCACTCGGCACAGTTTATTACACGCTGCCGACCGGCGGGGTGTTCGCATTAGACCTTATGGGTAATCCCAAATGGGCTTTTTCGAAAGCCGGATGGCTTAAATCGCAGGATCCGGTAGTTGGCGATGATGATCGCCTGTTTTTCTCAGTCAATGGTGGTACTCTGCTGGCCTGCGTATCTGCGTCGGGCAGCGAAATATGGGTGCAGCCGGTTGATCCCGGCACATACGCGAAATTCCCGAGTCTGGATTATGACGGAAACCTGTTCACCGTAATCGGACAGAACAACGATTACATCGGAATGGTTGCCCGAAATGAAGATACAGGCGCCGTGCTCCTGCAGGTCCCCGCCGAAGGAGCGAGAGGGTATGTTGTTCATGGCACGAATGGTGATTTTACCTATGTCCAGCGTGAACATCCCGATCCACCACAACCGACTGGTGGAGATGATTTTTTCGTGAGTCGAAGTAGTAATGGTGGCCTGAACTGGTGGTTACATACTCCGGGCGTGACCCAGATAGGTGCCTACCCGGTCGTTGATCCGAACAGTGCAATCTACGTGCAGGGTCCCGACGGAATGTATGTCGTGACCTTCTAGGTTTCAGGATTAATATAGATCATTAACCGCGGGTCCCATCGACCCGCTTTTTCTTTCCATATTTTTCTTAAATGTAGCATGCACGTCTAACGTAGCATGCGCGTCCCGCCCATGATTACCTGTCTCATGCACGTCCCGTGCATGTTTCTCTTATACATCACTGACGTGTATAGTAATACTGATGCTCTTTACTCCTGTCGTATACGAACACGCAGCAGCCCTGATCAATCGTTCCCCCTGGGACGTCTCCCGAGATCCCAACCTCCTATATGAAGCGCACAAGGCGGCTTACGAGACATACAATCACTCACCGATCGTTGTCGGCATCGACATATACAACCTCGAAGCTGAAGCGTACGGTGCTGCGGTCGATCGACCCGAGGGCAACGGCATCCCTGTTATCAGCAGACCCATCTGTGCATCCGTTAGTGAGATCAGAAAACTGAAGCCATTCGATCCAGCGGTCGACGGCCGAATTTCGATGGTGTTAAATGTCGCCAAACGGTTGTCGGACGAATTTCCCAATGCTGACGTACGCATCCCGGTCAGCGGTCCGTTCTCGATCGCGGGTAACCTTACTGGATTTGAATCCCTGGTAATGGAATCGATGACCAGTCCCGCTGATGTTACCGATGCCCTCGAGCACCTGGTGGATGGGCAGCTTCAATTCATTAAGGAAATCAGTAATCAGGGTCTAGGCGTATCATTTTTCGAGTCGGGAGCATCTCCTCCGCTCGTTTCACCCGACATTTTCACGTCGGTGATCCTTCCCCCGGTCAAAAGGCTGCTCACAGATGGATCGAAGGTAACTGGAAGCGCGATACCGTTCATAGTTGGCGGCGACACTATTCACATACTCGATGCAATCCTTTCGACCGGCACGAAATACATTATCTGTCCGGCGGAAACCGACCAGCAGGCCTTTATGGATAAGATGAGGTGTCACCCCGATGTAACTGTTCGAGTGAACATGACACCATCGATTGTCTCACACGGTACACCCGATGAAATCAGGGCTGAGGTGGATCGAATTGCAGGTCTTATTGACGGATTTAACAACGCATGCATCGGTACCGGACCGCTTCCTTACGAGACCCCTGTTTCAAACGTATTTTTGATACGTGATTATTTAGATGAAAAAATCGCTCGAAGGCTTGATTAAGCGCTCCCGGGATTGTAGATTCTCTACCCAATATCCGACTTTACAGGTGAAGACGCAGGAATTAACCGTCTTGAGGCTGGATCATGGCAAAGGAACACCTTGGACTACTGGTGGCAGGACTCGCCGCAGGCGACTCACTCGGCAGCACCGCAGAATTTACCTCTCGTGAGGACGTGCTCAACCTTTACGACAAATTCAAATCGAAAGGCTGGCCGTTTGTGCATGTCGGGGGAGGCTATTTCAACTGGCGACCCGGTCAGCCAACGGACGACGCCAACACGGCTATTGAAATGGTCCGTTCGTTCCTTGAGAGGGGCGTGTTCGATCCAGATGACATCTCTGCTCGATACCTTGCCTGGTCCGCGACAGAACCTGCCGACGTCGGTAACACGACCCTGATGGGAATCGCGCAGATTGGCAATAAAGTGCCCTGGCACGAAGGCGGTCTTAACGACTACCGGCGAAGGCCCCTCAATGCATCGAACGGTTCGTTGCTGCGTAACGGTGTGATTCCCGGCATGGCTGATTCGCTCGATGATACATTCCGTTTCAGCCTGTATCACGGCATCATGACCCACTATGCGCCGCGACCGGTCCTCGCATGTGCGCTTCACGTCTACCTGATCTGGGAATTTCTCGAGGGACGTAATCCGTTCGAGACTGACTGGGTTGCGAAAAAATCCTGGCAAGAGAAATTTCGCGAATCATGGACCGACTGGCTGGAGATCGCGAGAAAAGAAGATAAGGTCGTGGATGGATGGGCGTCGAACATCGGGGATGACCTCTCCAGGGGTTGGACAGCACTACAGGAATCCGATTTCGATCCTGACAACTACAACCCATATGTATACTCACCGAGAGGCGGCGCCGGCTACGTCCTGACCGCACTCCAGATAGCTGTCTGGGCGACATTATGGAGCCTGAAAATCCAGCCTTTCCCGACTCCTGACGGATACCCCGACGAAGTGTTTGAAAAGACCGGACCGTGGGCGCTTGGATGGATTCCCATGACCGGTGGCGACACTGACTCATACGGCTCAACAGCCGGACCGCTCATCGCTGCCGCGCACGGTGGATTGCCCGTCGACTTATTAAAAGGTCTGGAGATTACCGAAGAATTCGGTGACCTGATTACTAAACCAGTTTCTGCCTGACGTTCCTACCTTGAATACAGCCCGATAATTTCCTTCTCCGCGAGGATCTTGTCCTGCATCGCGGCTAGGAGTTCGTTCTTTTTAGCTCCCGGACCCAGATTCAAAGGTTCCTTCAGCGCGTACAGCTTGAAAAAGTACCTGTGCACCGGGCCCCTCGGTGGACGTGGACCGTCGTAGCCGATCTTCCCGAAGTCGTTCGTCCCCTGTTTGGCACCGCCAATTTCGCCGAGGTTAAGGTCCTTCGACAACCCGGCTGGAATTTTTTCGATCGTCGATGGGATTCCGTAAATGAGCCAGTGAACCCACGTCATACCCGGGGCATCGGGATCGTCGTTGATAATGGCGAGTTCGGCTGTGCCGTCCGGAAGGTCTGTCCACCTGAGCGATGGGCTTAAGTTGTCGAAATCCAGCGCATGCGCATCCGGCAGACGGTCACCATCGTAAAAATCATCACTGTGCAGGTTCATCGTGATGTCCTCCTCGATGTCTCAAGTTAGGTTAAAACTAAAGGAAATCTACGGCAGATTGTAGTATATGTGCGACATAAAGTCGAAAGTAGCTGATTACTCCCTCTCCCTCAATGCCCTTTCCTTGTCCATGTCCGAGTCCCTCTTGGCGATCACATGCCGCTTCTCGTGCTCGCGCTTCCCCTTGCAGATTCCCAGCTCCACCTTCACCAGGTGCTTCTTGAAATACACCTTGAGCGGGATAATCGTGAATCCTTTTTCCTCGATAGCCTTCCGGATCTTTCGAATCTCGCTTTTATTTAATAATAAACGCCTTGGACGTCTTGGCGGAAGCGGGTCGATGGTCGCGAACTTGTACGGCGAAATGTGCATGTCTATGAGGATGACCTCGCCCTTCACAATTCGTGCGTAGGAGTCGCGCAGGTTCAGGCCTCCGGCACGGATGCTCTTGACCTCCTGTCCGGCAAGCGAGATCCCCGCCTCGAACTTTTCGAGCACGTGATAATTCCGGAAAGCCTTGCGGTTAACGAAATTCGGAAGCCCTCTCGGCTTGTCGTCCTTTTTTTTATCCTTCTTCGCCATGACAAATCCCCGCGAAGTATACCAGCAATAATCTCTTTCTTCTCTGAGTCTCTGTGCCTCTGTGTTTAATCTGTTCCTCTTCTTCGTGTTCTTAGTGTCTTCGTGGTAACCTCTTTCTTCTCTGAGTCTCTGTGCCTCTGTGGTGAATTCCTATCTTCTCTTTTTCTTTTGATTACTTTTCTTTTATACTCACAATATATGTTCACTCCGCTCTCTGATATCCATCTCTCTCATCTCCGCTCAATTGTAGGAGATGAATTCGTTCTCACCGACCCTGAGTCGATCGATTACGCATCACGCGATGAGACCGAGGACCTCTGCTTTCCACCGGAATGCGTGGTCCGTCCGGGTACACCCGGGGAAATCTCCGCGATAATGAAATTCGCGTCCGCGGAGAAAATACCCGTCACGCCGCGCGGTGGCGGGACAGGACTCTCAGGCGGTGCGCTTCCGGTCCACGGCGGGATCGTCCTCTACATGGACCGTATGCACGAAATCATCGAGATCGACGAGGGTAATCTGTTCGCTGTTGTCGAGACCGGAATCATCACCGAGATGTTCCAGGACGCGGTTGAGAAGGTCGGGCTTTTCTATCCGCCCGATCCCGCAAGCCGCGGTACGTGCTTCATCGGCGGGAACATCGCCGAGAATGCCGGTGGACCGAGAGCGGTCAAGTACGGTGTAACAAAAGACTGGGTGTACGGCCTGGAGGTGGTGCTCCCAAACGGTGAGATCATCAACCCGGGCGGAAAACTGTTGAAAAATGTGACGGGTTACAACCTCACGCAGCTCTTCATCGGCTCCGAGGGTACGCTGGGAGTCATCACGAAAGCTGTTATGAAGCTCATCCCGAAGCCGAAATTCTCGGCTGTCCTGCTCGCGGCTTTCGACGATCCGCACGCGGCGTGCAGGACCGTCCCCGTGCTGTTTCGCGAGGGACTCGACCCGTCCGCGTGCGAGTTCATGGAGCGCGACGCGATGCAGATGGCGCTCGGGCACGTCGAAAAGACGCTTCCCAACTCCGACGCGGCTGCGCACCTGCTGATCGAGATCGACGGCAACGATGAAAACCGTCTCGCCGAGGAGATAGAGAAAGCCGGGATGGTCTGCGACGAGGGTGGGGCAATAGACGTTATCCTTGCCGAGTCCGGGCAGCGTGTGAACGAGATCTGGGACATACGTCGCGGGGCGGGGGAGGCGGTCAAGTCTCATTCAATTTACAAAGAGGAAGACACGGTCGTTCCGCGCGCAAAGTTACCTGATCTTTTCGTAGGCGTAAAGAAAATCTGCGCCGACCGCAGGGTCCGGTCGGTCTGCTACGGTCACGCGGGTGACGGCAACCTGCACGTGAATCTCCTCAAGGACACGCTCACCGACGAGGAATGGGCGTCCCGCCTGCCACCAACAATCACAGAGATCTTCAAGCATTGTGTGAGTCTGGGCGGGACGATCTCCGGTGAACACGGCATCGGCTGGTCGCAGAAGGAGTACCTGAAGCTGGCTGTATCCGAACCTGAACTGAATTTAATGCGCGGCATTAAAAAGCTATTCGATCCCCACGGAATCCTGAATCCCGGAAAGGTAATAGACAATAGAAATTAAAATATAAATGTAATAAATTTTAAGATTACCCAATGCAATATCGCTTTAAAGCCTCAAATCTCCTTTTTCTTGTTGCACGATCTTTTGTATTAGCACTCATTGAAATCTTATATTCTATGATATTTTGATTTGTAATCTGACCAGAGCGGAGTTCTTTATATAATTTCTTCAATGATTTGCTAATTGCTTTACTGTCAATATTATGCTCATTGCAATACCACGCTAAGGACCACAATCCGTATAAGTGACTAACACCAGTTATTTTGTACGACTCATAATTCAAGTCTAATCCTTCTAGATATTTCGTGACTTCAATAAACTCTTTGTTTGCTTCATTAATTTGCTTCGTATTCGTTGCATATACGTCGTAAAGTTTATCAATATCTTTAGGTCCTGCATTGAAAAAGTCTCGTTCAAGAAGCACAATTATTAGCTCTGATATAAATTCTAAATTTTCCATCCTATTCACATCGACATGTTTAAGTCTTTTATTCCAAAATTTTAACTTAGCCAGCTTCTCGACGGTATTCAACAATATAGTATCGTGATATTTTGCATTCCTTAATTCTTGTCCTGTTAAGGGTTCACCATTTCTGTTTAATCTATCGAATATATCATCAATTAATTTACTTGATATAGTATCGACATATTCTATCGGAATCTGATAACGCCACAATTGCTGTTTGAATTTAAAAAATTCATCTTTGTCCAAATCATGAAAATATACACCTGCCAATTTATCACTTTCCGGGTGACCTGAAGCGAATTCACTAGTTGCGGGTATTAAATCCTCGATAAATTCCACAATTGCAGTTAACCGCTGCTTACCATCAATAACATCATAATATAATTTTCCCGTTTTGTCATCAATATGTTGCCTTAAGAAAATTGGTGGAATTGGAAAGTTCCTTAAAATGCTATCTATAAAAAAAGACTTCTTTTCTTCA
>JAUWTM010000150.1 GCA_030614715.1 Planctomycetota bacterium
CGGGCATCCATCGGGAAGCTCAACCGTACAGACCACATTGCCTGTCTCGGGAAATACGAACCTGGGATCGACTGTGGCGTCATTGTCTGCACCGCCGATCAGTCCATCCTGGATCGGTCCGGCTTCATATTCGGGCTCACCGGGCCAGACTACTCCGTCGCCGCCTCCCCCCCCGCAGCCTACCATTGAAAGGCTGACAATAAGCATCGCCAGTAAGATGGTTTTATAGTTTATTGTAGTTTTCATCGTAGTCCTCCCGGAATTAGTAGGGGTAAATGCCCGTGTATTCACGCCACGGAGTATTATTCAACCGTTCGAGTTCATCCCTGAAAACACCGATCCTGACCTCGTGATCGGTAGCGATTCCAGGGTTGGGATCGAGCCAGCGCATGATGTAACCCGACGAGATCGTCTCACCAAGAGGCAGGACGGTCAGGTCAATGTTGCCATCGTAAGGTAATGGTATGTGCAGACCGCCTGTCAGCGTGGAGAGCTCGACTGGATTCCATCCCGTAACCCCCACGTTCACGCAGATCGTGTGGATGGTCGCAGGCTGTATCATCGGGATTAGCTCAGAAGTATTGGGGCTGGAAGAATTCCGATCGATATCCTCATCACCAATGTCGATATAGATCCTCTGGGCTCCCGGCCGCCATGTCATGTTGTTATGGGAGTAGAGGATGATGTCGTTATCCATTTCGGTGCCACCGGTCGCCCCCAGTGTGCCGTAGAACTGCTGGAAGGCCAGGATGTCATCACTCAGATCGAAGAAGCGATCCGGTGTGGTACCGCTCCTGAAACCGGCGCATCCGAGCCTGACGTCGAGGTTCTGGTCAGCAAGGTACTGCGCAAATCCGATCACTGAATTCTTAACACCGTTTATTTCAGTCCCCATGGAACCTGAAATGTCCTGGATGAAGACGATATCGGCGCCGGCAGTTACCGAACCCTCGGAGATCAGATGCACTTCAAAGTCCTCACGTCGAACCATATCCTCGACTAGGAAGAAGTTGTCGTGGGTGAATTCGTTGTATGCGCTCTGACCGTCGATGAGTGCGCTTATGTTAGCGATGATGTAACTTGGATTTTCAGAATCCGGAGTGACCGTGAACGAGATCGGTGTTGGATCAATCGGGGGTCCCGGCGGATCTGGAGCCGAGGGATCGAGGACAACTACCTGGAGACTGGCATCGAGAATATCCGCGACACCCTCATTATCGGTAACCCGGCACTGGACGTAAAACGCGCCGGGATCGTTGTATGTGTGAGACACTATTCCGGTCGTTTCCGGAAGCTCGTATCCGTCTCCCTCACCGTAATCCCATCGCCAGCTCAGGACCGCGTGACCGTCCTCGTCGTTGTCATACGACGCGGTACCGTCGAAGGTCACTTCAGTGCCGATGTAATATGGTGCGGGGGTCTGGATAACGGCTACAGCCGTCGGCGGCTTGAACACCCATCCGGTGAATTCACCGAAACACATGGGGTTCAGGTAATCCAGAACCGGCCATTGCCAGTCGAGATCGATCATGAACGCGTTCGGCAGGTCCAGCACGACTCCCGCATCGACCTGCAGGCCTCCCGAAATCTCCCATTCAGGATCCCCACCCGCGACTCCCGCGAGATTGGTATAAGCCTTGGCACTAATGGTCGGACCGATTTCCCCGTACAGCTCGAAATCCATGTCGGGATTAACGAACGTGTGGACGTTCACATCACCAGAACAACTGACAGGATTGCAGTCCATTGTCGGTGCAACTTCACCAATCGGGGTGAGTTCACCGTCCCAGTAATGGAGACCGGCCTGCCATGTAAAGTCCATGCTGGCACTGGTCATGACCTCTGAGTCCAACCCGGCAAGAAGTCCGATGGAGACGGTCAGCCTCGGTGTCATAACAACCGGAAGGCCGTCTGCGAGGAACGTGATCGATTCGAAATAGTAAGTCGCTATCTCAACGCTCTCATCAACGAAGCTGAGGTCCCCTCCAATTTTTGAATCCAGATCGGTTCTCATCTCGACATCCGCCACGAAGTGCAGTTTTCTCAGGATCCACTGCTCGATGTCCACTTCCATGGTGATTACCGGTTCGAAGTAGAGCGAGCCGGTGATCGATGCCTGGTCGGATGTAGTGCCCGGGTCGCCGTCGCCGTCAACAATGACTACATCCGTGAATTCCACGAAAAAATGCTCGGGATTGTCACTTGCGGCTCGATTTCCGCTTGTTTCGGAAATCAGTCCCGCAACCTCCCGTACATTGTGCGGGCTGAGACGGTAATTAATGTTAATGTCAGCCCTCTCGACTGCATCGTTTATCGTGGCATGCTGGGTGACGAACCTTATTATGCCGAGCTGGGAGTTATTAACCGATACAACCCTGCGGATGTACCCGCCGTCCTTACATCCTACGATTACATCTCCGGGCTGAACCCGGGCAGCTGTCTCGGAGCCGTCGTAAAACGTATAAACAGACCCGTAGTCCATGACGCTGAGCAGGTTTGCATCGTCGAGATGATGAAATATTTTAGTTGTGTCCGGGATGAGGACATCTGCATCGGAGAGTAGAATTGTCCCCTGCGTGTACTCATCCGGAATACCACCGGCCGGTGCATCCGTGCCCTCCGGGGCAACGGGACCTCCACCGCCAGAGCATCCGAAAAGCACCATGCAAAGCAGAATTGACGCTGTCAACAGCGAGATCGCGGTAGTTTTGGGTATCATGGGAAGTTCCTCCGGTCCTAACCTGTTGATGTACTGTTCAAGCAGAATGAGTCTTTTAAGTACTGGGTGGACACGGTCTGGAGGGGTATATCAACTAGTGCAGAATATCGTAAAAGGCATTTAACAAGATATTGTGATTATACCACGCTTCCCAAGCTTGTCAAGTGCATCGAGATGCTTTGATGGAAGATTTTTCGATTTTTGTCAATATTTCGATCGTATGGGGTTACGCTAATACATCGACGACCCACCTATAAGGCGGGTCGTCGGGAGGAGGATGAGGGTGGGTGGATATATTCGGGATGCCTGACCCTCAGCTAATAATTATCCTTCAGCTCAGAAGAAATCGTAGCTGAGGCCAAACGTCCACAGGTTCGAACTATCTCCGAGGAAGTCATAGCGCAGCTGGATAGCCAGCGTGTCCATGAATCGTATCTGGCCAAGGAGATTCGGCCCGAACTTCGAATCGTCAAAGCCCGGGTCATTGTTGATGAAGGTGATACCCCCCCCAATAGCGATCTCGGTCTGGGTTATACCTCCCGCGGTGGGTAAGCGGTAAAGGTAATCAGCAGCGCCGAGGAAGAAATCCTGGTCGGAAACACCATAGTCGATCTCAAACGCAAACTGGTCCATTTCGTATCGTGCGAAACTGTATAAACCGCTGTCACTGAGTGCTTCGTCAGGTGCCTGGTACGCTCCGGCTCCCATGGAGAAGCCACCGCCATCGAGTATATCGAGCCCGAGGCCCTGTGCCATGGCAGGTACGGGAAGGATCAGGGCCACAATTAATGCGACCGGCATAAAAATGATCCATGCAGATTTTCCGGATCCGTTTTTCATTATAAAATCTTCACTAGAATGAATACGTAACCCCGATAGTAAACATTTCCTGATCTCCTTCGAGGAGATCGTACCTGACCGTGCCTGCTAACCCCGAACTGAGGTCGGCTCCAAGTACTACATTGAAGCCCTGTGCGTTTGGTAAATCATCAGCTGAAAAATACGTGTATCCTGCGCCTACAAAGCTTGAGCCGCCGAAGTACGAATCCCCGGCACTGAGGGGATAGATGTAATCTGCAGCAAGTGCGTAAAATCCAGTTCCCCCGACTGCGTAATCGAGCTCGAGCAGGTATGACTCCGCGTGCATCGCTACGCTCGCGTAGAATCCCGACGTGTCGACCGATACTTCACCGCTGTCGAAATTAGGTAGTGTCCAGTAACCGCCGCCAACTGACCAGCTCCCTGATTGCGCTTGCGCTGGCAAGGAGAGGAATGCGAATAGCATCAGGCCGGCCAGAGTAACCGTGTAATAGCGTTTTATCATTGTATACCTCTCAATGCAGACAGACGCCCATGTGACTGTCTGTGTTTAATATCCATTCAGATGGATTAATTTTACCCAATAAAGGGTGATCCGGGACTTGAATTTGTATTTTGTTATCCGACTTTAACAGGGGATGTCCCGCTGAACGCCATATATATTGATAAAAGCCAGGATACGGGTCCGATTCTGTCAAATTCAAGGTCCGCAGTATTGTAACCGTTCCCGGACAATAAATCCTGTCATTCAGGACGGTTCAGAAACATTCAGTTGCTATTGATCTTATTAATGCGCCGGTGATCCAGCCCGGCGCAGGTGTTGTATGCCGAAAAAGAAACAGGAACCAAACCTCGACTTCCTTAACTCAGCACCCGATCCGCGCGAAACGCTGAAGAAAATCCTTGCGTTCGAGGCGTGGGGCATTGTAGTCCTTGGGATCACGATTGTCTACATGCTGGGTCTCATCGGGAGAGGCGGTCCGGTTGGAGAAGTCCTTGTTTCCATAGTTAATCCCGTTCTGGGAGTAGTGGGATCGTGGCTGGTCGCAATCGCGCTGATGCTCAGTACCGTACACCTTCTTGCAGCAGGACTCTGGCCGATGGCGGGACGTCTCACGCGACTCACTTTATGGGCTACACCGCTCATACTCGCCGGCTGGGACAGCGCCCTTCATCTCAGGGAGTTCTACTGGGATGTCGAGGCTCAGAAATTCGCAGGATGGATCGGCCTGTGGCTGGGTCGCGGGCTTAGGTTCATGGTAGGTGAAAGTGCATTCATTGTAGCAATCGGATTGACCGCGGTCCTGACCTTTATCATATTAAGATTGAGTCCAAAGAAGGTATTCGTCGGCATGTGGACCGGGATGGTGAATTTCGTACGCAGGGATGTGAGGATCGTTCCTGCAACCGTGCCGGAAGTTCCCTTAGACGAGCACCTGAACGCGTCTGAAGTAGGGGACGGTGCAGTTGAAGAGCCGGTACCGGCTGAAGCTGCCACCGAAGAGGTCATCGAGCCCTATCCCGTACCGGACGCCCCACCCGGATCGCAGCTCGGACTCGGCCTCGACGAAGCCCCTTCCCTTCCAAAACCGAAACACTACAAGCTGCCGCCTGCAAAACTGCTCGCAGCACCATCGAAACCGACGATGGACGAGGATCACAGGGAGTTCGCAGCGAAGAGGATTGTAAAGACACTCGACACGTTCGGAATACCGTGCGATGTGAGCGACGTGATCACCGGGCCAGCTGTCACGAGGGTCGAGGTCGTTCTGGGCGAGGGAATAAGGGTGAAGCAGGTCGAGGGAATGGAGAAGGATATCGCTTATATCCTTCCGGCAAAGCGTGTACGGGTCGAGGCTCCGATTCCCGGCAAGACCGCGGTCGGTATCGAGTTCCCGAACATTAAAACCAACATCGTCAGGCTCAGGGAAATCATCAATACACCGGAATGGAAGAAGGCGAAGGCGCCTCTCACGATGGCACTCGCGAAGAACCTGAACAACGTACCGGTTCTCGCCGACCTCGGGAAGATGCCCCACCTTTTGGTCGCCGGGCAGACGGGCAGCGGTAAATCCGTGTGTCTTCACGCGATCACAATGAGCCTTCTTTACCGGCTGACGCCGGACCAGCTCAAGCTTATCCTGATCGACCCGAAAATGGTCGAGTTCGGCTTCTACGAAGGCCTTCCGCACCTCCTGACTCCGGTTGTCAACGATGTTAACGACGCAGTCAACGCTCTCAGGTGGTCGGTACAGGAGATGCGCGAGCGGTACCAGAAACTGAAATCAGCGAAGGCGAGAAATATCCAGCTATATAACCATTCAGTCAGTGCAGATGAGCGAATGCCGTTTATCGTGATCATCATTGACGAGATGGCTGACCTCATGGCGCAGGAAGGCTATGAAATCGAGGCGTGCATCACGTCCCTGACCCAGCTTGCAAGGGCTGTCGGGATCCACCTGATACTCGCGACGCAGCGTCCGAGTGTGAAGATCATCACCGGTAACATCAAGGCGAACATTCCAGCCCGTATCGCGATGAATGTGGCATCATATACCGACTCGCGAACCATCCTCGATTACAAGGGCGCCGAGACACTTCTCGGTAACGGCGACATGCTGTTCAAGCCGATCGATGCCGACACACCGACACGCGCGCAGGGTGTGTATGTCGACGATGATGAGATCAAGCGGGTTGTAGATTTCCTCTCCAACCAGGGTAATCCGGAGTTCGACGACGACGTTGTCGCCGATCATGCACCGACAAAGGGCAAGAAGAGTGCCGGTGACGCGGTCAACATCCTCGACCAGGACGCGGAACTGTTCGGCAGAGCATTGAAGGTGTTCATGAATGAAGGTGAAGCGTCCACGAGCATGCTCCAGAGCAAACTGGGACTGGGATATCCGCGTGCGCGGCGGGTAATGAGCCAGATGGAGGAACTCGGACTGGTTGGTCCGAAGAACGGCAGTAAACCGAGGGAGATAATTTTCTCGGCGTGTCGTGAAGCGCTTGTATCGATCGAGGGTGCGAAGTACAACGAAAGCGCGATGGCCGAAGAGAACAACGTGGATGAAATCCTCGCGGAAGTTTAATTTTCTGTAATACCATTTGTAATAATTGGAGCGGCGACCTCAGGTCGGCGGGATCGGCGATGTCCACATCGGCGATTCAACATTGGTCTTTAATTGGGGCGGCGACCTCCGGTCGGCGGGGACGGCGATGTCCACATCGGCGATTTATTAAAACACAAGCGCGTTCAGGATGAACCCGCTCCCGCGGACCGGAGGTCCCCGCTCCCAGTTACGCTCCCAGTTGGGATGTAAAGTTTGGGATTACACAACGACTTCCCGGGCTTTTGAGCGAAGCAGACTCAGGAAGAACGGGGCGCCGAGGAGGGCGGTGATTATCCCCGGGGGGAGTTCGACCGGTGCCAGCACGACACGGCTGACGAGGTCGCAGAGGACGAGGAATCCAGCGCCGACGATCATGCTTCCGGGCAGCACCAGACGGTAATCCGGTCCGACTATCATTCGAACTGCATGCGGGACGATCAATCCGACAAATCCGATCGGTCCGACCTGCGAGACAGCCGCGCCCGCGAGTAGTCCGGCAGCGATGAATCCCGTGAGCTCGAGGTTTCGCACGTTTACTCCCGCGGTCTTTGCGGCTTCGTCGCCGAGAGCCAGAAGGTTGTACGCGCGCGCGTGCATGAAAAGCGCGATCGACCCGAGCACGAGAACCGGCAGGATTCCCCAGACCGAATCGTAGCCGACGGTATCGAGCGAACCCATCATCCAGCGGATCAGGGCGAAGTTCTGCTCGAAGTCACTTAAATACTGGAGCAGCAGAACGAGCGCGCCGAAGAGGAAGTTTACACTGACTCCAGCAAGCAGCAGCATTCCGGTTGGCAGACGTCCACTCCTGTATGCAAGAGCCCAGACAAGCGCGAGTGTGAGAAGGCTCACGACGAATGCGCCGAGGACCGTGCCCGGTACCGCGAACGCGGTCGCGCCGACTCCAATAAAAATCATCAACGCAGCACCGAGTGTTCCACCGGATGCAACACCGAGCGTGAACGGGCTTGCGAGCGGATTCCTGAGAAGTGCCTGCATCGCGGCACCGCTCATTGCAAGCGACGCCCCGGTTACAAGTGCGAGCACAATTCGCGGCATCCTGATCGCGAAGAGTATGAACCGGTCGGTATTTTCCTCGATGGGGTATGAAAAATTCAATGCCCGTGAGAAATTGATCGTTTCCGAACCGAACAGCGGTGCGATGATTACGCAAAGAGCTGTGAAAGCGATGAATCCAAGCATCCAGAGCCAGAACCGTGCGGGGGTGAGAGTACGTATCGACGCGTTCACCGGTCACCCTCCCCGTCGGGCTTCGCGAAGATCGCGCGATCATCGCCATCGGAAATTACCTTTACTGAAACGCCGTAGGCATCCCGAAGGTTACCCTCGGTGAGAACATCGTCGGTTGAACCTGCTGCGATTACCTTCCCACTGGACAAGAGCACGATGCGGTCAGCCCAGCGTGAGACCGCACCTATGTCATGCGCGACAACGACGATCCCCAGCCCGGATTCAACCATGGATCTCAGTAATGAATAGGCATCGGCGCGGTATTTCAGGTCGAGTTCCGATACGGGTTCGTCGAGTAGAAGACATTCCGGTTCTGTCGCGATTGCTTTCGCGAGAGTAACACGTGCTCGTTCACCGCCGGACAACTCGGTGACCAGACGTCCGGACCAGTCCGCGATACCGACTTTCTCCATCGACCGAAGCGCGATCTCCTGGTCAACTGCGCTGTCGAAGTACACACCACCGGAATGCGGCCAGCGTCCGAGCATGACCACCTCGCCGACAGTAAACGGGAAGTGGATTTCATCCTCCTGCGGAAGGTACGCGACCCTGCGCGCGAGATCGCGGGGCGTGATTTCATCGATCGGGCGACCGTTGTATTTGATTTCACCGGACGACGGTTTCAGGAGTCCGACAAGTAACTTGAGAAGGGTGCTTTTACCTGCACCGTTTGGCCCGATTAAAGCGACAAGTTCACCGGACGAGACGGTGAAGTCGACACTGTCGAGAACCGGCTGGTCGGGTCGGTAACCGAAGCCCAGGTTTGATGCTATGTACAACGCGTTACTCATAACTTACAGGTTCGGATCATTGACCTCGTCTGGAAAGATCTCGGGATGGATCCAGTGCGCGAAAAGCATAAGGATTGAATCGAGATGCGCTCCGGGAATCTGGAACCAGCCCTCCGTCGGGATAATTATTCTGTCGTTACGCAACGCGCGAAGTCCGGGGAGTTCGTCCCAGTCCTCGCGTAACGCCTCGAACTGCTCATCCGATGCGCCTTTCGAGAGTGTCGAATCGATGATGATGTCCGGGTCGGCGCCGACCATCGATTCGGCACCGATCTGAGGCCACATCATGGGTTGATCTCCGAAAACATTAACGCCACCCGCAAGCTCGATGATCTCACCGAGATAGCTTCCGGAACCCGCGACATAGATGTCCTGGAGACGTCCGGGATTACGTCCGATTACAAGCGCTACCTCCCTCGGCTCCACTCCCTCGAGAGCGGTTCGTACATCGTTGAGCGTGCTGTTCCAGTCGCTGGTAATAATCTCGACCTCGCTTGTGCGAGCCATTAACCACCCGAGATCAGTTATGCTCCCCAGGATCTCATCAATCGTGTTGTTGCCATAACTAATGTAGGCAAGCCCCAGTCCGGCCAGCAGATCGCCGGTGCCCTCGTCCACCTCGACAATCAAAACGAGGTCGGGGTCAGTGGCAGCAAGCGCCTCGAGGTCGGGATCCATGTAGTTGCCAACACGCGGGAGCATCGCGGCTTCGGGGGGATACACGGAGTAATCATCGACCGCGACAAGGTACTCGCTCGCGTCTAGCGCGAAGATGATCTGCGTCAGGTTGGGTGAGAGTGAGACTACACTTTCCGGCGGTTCAAGCGGCTCGACAATATTATCGTCCGATGGTGGAGGGTTGCCAGGTTGATCGGGCTGGTGAACGCACGATGGCATCACCAGCGCGAACAGGCATATAACACATAGGATAAAGAGGTTTCTCACAATAGTTTTCCTCGGCAGCGAACCGTTAACGTGTAATATTGACGCACGAAAAAACCGCCCTGATCGGACGGAGGTGGGCAGCTGTGGCAGACAGGGCTGTCGCGCCGACCCATCTCCGGAGGTCGAATCGTGCGCGCGAGGTATCCTGGCTGAGGGTCATCTCCCACCGCTCCAGCCTTCCGGGAATATCGCACCCGTGGCTGATTTATGGAGCGTGGGATCGCCAACACAGTGGCCGGTCCGCCGGGGAATCGTACCCCGTTCCCTCGTGCACGCACATTGTACAAATAATAAGCTCTGGTGCGCAAGTAAACTGCTTTAGATTTTGAACAGAACGAATAACATTTTGCGGATTTGAGTAGGATCGAACTGATTTAACGCCGATGCTA
>JAUWTM010000104.1 GCA_030614715.1 Planctomycetota bacterium
GCCACCCGTTCCCGGGAATGAGCGAGTACGACGGATACGATGTCCGTGGTATCTTCATCGGCGACGGTAGTGGTGGACTGGCGTACAACAGTGATTTGGACTGTCCGGAACTAGGAACCGACCAGATAATAGTAGGTTCCGAAGGTCCCGGTGGCACAGATGGTGCGCCGGATGGATACACCCGATGGTGGAATCCGTCTGAGTTCACCTCCCCAGGAATCCTTGGCTACACACACGGTGCGTTCGCAACTCCGGGTTACACCGGAGACGCAACTCTGAACGGCTACAAGTACTTCGCCGACGGCCTTGGAATGACCAACGATGTATTTGAGTTCCTGTTGGCCAATGCCGGGGATTCCGGCGTATTCACCGCCGGCAGCACCAACAGGCGAAACTACTACCTGCGCTTCCCGAACACCAAGGGTGTTACCTTCAATTATGCCATCTGTGCAAACTGGGAAGATGAGCTCATACATCCGTCGAACGCTCAAGAAGCTATAGGATGCCGGGCGAGTATCACACCTGACGTCTACTACGTGGATGCGACCAGCAACGGTGGAAAAATCAAGCTCGATCTCAGCATCTGGAACTGGGAACCGCATTCTCAGCCAACCGCTATGTACATCGAATCGAACGTCGTATCGTCGATGTACACCCTTGATTCCACGGATATGACTCCGACTGGTGGTGGAGTTAACTACTCCACGTACCATGTCGAAGTTCCCGCCGACAATGTCGGAGGAATCGAGGGAAACAACTTCTGGGTCATCTGTGAGTATGACGGACTGGACTACACCAATGATATGGGTGTTCCAAACACTGCGAATACCGATATGCTGGCAGCGTTCTTCCGCTATGACCTCTTCACAGCGGCTACTCCCTACAACCTTGATCCGGACTGCGACCTGCAGATCATATCGCCGACCATGCCTTACTCTGGATGGGCTGTCGATGTGGAGTTTGACGCATCAGGTTCAACGGACCCGGATGTCGGAGACGTACTGCAATTCGAGTGGGACTTCGATGATGATGGTAACTTCGGTGATCCATACGATTCCGGAACCGATGACAAACCAATAAAGAACTTCGATTCGGATTACGTTGGCAACGTCTGTGTGAAGGTAACAGACGGCAACGGTGGTGAGGATATTTGTTGTGTTGACGTGGATATCACCGCTTACGCGACCAAGAACATCGATCTTCGAAGTGGTGTAGATGCCCGTGACATTGCCGTGGTCAAGAATACCGGTGACCTTTACATCCTCTACAGCGATGGCCAGGTCTGGAAGTATACGGAGGCAAACTACTACCAAACCGGTTCCATGCTTTATTACTCCAGTAACGTCGCTCTTTTCATGGATGCCAGTGCAAATGGTGACTCTATTGTCTCCGGACCTCTGAGTGGCGGCGGATCATACTGCCGTTCATTCTATGCATCCGGCGGCGCTGCAGCCAACCATACAGCATTCAAAGGACCAGACTGGTCATCTGAAGTCTGGTGTCCGACTGGTGGTTATCAAATTAATAAACACTGCTCATGGTATGACTGCAGCTATGGCTCCTATCCTTCAATTGTCTGGTTCTGGCAGCCACCAACGTATGGTGGCGCAGGTGGCAATTTCATTTACGAAGGATCCGGCACGGGTAGTATCAATCATAATTACCTTGTCGGTGTTGAAGCTGATACAAACAGCTACGTGTACTGCCTTGAGAAGGCCCCGGAATATCGTGTTGAGCGGCGCTGGTACTGGTTCACGAGTCAAAATGGTCCCTACTGGGGTGGTTTCGGTGATACATCACCCAACTTCAACGACCCGAGGGACATCACCCGTGATACCGGTAACACAATCTATGTACTTGACGAGCTTTCAACCACTGATCCCGTGATCAAGAAGTTCAATTCAACCGGCACACCCCTGGGAACATATGGTGACACAACGTCGATCTCGAGTACACCGCTCAGGATTGAAGGATCCGAACGTCTGTGGGGAGGTGCAGGTGACAACCTGATGTTCGTGCTTCATGGTAACGCAGCTGATGGGTACTTCCTGAGTATCTTCATGCCGAGTGAATTGACTTAGATTGAAGCATTCCGTTTTTTCAGTTCTGTAACCCTCGGCAGCCCACACAAAAAATGTGGGCTGCCGTTTATTTCTCTGACGGAAAATGCCGGATGCGGAGGGCATGAACGGATCGGTTATTCTTTCGAGCGACAGGAAACGACCGTACTTTCCTGACGTCCCCACTCCAAAGTTCACGAGGAAGGCGAGGAAAAATACGTGCCCGGATTCAGGCGGATTCGCTGTGGATCACAGGACAAGTGTTAATGGTATGGAGTCAGCCTGAGAGAATAAAAACCCGCACTGATGGGCAGTGCGGGTTGGTATTTACTGTAAATGTTGCAGAGTTACTTAAATCGGAAGCTCGGTAACGTCCTTGATGACAAGTGCTTCCCCTCCTTTAACCTCCGGCTTCTTCATGTTGAGGTAGGCCTTCAGGAAGAACAATCCGAGTGGGAAGGCACCAAGGATAATTATGATTAGATCCGGGATCAGCCTGAGCTGCCCTAAAAGTTGTATTACGGGACGTTCGAAGAACAGGGAGCTCTTCGCAAGCCAGGTCCCGTGCGTGTAGGTCGCTATCAACTGCATAATGCCCACCGGAAGGAGTGTCATTGCGAACATGAGGAAGAGCCCGACATTCAAGCCGATGAACGATATTTTCAACAGCCGGTCATCCCACTTCCCATCCTTCACAAGACCCCGCCAGGTGAAGAGGCATAACGCGATGGAAAGCATGCCGTACACACCGAACAGTGCGGTGTGACCATGGTTGGAAGTCAGGTATGTCGCGTGCTCGTAGTAATTGATCACTGGAAGGTTGATCATGAAGCCGAAGACCGCAGCTCCAAGGAAGTTCCAGAATGAGCTTGCCACGAGGAACATCAGCGGCCATCGGTACGGGAAATTTATTCCGGCATCATTTATATGCTTGTATTCCATCAGTCCCCTGACGACCAGGAGTATGAGCGGAATGGGCTCAAGTGACGAGAACACCGACCCAAGTGCCAGCCAGAATCCGGGTCCGCCAAACCAGAAATAGTGATGAGCGGTACCTACAATTCCACCTGCGAATGCGAGTATTGCTGTAAGGTATGCTGCACGGAGGGCGGATTCCTTTGTCACCAGTCCGAGTACGGAAAGCAGCAATGCCAGTGACGCTGCCGCGAAGAACTCGAAAATGCCCTCTACCCAGATGTGCACAACGAACCAGCGCCAGTAATCGGCTACGGTGAAGTGCGTGTGCTGGTTGTAGAACAGTCCGAATCCGAAGAAGAGCACTACCGCGACTGCAGCTATCACGTACAAGCCCGTCAGGCCGCTGAATTTTTCCTTCGATGCCATCAGTCTTGGTGCAAGAGCCCTGTAGGCGATTAGAAGCCAGACAATCAGCCCGACAAAGAGCAGTATCTGCCAGAATCGCCCAAGCTCAAGGTACTCCCATCCCTGGTGACCGAACCAGAACCAGAGGTCACCGGTCATGTATCCCTTGATGCCCAGGACCTCACCCAAAAGGCTGCCTACAGCGACAAATAATATAGCGGCGAACAGTACATCGACCAGTAAACCCTGGAATTTAGGCTCCTTACCACCGATCAGCGGTGCGATATAGAGCGCACTTCCAACCCACGAGACAGCAATCCAGAAGATCGCAAGCTGAAGGTGCCACGACTTGACCCAGCTGAACGGGATAAAGTCCGCGATCTGCTGCAGGAAGAAACTCCCCGGGTGGACCGTGTAATGAGCGAGAAGCCCGCCCATGAAAATTTGTAATATGAAGAGAGCGATCACCACCAGTAAAAATTTCGCCGCCTTCATCTGGCTGACCGAAATAGGTGCTTTCGCAATCTTTATCGCGAGGTCAACAAGGTTCGGTGAACCGTAGAAAAACCGGTACCGGTGCACGATGTAGATTATGGTCCCGAAGACAACCAGGAAAGCGAGTACTCCGAAGATACTCCACACGATAGCGTTACCGGGAAGCTTGTTCCCGGCAGCAGCGTCGGGTGGCCAGTTGTTGGTGTAGGTGTAGTCGAGACCCGGACGGTTCGTGCTGGCTGCCCAGGCAGTCCAGTAGAAAAAGTCACTGATCTGGCTTCTTTCTTCCTCCGACGGGATGGTGTTTGGCAGGTAACCGTGGTGCTCATCGCCCATCAGGAAGATGTCGTCCCAGTAATCGCGCACCAGCCCGATTCCATAGGCTTCAGCATCGGAGACGCCGATGGATCCCGTTCCGGGATCGTATGTGTTCGTCTTGATGTCCTCGATCGTGAGAGCGTCGACTGCACCCCGCCCCGCCGTGTCAAGCTGCCCGTACTCAAGATCGAAAAGATCCCTTGCGTAGAAGTCACGAATATGGCCACTCATCAGGTGCAATGTCTGCGCAGAAAAGTCGTTTCCCCTGAGAGAGCCATGACCCCAGACACTGCCGTGGTCCATGAGCCCGTATTTCTGAAAAACCTGCTGCCCGGCCTTGATGGAGTCGCTTGTCATTAACACTTCGTCCCCTGCGACCACCGTTTCCGGGTACGGCGGGACCTTGTCGAGGGCGAACATACCCCCGATCAGCAGTATTGCCATCGACAGCACAAAGCTGATGATAGCCCCCCATTTTAATCCATTCGTAATCATTACTCTGAGCCTCCTCGCGGTCTGGATCTGTGAATTTAGGGTTGTAGCGGTCTGATCGAACCCCCAGGTTCGATAATTCCGGTATAACGGTACCTAAATTACTAATTTACGACTAAAAGTCAAGAGGGAATGAGATTAATTTCTGTGCTGACTGGGTTCCGGGAAACGTTAATTCATTTATACCAACGTGCGACAAACAGCTCGTAGGACTGGCCGTAGAAGGTGACCTCGTTGTCCTGTCCTTCGCCGAACGTGGCTCCGTACGTGCCCGCAATGTCACCCGCTGCAACCACCGAATCGTCCGAGAGTCCGGTTAACGCGTAGGAGCAATCGTAGGATGGACCGCCTGCGGAGTTCCCGCACGATGCTGTTCCATCGGCGTTATACCAGGCCACAAAGATGTCATCGTAGGAGAAATTGGGATCGGTGTCGGGGTACGGTACGAGCGTAAATTCGTTCGCTTCACCCTCACCGAAAACGCAAGCCTCCCAGAACTCGCCCGTGATCGCGAACATGTCACCCGAGAGGGTCACGATGTCATGCGCGATCTCCTGGCTCTCACCTGCAGCGCGATTCGCCCATACCAGGAGGCCGTCCGTACCGTAGCGTGCGACAAAAATATCGTCCCAGCCCGCGTGTTCGAGCGTTGTCTCGTTGGGTTCACCGTCACCGAAGGTCGCTGGAGCCTCACCGGGATCGCCACCGTTTCCGTAACTGCCGCACATCACGACTGAATTGTCCGATAGCGTAGTGACATCATAACCGGCGTCCCGAAGGATGCCACCCGCGCGTTCCGCCCACTGCAAAGTGCCGTCCGAATTGTAGCTCGCGATGAAGATGTCATCCGTGCCGACCGTGTAAAGCGAGGTTTCGTTGGCCTCACCCTCACCGAACGTTGCCGGTTTAACGTCCTGTGTGCCGAACAGACCGCTGATTACAAATCCGTCACCGGACAGGGTGGTTATTCCGAGAGGTTTTTCGAGTTCCGTGCCGCCCTGACGTTTCGCCCATGCAAGCGTACCATCGGGATTGTATTTCGCGATGAATATGTCCCAGTAATAGGGATGGTAGGAAATCGATGTCTCGTTCGGCTCCCCTTCACCGAAGATTGCGGTGTTTCCGAAGACACCCGTTGCGATTACAGAATCATCGGAAAGCGCAGTCACCGCGGCTCCTCTCTGGGTGTATTCACTATTGTAAAAGTACTCACCGACAGCACGTTTCGCCCATGCAAGTGTGCCGTCAGGAGTGTAACGGGCCACATAGAACGAGCCGTGCGGGCTGGTGGCTTCGAGAGTTGTCTCACCGGGTTCCCCCTCGCCAAACACAGTTGATTCAAGGTTTCCGTAGCAGTTCGAGCCGAACGATCCCGTGATGACAATTGAATCGTCCGAAAGGGTCGTGATATCGGCAGCGATGTCGTAACCGTCACCACCGATACGCTTCGCCCATGCAAGCGTGCCGTCGCTGTAATACCGGGCGATGAAAATATCGCCGAGGTGGGGATCGATCAGTGTGGTTTCGTTGGCCTCCCCTTCACCGAATACGGCGGGGGTGTCATGGTAATCGTTCGGGCAGAAAGCCTGGCTGAACTCCCCGGTCACGACAAATGAATCATCGGACAGTGTGGTCATTGCGCGTCCCCGGTCGATAAGCTGTCCGCCTGCCTTGACAGCCCATGCAAACACCCCGCATTCCGTGACAACCGGGAGATCGAACCTGAAGCATGCAGAAAGAGGATCGTCACCGGTAAGGTTGGTGGTGCCGAAATCGTTCTTGTAGTCGGAACCCGCGTACTCAGCGATCACCCAGAACTCGTTGCCTTCCGCGCCCTGGATGTCATCTGCCGAGATCTGAATGTGCCACGTTGCATAGTTGTCGCCGGATCCGGTCGGCACCATCTCGGGTGCGGACAGCGTGTATGGTGACGAGAGCACTGTGGATTCAATGAATATGCTTGTTGGAAGTCCTTTCCATGAGTAGAGTGTGAAATCGGCGATCAGGTCGCCACCATTGTTGGACGGACCCTCGTAGTAAATGTCCTCGGTGACATCCGCTTCAGCAGCAACGGCTTCGTCCGCGTTCGACGGATGATACTCAGGCGCTGTTCCCTCCCAGTTGGCAATGATCGCGTATCCGAAACGAAGCTTGGTGGCCTCGGTCGGGAATCGCACGGCGTACTGTCGCGTGTTCGCGCTTCCCGATGAGAAAACACCGTTGGACCCGGGATTCGCTGCGAGCCAGTCGCCGGCGTTTTCTGTCGGGCCGAGTCCATCGGCGTAATACAGGTACGGGCAGAGGGTCGCGGTCGGTGAGTAGTCAGGTGGTGCCTTCTCACCATGCGTGTACGAAAAGATCGGCATGCCGCCGGTCGAGAATTCCGGCATGTTAAACCATCGAGTGTATCCGTCGGGACCCTCGGAAAAATCCCCACCTGTTCCCGACAGGGATTGATCAAAACCAAACATGGGATATGTCAGGTCCGCATTGTAGGCAAGTGTGCCCGACCCGTTTCCCATGAAAACTCCCCTGACATCATATCCGTTGAGTCCTGTATTGCCCGGGAAGGGATGAATAAGCGTGAGATCGACGTGAAAAACTGTCCCGTAGGCTCCGGTCTGGCTGTTGACCACGTTCACATTCACGCTTGTCGTGTGCTGGTTAAGTATGTTGACCAGGTTGACCGCGAACATTGCGTGACGGTCCGGCTCAATTGTCGCGGTCATGGTTTCGGGATCAATTACAACATCGTATATGCCCCATAGCACTGTCTGGCCGGGTTCGAAGGATGCTTCCGATGAGGGGGACTGAGTTATATCACCCTCAACATCCGGTGGAGACATGGGATGTCCCGAGCATGAAAGCAGGATCAATGTGAGGGTCAATGAAACTGCCAGAACCGATACGTATCTCACAGTTTTAGCCTCCAGGCTGGAGCTAAGCGGGATTTCAGGCATTATGATTGTACCAAATCCGCATTGATTTACGCATTTTCTTACGTCACCCCTCCGAAAGCCTATAAAAACAGCCTGTAAGAGCCAGCTCCAGAAAAAACCCGGAAATCCCTAAAATCAGTGTAAATTACACTTGACAAAATGTAAAGTATACTTTACACTATGTCACACAAGCTTTACATGGACAACAGATGTCCATAAGGAGAAATCGGAATGCATCGCGAACAGAAAAGGGCCATCGCAGGAATAATTATCTTCGGAGGAGTGCTTGCTGCTGTAACCGTCATGTTCATCCAGTACGACCCCACAACCATCATGCAGAATAGACCTCTGGAACTGACGTACGTGATTCTGCTGGCCAGCAGTTTCATCCTGTACGGATTATTTTACCTGCTGAGTGGAAGAAAGACGGAAGGAGAAGAAATTCCTTTCGATGAGCGTGACAACCTAATCGCCAAGTTTGCGCTCAATGTCCAGCTCTTTTCAGTTATTGGTGTCCTGTCGCTCTGGTGCATCGTGCTAACGAGGATTTATCTCGAATCGGGCTTTGTGCCTGTACCGCTGATGTACATTATGTTGAATTCCATCTATTTCATTAACATGCTGGCACGGTCGATCGCTATCGTCCACGGATACAAAATGCCGATCCAGGACCTGGGGAAGTGCTGACATGAAAGGTAAAATCAACAACCGGATCAGGCGTTTCCGCTTCGAGAACGGCGAGATGACCCAGCAGGAGCTCGGGAACCGCGCGGGATGCACACGTCAGACGATCATCGCCTTAGAATCGGGCAAGTACATGCCGTCACTGATGCTGGCATACCAGATCGCACGGGTATTCAGTGCGTCAGTCGAACAGGTGTTCCCATTCGAGGAAAGCTGATGAAGTAATTTTCTGGGCGTCGCTCAATAAAACAATTAATTGGGATATTTTTCTTTTACACCATTGATTTTATCCCGGCATGGTATAATTTGAATATTAGCATCTGTAATGCGAACCATGGTTATATCAAAACATGATTCCAAAATTCTGGCTCGTGTCTGGAGGACGCAATGAACAGGCTGTACGTTTTAACCGCAGTTATTGCTGTAGTTTTTCTGCTGACAACCGGATGTACGTCTTCACAAAACGACCCTCTCACTCCGCAACCGCCAGACCTCACGCCAGAACCCATATCTAATACTGGAAACGTCCAATTGATGGGTCTCTGGGAAATTTACATCGATGAGGATTCCCTTGAAGCCCGCGTAGAGCCAGTCCGAGCGTTGCAGGCTCATCAGGACATCACCAGTTACGCTCAGCCACCGGCATGCACGGATTGTCTGGCTATTCATGCACTCGGTTTCGATCCGGTAACAAGGATCGTAGAGGTAGATGTCACGTTAACTAATCATTACCCGTCAACAGGCTACGATGTCAGGGGAATTATTTACACGTGCGATGACGGCCACCTGCTACTGAACGACAATGCGTGGACCGGTTATTTTGACATCCCCGGCGGACAGTTGATCAACCCGTTCATTGCATTTGATGAGTGGTGGTGGGACAGGTCATTCCAGCCCGGTGATTCACAGACCGAATTTTTCAGAATATACATGCCTCCGGTACCGGATGACCCAATTCAATTTGCACTGACTGCTTCGCTGCCCGTAAATTGCGATGATCCATACGCGATCGAGAATTTCCATCAGGATGGTGTTCTCTCACCTGTTGCCGGATCTCTGGTTACATGCACTGTCGATGTGCTGGACTGGCAGGATGACGTTGACAACGTGGTGCTTCATGCACCTGCGATTACGGGAGAACCTTACTTGCCATTCATGCACGTAACGGGTTCCGAATGGGCAATTGAGCTGGAAAACACGGAGGGGGCATCAGTAGGGGAATACGGAGTTAGAATCGCCGCAACATCGATAAACTCAGGGCCAATTGAAACGCATAAGTACGCCGTAGTGAGGATCACAAATCATGTCACTGGTAGCGGATGGGCCAGGTCGTGGGGTGCAACCATGTATGACACTGGATGGGGCGTAGCATCCGATAATACTGGCAATGTATATGTCGGTGGCGGTTTCCGAGAGACGGTTGATATGGACCCGGGACCGGATTTCGATTATCGCACCTCGACAAGTGCGGTAGATTCATACGTATCGAAGTTTGACTCAAATGGCATACATCTGTGGACTACTATTTTGGGACAAACTGGAACGGATTTAGTATCCAGTATTATATGTGATGAAGAGGGGAATCTTTTCGTAGCTAACATGCATCAGAATGCACAATTACGTAAAATTGACAGCGATGGCAATTTAATCTGGGCTATTGAATGGGGAGAGGGAGCCGGTACGCGGGATATTGCATTATCTACGAATTACATCTTTGTTTCAGGACTGTTCAAAGGCACAGTGGATTTTGATCCAGGACCCGGTATAAATGAAATAAATTCTGTATCACAATCCAGCTACTACGACAAATATATCTCCTGCTTCGACAGGGAAGGCAATTATCAGTGGACTTACACATGGTACCCTGGAAAAGCAAACTGGGAATTCGGGATATGTTCAGATCTCAACGATAGTGTGTATGCAAGCGGGGAATTTGTGGGTGAAGTGGATTTCGATCCTGGCCCAGGGCAGGACATTCACATTGCCGATGGCGAATACTCTGATGTTTACCTCTTAAAGATTGCTCCCGACGGCGTATACCAATGGACGAAATCGTGGGGTGGTGATAACTACACAAACAGTAGATCGGTTGCGACCGATGGCAGTAATGCAGTCTATGTACCTGGGTCCTTTTCCGGTGAGTGCGATTTTGACCCGTCCGACGGTATTGACTTTAAAAATGCCGGAAATTCAAGACAGTTATTTCTGAGTATATTCGATTCAACAGGGAATTACTTGTACTCATTAACATGGGATGGATTGTACTGGGGATATATTATCTCGATTAAGTTCATCGATGGTGAATCAATGCATTTGGCGGGTTCTTTTGAAGGCTCCTGCGACTTTGATCCAGGTGATGGCATTGATTACAAGGAATCATTGGGTCACCCGGATATATTTGTATTAAGGATGGATACACCGGGTAATTACGCATGGGGAACACATTGGGGCATGCTGCCATACGATATGATATGGGAAATGGCGAATGATGCCGATGGCAATTCTTACCTTACCGGCTGGTTCGAAGACGAGGTTGACTTTGATCCCGGTGAGAGCGTCGATTCACACATTTCGAATGGTTATGAGGACACTTTTATTATAAAAGTCCGACCCGATGGAACATGGTAGCTAATACATCGTCCTTGTCCTCACCCGGGTCTGTCATCCCGGGTTTTTTTACATGCCCTTAAATGTCCGAGTTCCTTCTTTTCGAAGGGTAGGACGCGGGCGCCTTCCCCTTAATTAATATTGATGGTGAAAAAAGACGCTATATTTCCAATAGTATTACAAGCAAGTTGAATGCTTCAGGAGTATTATTGCGTAAATGAGAGTTGGAATAATTGGCCTTGGCCAGAGTGGAAAATCATCGCTGTTTCACACGCTTACCGAACAAACACCGGAGCCGCCATCGGGCAAGCCGCACCGTCGACTCGGACGCGCGCTTGTCCCCGACGAGAGGGTCGAATATATAGCCAGGAACGAAAATGCGAAGAAGAAGACGTTCGCCGAGGTGAATTTCCTGGACCCCGATGGATTTCCGCCCGAATCCGGAAAAAGCCTGACGTCTGAATTCCTGGCAATGGTCCGTGGGTGCGACCTTCTCGCGCTGGTAGTACGCGCATTCAGGCGTGAATCGATTATGCATCCGCTTGGGTCTGTCGACGGCCTTCGAGACATTCGAAATTGTTTCAGCGACCTGTTGATTCAGGATCTGGCGGTGTTCGAAGGCAGGCACGAACGATCGTCGAAAGCATACAGCCACGGTGACAAGGACCTGAAACTGGAAATAGATACACTTGAAAAAGCAATAGCCGCTCTTGGGAATGATAGGTTCCTCAGCGGGGTCGAATGGTCGAAGCAGGAACTCCAAATTATCAGACATTTCGAACCGCTGACATTAAAAAGCGGAATCGTGGTATGGAATGTCGATGAGGATGCTGCGTTCGGACGTGGAGGGGTCGGAATTCCAGAGGATGTCAAGGCGCTGTGTGCCGAAAGAGGCTGGGGGGTCGGGGCGGTACGGCTCTCGCTGGAATCGGAAGTAATGGAGATAGAATACGAGGAACGCACAGAGTTCAGCCACGAGCTCGGGATAGACGAGACGGTCAGGGATCGATTCCTGATAGCCGTGTACGATCGACTCGGCCTGCTTTCATTTTACACTGCGGGACCGACGGAGGCCGCTGCACGGGCGATACGCAGGGGCGATACCGCATGGGACGCCGCAGGAAAGATACACTCGGATATCCAGAGGGGATTTATCCGGGCGGAAGTAATGAGCTTCGATGATTATGTCAAGTACGGCAATGAAGAGGGCGTGAAAAAAGCCGGACGGTACCGCGTGGAGAAAAAAGAGTACGTGGTACAGGACGGCGACATTTTTTATTTCAGGTTTAACGTGTAAAAGCGCGGTCAGTACAAGTCCCAGATTCTGACACCGGAAGTATCCTGCAATTCGTACAGGTGCCCGTCGCTCACGTACACATTTTTAACATGATATGACGGACCGGGCGAGAACGGTTCTGAGTGATATTGCGGATCTGTGGGATCTGATATATCAACTACGACAGGATGGAACTCAGGCGCCATTACGAACGCATAATTCTCGCTGATGTCAATTTTCTGTAATGCTGGCGCATACGCCAACGCAAGCTGCCCTATTACGGTCGGAGTAAGTGGAGCGGAAATATCAGCAATCTGCAGATCATCGGTTGTCACGATGTACATCAGGTCGTCGCGGATCACGAAATCCTTGATCTCGTAACCCAACGGCCCTGCTGAGGGCTGCTCTGACGGAGTAATCGGAATGGAAATATCGAAAATTCTAATGTTCTGCCCCTCGAAACCATACATGTAATCACCGTAGACCGTCAGGTTAAGAAGGTTATTGGACTGGTGTGCGACATCGGGAGCAGGCATAACGCCGGGGAATCCCGAGATACTGAATACTTTAAGCGTCTGGAGTCCTACTGCTGCGTATATGTAATTTTCTGTAACAGCCATCGAAGTTATTCCACCGCCCTGCCCCATATCGTAGACGGGAGTTGGATTCGAGTGGTTGGTGCAGTCATACACGCGCAGGATTCCGTCGTTAGCCGTACCAACGGCAAGTACCGGGTCATTGCCTCCAATGGAGCACACCGCATCATCAAAGGTGCTTTCACTAGCAACAGAAGCATTGTGGGGGTCGATGACAGTCATAGCCATCATCGAGTTGTACAGGTTGCGCCTTTCAATGAAGTACATTGTGCTCTGAAGCTGAACACAATCACGCGGATAATTAACGACCCGTGATCTCCCATGCGGCTCGGGTATAACAAGCCCATCCGTATCGAACACGGTGAATCCACCTGCGTTAGTTATAACGAAAAGACGGTACTGATCGGCATAGAGGAAGTTCGACGTCAGGTCAACCTGGTCTACGACACCCTTATAGACCGGGGCGGCAGCGTTAGTACTGTCGACCACCATGACGCCTTCGTAGTCCGCGCTTATGAAAACGTAAGGCCAGTCAGCAGCCAGAAAATGAGACTGCTTCGGCAGGCTGACATTACCATCGGTGCCAAGCGTATAAGTTACCGGTTCGATATGATAGACACGTAATTTTCTGGTAGATCCGTCAACATCCACTTTAAGCAACATATCGGCGTAGATTGTGAAATCTACGTTGGTTGCAGTAAAGTTGAGAACCGTGCCCTTGTCTACAGGATTTACAGGATCCTCCACGTGGTACCATCTCATCGCACTGTTACTCATTTGTATCAGTGTTGTATACGCTGTCATCGGTCCAAGCACCCCGATTTTTGTCAACCCGGGCAATCCGGTAAAGGAATGCACAAGTGACGGGGATGTCGGGGTGCTTATGTCGTAAATCCTGATTTCATCAGTATCCAGAGCCACGTAGAGGTGGGTCTCGGACATAGTGAGCAGCGCAACTTCCTCGGGGAACGTGAGAACCGCTTCATTATGCACGAGATTCATTGGATCGGTGAAATCAACCATGTCAATTTCAGTACCGCTGTACTTTTCACTGAGGTAGTACATATACGGGTAGAGGTAAGCGGGATCACCGAAACATTTGTCATATATTCTGCGCACAGGCCATGGAAGATCGATATTATATATGTTCCAGACCCAGATGCCTGCGGAGCCAGTGACAAAGACGTAATCATCGCGGGTAACAAGCCACTCTGCATCACAATCAAGCAGGCCGGGTGTTACGTCAACCGGACTTAAGACCATCTCTGTCGACACGATATTCGTCTCAAGGTAGTATGGTGCCGCACTACCGATGCTGTCGGTTCTAACCTCGATGTAATAATCACCTGAGCCCTTAGCGTAAGTTGTTACGTCAAGCGTTGCGGATTCCACATGGTTCGCTGCCAGAATAGCTGTACCATCAGAATCGTAAACGAAGATGGAAAAATCAGGAATACTGCAGTGGGCAAATATAGTCCCATCAGGCTTATAACCATAAGGAATGTGGAAGGTATAAAAATCTGCTGTGTCTGTCCCACCGCAAAGATAATCGATAACTGAGTCCTCAAGTGCGATCGTTTCAGCCTCGCTTTTAAAATTGTTGGTATCGGGATCGCATGGAGGGTCGATAATGTCTGCCCATGTCACCTGCCATGCCGAAACGTTACCCGCTGGTGCTGTCCCTGTGCCCTGATCATACGTCGGTCCGCCCATCGAACCTGCCCTGAGGGCTACGAGTTGTTCGTCGGTATTTGTTGGCGGAGTTGAGGGCTCCATGTCGAGTGTATACGATGCATAGTACGGTGTCTCGCTCAAAAACGTGAAGTCGTCCCCGAGAACACCTACGCCCGGAGCGTAAGCTTTAAGAAATTCAATTTCGGGCTGGATGTTTCCCGCAGCCTGTCCCTGCCAGTCGAAAACCTGCGCTGCAAGCCTAAGGAATCCCCCTCCAAGACCGGATGCACTGTCGTAAAACAGCGTGTTAACTAGTTCGTTAAGCCTGATTCCTGACGCCTCAGGCTGGTTTGCGACCATCGGGAAATCATCCGGCACCTCAAAGGGTGGATCGATAGACGGTATAGTCCACGACGCATCAACCGCATAACCGTACTGGATCACGGGAGTGGGATTCATCGGAAACCGGATGTAGTACCTGCGTGTATTGCTGCTTCCAGCCCTGAATACACCGCGACCAAGGTCGCTGTCCAGCGGTTCAGCAGCAACCATCGACAAATCATCTGTCGCACCCAGGATATCCGCGAAGTATTTATACGGGTTGATCGTCGCCCATGGACCGCTGAAACCACCATGGCCGGCCAGGATTCCCTCTGTGTATCCGAACACGCCTGGATCAGTAAATTCCTCCGGATTCCACCAGCGAGTGAAACCATCGGCATTCTCAAGCTGCGTGTCATCCCTCCCCGCGAAACGTCTGGTGCCGACCATTACAGAACCGGGAGTTATTAGAATACCTTTCACATCGAAGCCCGTCAGCCTGGGTTTTGTTGCAAAAGGATGGTGGAGAGTGATATCGAACACAAAGAGTCCGTTGGGTGGATCGTGTTCGGACGGCACTCCTGCTGCGGAGACTCCCATTGTTGCATTTAAAATACCGGTTACATTCAGATGCATCCCTGCAACGCGCACGGGGATGACATCTATCTCACCATCTAGGCGATCAATATCGAGCTTGAAATAACCCAGGCAGCGATGGGAGGATTCGGATAAGGTTCTATCCGTCCCCCATGCGGTATCGGCAGATTGAATCCCGGGATCCGTTGGGGTCCCTGCGCATCCGATTAACAGTCCAACGATCACAAACGTCACGATTACAGGTAATGGTTTAAACGTCATCAGAGCCCTCCATCATCCGTTTGTACGAGTTCAATTATAGCAATGTTCTACGAAATCACTAACCGGATATCCATTTTTACGCCCTTTCCATATCAGTTTCACAGCAACCGATTACGCGTGTTTTATTTTTAGTGACATAGATCAATCCGGAATACTCGTCACCGAGGGCGTTACAACAATGAAAATCTCTATTTTGTTTAGTAATTTCAGGTGCCGGTAAGGGCTGAAAATTCGGATATTATTGTGCAGCAATAAACAGCTGTGTTAGACGCATCTGACTCCTGTTATCGGAAGCCATGCGTCAACTGAGGGTGCCGATTTAAAATTTTCGGGAATTCAAGA
>JAUWTM010000140.1 GCA_030614715.1 Planctomycetota bacterium
GCAACCATTGGTAATTATGATGTCTCTCTCACCGTGATCCACACCCGTCAGGTCGAGATCAAACTCAACATTGTTCATGTCTACGAAGTTAACATTCGTTGCACTGGCTACGATTAACGTACCATCATGAACATCAATTTCAATGGCACCATCCTCGAAATTGGCACCCTCAATCGTCCAGTTGGTATAGGCTTCATTGAACGCAGTATATTGTATCTCTCCATTTAACGTATTGATCGTTGGCACCAGGTCATCGCAGTATGATGTATCCGCAACGTACAGCGGGTAGCGGAAGAAAGCGGCAAGCGGATCTGACCCGCAGCCGTTGGGAACACCGTAGTCGTTCGAGTAATCCAGGTCCGGAAATTCGACAATTACCCAGAACTCGTTCCCCTCGGTTCCGTTAAGGTCAGTTACCGGAATCTCGGCGTGGTAGTACGGGATGGGTCCACCGGGACCGATATCGGTCATCTCCAGGGGAGTAAATACGTGTGTGCCACCTATGATGTCGGAATCGATTGTGATTCCGTATTCGTAGGTTGTACCTGAGATGGTACTCGACCAGTTGAAGACGCCGATATCAAGAACGAGGTCTCCACCCCAGCTTGTTTCGCTTTCATAGTAGATATTATCTGTTATTGTCACTGTGACCGTGGAAGACTCCTGGCAATTTGAGGGATGAATGTCCTCAGATTCCCAGCTGGCGACAACAGCATAGTTGAAGGATATTCCGGGTCCCGTGTTGGGGAAGCGGAGATTGTAATTACGCCTGTTCGCCTGTCCAGATGAGAACACGCCGAATTCACCGGTTGTCGTTAGGAAATCCCATAAGTCCTCATTAATGCCCAGTCCATCAGCGAAGTACATGTACGGGTTCAGGTTGGATGAGCCGTTGTAGCCGGATGTCGCGAAAACACCCGGTGTGTAACCGAGAATGCCGGGCATTGTGAAATCACCCGGGTTGAACCAGCGGGTATACCCGTCGGCTCCCGGTAAACCGTCATCTGGAGGGGGTATCATCATGCTCTGGTCCACACCATGCTCAGGAAATCGAAGGCCTGGATCGTAGTTCATGTGACCCGAACCGTTGCCAATGAATACGCCACGGACATCGTAGCCGTTGTACTGGGTCATTCCCGGAAACGGGTGCATGATGCTGACATCGAGATTAACATCGATGTATTCAGTACCGACAATTGTGTCGTGGATGTCGAATCCAAGGGTAGCGGGATTACTGTTGAGGAAATTACAGACATTGAACGGGCTTGGTTCGACTCCCATTCCCCATCGATGCGGTACCGCCTCCACGGTCTGGCTTTCAACATTGATGTAAACCGTGTAGTAACCCCAGAGGTGGGTGTTACCTGCAGTTCTTTCAGTTTGAATCGTTAGCTCAGGTGAATCCTGGGGGGGGATTAATGGGTTGCTGGAATTTCCGGAGCAACCGAAGGCGACGACAAAGCAGACGATCATCGTCGCTAGCAGCACTGTCGATCGACGCATACCTATCCTCCTTGTCCCGTCCAGCTCCGTGCCAGGGGGATTGTTCAGGCTTGAAATATCATACTAAGAGGGTATGGATTTAATTGCAAGCGCAAATATGGAGTAATATAAAAATAACTTAATCCTGATCCGACTCAATTTCCGCAACAATGTTATCGAAAGCTTTTACCGGATCGTCCGCGCCGTGAATGGGACGTCCGATCACCAGGAGATCGCTGCCCAGCTCTACAGCCTCTCGGGGTGACATTACACGTCGCTGGTCACTGAACGGGTCGTCCTGTCCCCCCGGACGGATTCCCGGTGTGACGATTTTAAAATCGTCACCGCATGCGCCCCTGATTATTTTTACTTCGCCGCCCGATGCAACCACTCCATCGCAGCCTGACTGCTGCGCGACCTCTGCGAGACGTTTTACGTGGCCTGCCACCGAGTACATTACTCCGAAGTCGCGGATGTCAGTATGATCCAGGCTCGTTAGCACCGTGACGCCAAGCAGGAGCGGTTTTCGGGAGTCTTCAGATGAGTCGACGACCTCCCTGCACGCTTTGAGCATACCGCGACCGCCTGCGACATGCAGCGTGACCATATCGAAGCCGTACGGCATGAGATTTTCGAGTGAGGAAGCGACCGTCGACGGGATATCGTGCAGTTTCAGATCGAGGAAGATCTTATACCCGCGCTCGTTCGGTTTCTCGAGGATGCCGGGACCTTCCACGAGGATACTTCGCAGCCCGATCTTCACCCACCTGGCCCGTCCCTGGAGCATATCCAGTAACGGAAGGTTCTCGCTGAACGGTGAACGATCGAGCGCGACTATGATCCTGTCGTTTGCAGAAATCTGGTTACCCATCTGGAATCGTGACGATTATTGCAGATTATGCGCGCTCAGTAAAGCGGTATGTGATTACCGTCTTCCTCGGTCATTTCCTCTACGTATCGTTCCGCTTCGTACAGGTAGCTCTCAGGGATCAGCGTACCCGCTTCGTCATTCGACCAGTCGATGAGGTCATCCTTGTGCTGGTTCCAGAATTGCCGTGCTTCCTGGGCAGTACCGACGGTCAGAGGTTCGATAATCGCATTCCACTCACGGGCGTAATTCACGGCCGCAAGAACCCGTGGAATTTCCATCACGTGACCCATACGGAACAGATCATCGAGTTCTTCCATCCTTTCGATCAGGTTCTCAGGCTGAAACCATTCCACACCGGTTCCCATCGGAACGGACATCACGCCGAAAAGCGCAGGATGTGTTTTGCCGTAGGGAACCCATCGCATCTGGTGAGGTTCAGGATTCTGAGCGTTGTACCATTCCGTCCATTCTGTAGGAGTGGGGGTACCGTGGTAGTCAAGATAGCCCCACGCGTAAGTGTATTTCGCTCTCCATTCGCCGCTGCGTGCACAGAATATTTTGCCCTTTGTTCCCGGACCGAATCCAAGCAGGACGATCAGGAAGACGATCCAGAAAAAGAGAAGGTCCTTCCTTACTTCCTTCTGCTGTTGCAGGTAGCCCAGATATTCAACCGGTACCTTATCAGCTTCCTCTTTTTCCTTATCATTATCGTAGTACGGACTTTCCTCTGCATCGTACCCCGGTGCGTTGACATCTACGTCATCGTTTTTGTGATTCATCGCCATAACGGTGACAATGTACCCCTTAATATCGGTGATTCTTACAAAACAGAAAAGGATTACACGTAATCCTTTATTAGTTTCCGGTTCAGACCCCACAATAATACGTTATAATTTCCATAGGTCAAATTTCTTTTCCTAAATATAGAAAGGGAGTCATACGAAAAAGTGGCAAAACCCAAGGTTGCAGTAATCAGGACAAAGCCTGAAACAGTGGTCGAGGACTATGTGAGAGCGATGAAACTCGCTGAAATCGACCAGCATATCGACGTTTCAAAGACAACGATCCTCAAGGACAATATTTCCTGGCATTTTCCATTTCCCGGCGCTAACACGACGCCGTGGCAGATGGAGGGCAGCATTCTCGGCCTTCAGGCGGTCGGGAATAACGACATCGTCTGCGTCCAGAATGAGACAGTTGTCACTCGCGCTCACAAGGGCGAGAAGCTGAACAAGTATGATGTCGTTTTCGACAAGTACAAGATCCCGGTGCTTTATAACTTCCTCCAGAAGGACATGAAGTGGATCAAGTACGAACCGAAGGCGAAAATGAAGGCCCTCGACTGGATCTTTCCGCGGGGCATCATGATCCCGGACTACTTTTTCGGGAAAAATATTCTCCACCAGCCGACAATGAAGTGCCACATCTACACAACGACCACCGGCGCGATGAAAAATGCCTTCGGCGGCCTCCTTAATAAATCCCGATTCATGACCCATTCACAGATCCACGAGACACTGGTCGACCTACTCCACATCCAGAAGGAAATCCATCCCGGGATTTTCGCGGTCATGGACGGAACCACTGCCGGCAACGGACCGGGTCCGCGTACGATGATCCCTGTCGAGAAGAACTTGATTCTCGCATCGGCGGACCAGGTTGCGATAGACGCGGTCTCAGGGTCGATGATGGGGTTCAACCCGATGGACGACCTGAAATATGTCCGTCTCGCGCACGAGGAGGGCCTTGGTGTCGGACGGTTGGAGGAAATCGAGATCGTCGGCGATGAGGACGCAGCGAAGGAAAGCTGGGGATTCCATGTCGGGGCTAACTTCGCGGCAAAGTACGGCGGACATCCGCTCTGGTTCGGCCACGGACGTCACTTCCAGAAGGTTTTCTTCGAGACACCGTTAGTTTTCGTATTTATACTTGCCAGCTACGTGTATCACGACATGCTCGTGTGGCCGTTTAAGGGGAATAAAATTTTCGAGGCTTGGAAGAAGGAGAGCCAGTGGGGAAGACTGTTTGAGGGATATTGATACAGGTCTATTAGATTAAAATTATAAATTTCGTGTCATGTGCAGCCTGCACATGATTTTTCCATTTGGCACTTTCCTTGCATTGAACAGGCGAAAGATCATCGATCCTGAAGTGATTTACGCATCCAGATTGTCATTGATTGTAGTACGCAACTAATTATGGGAAGATATTTCCGCCTGCTCGTTGTCTTAGTTCCATGGGGGATGGAACTGACAGTCAACGCTCAAAGGGGGATCAATACAGGGGAATCGTCTTCCCGCCAAGGAGAAGGAACCATGCTTCGTATGACACGTATCCTCACGATCCTGCTGATCGCGCTGGCGATCGCTGCCGTATCCTGTTCAGGGAACAATCCCACCGTACCGGACGAATCCTCTGAAATTACTGGTAATTCTCTCTCAGTCTGCGAGACCGATCGCTATATCTGGGGGTATTACAACATCTCGTTCGACGAGGAGTCCGGAATTTCCGAGGTAATCCCCGTCCGGGAGATCGAAAACCATTACAACGTACTCCTGTTCCTCGAACAGGGCCCGTGCACAAATTGTGTCGCCGTGAAAAGTGCCACTGTCGTGGGTCTGGGCATCTTTGATTTTGAAATCGAGATAAACCACCCGTTCGCCGACCCGAAATTCACCGGGTTCGACGTCCGGGGAGTAGCGATATTCGACGGATCGTTCACATTCCCCGATGAGGGTGTGACTGTCCCGGATTTCCTCAGCGGTGACGGAGAGCTCTTAAATCCCGACGGATTCACTGCCCTTTACAATTCGACCACCCAGGGCGACGGACCGTCCGGGCTTCTCGGGTACCAGCAGGGGAACTTCGCGACCCCTACAGTTCCGAACGCAAATCTGAACGGCTTTAAACGTTACGCAACGGTCGATGCACTGAATATACGTAATGCGTACTACGCAGGTCATACGATCAGCCAGGTTTTCACGGTCAGCATGCCGGTCGGTGCCAAGGTCTTCGGATACGCGGTCGACGCGTCATGGGCACCAGCGACTACTCAGCCGGTTACCGATCCGATGCTTGATTTCCCACCCGAGGCTAACTGTCCCGAACCGTGGTTAATCGAGGCGAGTGATGTAGGACCCGGTATGTACGATACCGGAACGGGTACGACAATCGTACTGCACGTATACGATTACGGCGGAGAGACAACGCATGACATACCGCAGATCGAGTGTCCCGCCCTGTTCGCCGGGAAGCATATCTTCACATTTGTTGGTTCGATACCCGGAGTCAGCACGTGGGAAGCCACGATTACCAACTTCAACATGGTGCCGGCGGGACATTACAAGGCCCTTGTTACTGTAACAGACAGCGAGTACTACACTAATCCGAATAACCTTGACCTGATCGCGTACCAGACCATGCTGCTTGAAGTAAAGACAAAGGCTGGTTGGACACTGTCATGGGGAGGCACGATGAGTGACGCCGCACAGGATGTTGCCGTCGATACAGACGGAAATATCTACGTCACAGGTTCCTTCTCAGGCGGACCAGTTGAACAGGTCGATCTCGACCCTGGTCCCGGACAGGAGCCTGTCACAACCAACGGCGGCGATGATATTTACCTGACTAAATTCAACTCCAACGGCCAGCATCAATGGACATACACAGCCGGCGGTACTGGTCTCGACTGGGGCCTGGACGTTGAAGTACTGAACACTAACGAAATCTATCTTGCTGGAGTTTTCAGCGACTCGTTCGATTTCGATCCGACAGGTGGCATCATGATCAGGACATCCATGGGATCAATTGATCCATTCCTCGCAAAATTCGATGGCGATGGCGTCATCCAGTGGGTAAATGCATGGGGTGGCCCCGGATCCGACGAGGTTTCGAGTATCGCGTTTGTCGGAGGAATCCCTGATGTATGGGTGTGCGGTGACTTTCAGCAGACTGTCGACTTCAACCCGGGCTCAGCGACATGGGGAGCCACGTCAAACGGCGGCTACGATTGTTACGCTACGAGTTTCGACGGTGCCGGCGCATGGCAGCAGACACTGTCATGGGGAAGTACGGGTCACGATTACGCCACCGGAATCGATGGAACACCATCAGGACTGCTTTACGTTGTGGGTCATTTCGAAGGAATGGTTGATTTCGACCCGGGCATCGGAACCGACCCCAGGACCTCCGCGGGTGGCAGCGACGGATTCCTTATTGGGTTCGACGGTGCAATCACGGCAACACACGTACGGACGTGGGGCAGTCCCGGTAACGACGTCGCATGGGATATCGATGTCGATAACAACGGCGTCACGTTTATCTGCGGATGGTTTGAGGGAACTGCCGACTTTAATCCATACGGCGGTCCAAGCGTGTGGAAGACGTCGAACGGGTTTGATGATGCCTACTTCCTGAGCTTCAGCGAAATGGGTCTGTTCTACTGGGTAAAGACCTGGGGAGATACAGGCTATGAAGCTGCCACGTCAGTCAGGATGAACAATACAGGAGGGCTTTTTGTCGGTGGCACGTTTGAGGATATCGTAAATTTCGACACAAACTCAGGCCTCGAACTCCATTCTGCCCTCGGTTCAACAGACATTTTCATCACACGTTATGAAAGCAACGGCACATACACCTGGGCACGCACTGTCGGAGGACCCGGTACGGACCACCTTTACAGTGTCGTTGCGGACCCCGATACGCACGTCTACGGAGCAGGCGATTTCCGTAACACGGCTGATTTCTATCCGGGCACTGGAACAGAGGATCATATTTCCAATGGTATATTCGATGCTTACCTGACAATGTATTACCAGGATGGCACTTATTGATTGCTGGGGAAAATCAGCGGTGACAGGCACCCGGATTGGCTCCATTCACTTCCTTAAGAAGTGCAATTTCATTGTTTCGCCAAATCCGTCCGCCAGTCCCCTCTTGATAATCGGCATACTTTCTTCACTTATATAAAACAATGCGCCAGTGCCGCCCTTAAGCGCATTAAGCTGCTGAATTAAGCTTATTAATCACTGGCGCTTAAGGGTGTATCACCTAATGAAGACGCACGCTGCACAATGACTCATTAATCTTCCTCCCTGCAAAACTCGTACATTAGATGAAACACCCTCAAGCACCAGTTGCCCTTAGTGAAAGTGGACCTCGTTGTGTGCTTGAGGGCGGCATTGGAGAATTTTTAAAAAATCGCAAAGGGACATCGCCATCACAGGCGATGTCCCCGTTTTTTGGCATCCGGTGGAAGGCAATGGATGCAGGGAGGAGGCCAGATAGAAACCGGATGCCGGTTATAAAAGTGCTGTTGTGGTTTATGTCTGTGCTTATTTAATCCGACATTTCAGCCCTTGTACCAGGGCTTGTACTTGTACTTATTCTCCTTATCCATCAAACGTCTGACTCTCATGCGATGATCGTAGGCCCTGATGCTGTCAGAAAGTTGTATGATCATCGATATCACGTAGAGCAGAAGTCCTATTGACAGCCCTGCTTTAAGGAGCGAAAGTGCGCATTTTACAAGCGGCTCCATGTCGGGATCTAGCCAGAATTGAAAGTGGGTAATTGCGGTGGATACAACCTGAAATGTACCTGCCATTTTACTTCCCTCCAGTCCGTTGAAGGAGGTCGTTCGAGTTTTCAGGCGAATCTATAGGGGGAAACTAATCGAAGAATTGCGGGGGTAAATGCCTAGGTAAATGTATCTCCTGAAAAAACTCCTGTTATCTCCTGAGTTTTGGTTGGATACGTTAAAACGTACTGCGCTGGTGCGGGAGTTGGGTCCCCGCCCGAGTAACTTTTATATGAACGATTGCGTCAATCACAATCAGTAATCTCTCCATAGTGTTAAGGTTCAGTGTGGGGGGAAAACGGGAGCGAGGATGGTCCCGTTACTCTGTATTTACCACATTTACGGTATTATTCAAGAGGTAAAAAGATGAATTCCCTCCAAAGATGCATTTTTTAGATTAACATAGGTCACTTAATCATTTTTATTGAACCTGTGACGTCTTTAAGAGTCATAAAAACCGCAAGATCTGGATTCGCGAATTTCTGCTTGACTACAACATGACACAGGAGGAAGTAACGATGGGCAGTCGCCTGATTTCAACAATCATTTTCGCGTTGTTCGTTATCACATCAGTTTTCACATCTGCCGCATGCAAGAGGGGCACGGGACTGATCGCACCCGAGGGCATCTTCTTCAAGGACCCGGGTCTGGAGTACGTAGTTACTACAGCATTAAACAAGCAACCGGGGGGGATAACGGAACTGGACCTCCTGGAATTGACCGAACTGGACGCACACAGCCACAACGTCATATTTCTGGATGGCCTGGAGCTATGTCGCAACCTTGAGGTCCTGGACCTGTCCTTCAACACCATCACCGATGTAAGTCCGATATCCGGCCTTGTCAGACTCAGGGAACTCAAGCTGCAGGGAAACAGGATCCTGTATGATATTGCTCCATTGGCAGGCCTGACAAACCTTGAGCATCTCGATGTATCAGACAATATAGTCAAGGATCTTTCACCTCTGGGCGGACTAACCAATCTCATATTCCTAAACATCGGACGTAACAGGCCACATGGTGGCCCCGGCTTATCTGTGCCTGGTGCTGATTCTGGGCAACAATCACCTCCATTTGATGATGAGGACCCGGCATGGATCGAGGATCTCAGCCCGCTTGTTAACCTCCAAAATCTGGAAATACTTGGTATTCAAGATAACTACCTGAGAGACATCAGCGTGGTCGGCAGTTTGTACAACCTCCAGGAGCTTCACGCAGACGGGAATCCAATATCGAGCATTGACTTTATGTCGAATCATCCCAGTTTAACCATACTTGATATCAATCAGACTCTTATCACGGAATGCAGTCTTCATGACGTGCCAATGCTCGAAGACCTGTCACTTCATGCTAATGATCTGGCATCTCTCTATTTATCAAACATGAACAGCCTGATAGACCTTCATATCTACAGCAGGGAGCTTACATCGTTTGAATTTTCAAATCTGCCGATGCTTGACAGGTTGGGTCTCAATGGGAAATTTATCAGTCTTGAGCAGCTGTCAAACGTCCCAAGCCTTGTTACGATATATGCCAGCTCTGAAAACCTCACAGATATCTCGGTTATTGATCAGCTTCCCAATCTCGTTCGAGCCAGGATTAACGGTGCCAGTGTCCCGGATATCGTGTTCAATGGACCGTCCAGCCTTGAAAGCCTGGAGCTTTACCATGGAAGCTTGAATACTGCTTCGCTTGCTGGACTTCCGAACCTGATATCCCTGAACCTTGCTTTTAACAATATCTCGTCGATATCATTCTCAGGTCTGGACAGCCTAACTAACTTAACACTATCTGGTAATTCCATTACCGACATCAATTTTCTGACGGGAGCGGCCAACCTTGAAAGATTAATCATCAGCCAGAACCAGGTAACGGATATCTCCATCCTGGCGACACTTCAGAATTTAACGGTTGTTGACCTTCTGGAAAATGAGCTTACGAATGTCAACCTGGCAGACATGCCTAATCTCCAGAACATCAGGCTTGTGGATAACAACATAAGCGAACTGGCCGTTGAGAACCTTCCGGAACTTCGATTTCTCGATGCACAGATGAACAGGCTTCAAAGCGTCACATTGAAGGACCTACCCGGTCTGGCCGATGTGAATTTCAAGTTTAACCAGATAAGCGAAATGACTATCGAAAATGTGTCTTTTGTTCATGAGCTGGATTGCCATTCCAACCAGCTATCCGACATCAGCTTTCTTGCTGACATGACCGGTATGAACAGGCTGTTCCTCTCATCAAACCTGATCAGCGATATCACAGCCCTGTCGGAACTTGACCGCCTGCTTGAAGTTGACCTTGGTAATAATCTCGTCACGGATCTAGCACCTCTGGTTGATAATTCTGGAATTAACGACCATGACATTCTCCGCCTTTATTCAAATCCGTTAAGCGAGACCGCGTTAAACGTCCAGATCCCGACCCTCGAGGATCGCGGGGTCATTGTTTATTACTGACAGCCGAACACAAATTCGTCCAGACAGTGTTATAATTCGCCCAATTCAAATTCGTAACGGAGGTATTAATGAATCAACGAAATCCGATCCACCTATTAATTGGACGCTCAATGACACTTGGCTTTCTTCTTGCGGCTACCGTATGTCTGCTCGGATGCCCGGTTTCAACCGGTTCCCACCCGATGCATAGAATCAACGGTGAGATCAAGACCAACCTGCGAGCAATTCAAATCGGTTGCGAGAGATACGCATCCGACAACGATGGCGTATATCCAGAGGATGTGTCCGAGGTAATCTCTGAGGGATACATGGATGCCTGGCCCACCGTCAGGGATCCCGATGGCGCAGAAATGACTATGGAACCGATCGAATTCGAATCCGCTCCGAACCACGGTATGTTCGTGTATGTTCCAATCAGGTCAGACGACGCCGTTATGGGATATTACCTGATGGCGTACGGAACTGTTGCCGGTGATGGTATGGACGTAGACGGGGACGGTACCAACGACCACATTATTGAGGTCCTTGATGGCATTAACACAGATACGCCTGATATTCCCATTGCAGATTTACTCGGGGAATAGGGATTATTTTTCATTAACTTGATTGAAAGCCTCCCGTAGCACAGCACGGCAGTGCGTCAGGCATAACATTCCACCAGTTCCGTAGCACAGCACGGCAGTGCGTCAGGCATAACATTCCACCAGTTCCGTAGCACAGCACGGCAGTGCGTCAGGCATAAC
>JAUWTM010000218.1 GCA_030614715.1 Planctomycetota bacterium
ACGCTCGTGTCCTTGGCGTACTCCTGCTCAAGCAGGCATTCTTCCTTATAGAACTTCCTCAGCATGCCCTCGGCGATCTTGGGGACGATATGATCCGGCTTGCCCTGCTCGCGGGCCTTGCCCTCGGCGATCTCGCGTTCCTTCGCGAGCACGGCCTCGGGAATGTCCTCAGTTGTGAGGTAATTCGGATCGGCAAACGCAATCTGCAGCGCCAGCTCGTGCGCCAGTTCATCAGCCTTGTCCTTATCTCCATCGCTCTCGAATCCCACCTCGACAAGCACTCCGACCTTTCCGGGAGGATGGATGTAGGCGTGGACGATACCCGGTGCCTCGGCTGCGAACCTGACTGCCCTCTTGAGGCCCATGTTCTCGCCGATCGTGCCGATTGTCTCATCGATGGTGGTCTTCACGGTCTTGTCGCCATTCGATGCCATCTTGACATCGTAGAGCTCCGGGCCGTCGGTGACCTCATCCGGTCCCAACGCATGTACGTGCTCACTGAGAATTACACAGAGGTCCTTGAAGTGATCGTTCTTGGCTGCGAAATCGGTCTCGATGTTGACCTCGACAAGCGCGCCAGATGTCTTGTCGTCCGCGATACACGCGTACACAAGGCCCTCGGACGCGTCGCGGTGTGCTTTCTTCGCTGCAACCTGAAGCCCCTTCTTTCGGATTAGCTCCTCGGCGCCGGTCATGTCACCGTTCGTCTCGACCAGGGCCTTCTGGCAATCCTGAAATCCTGCGAGAGTCTTCTCTCTGAGTTGCTTTATCTCAGCAGCAGATGGTTTGTATTCTGCCATTTTTATTTATCTCCTTGATCTTTTGCCTGCTCTTCCTGCTTAGTGGTTTCGGGCCCAGGTGTTTTGGTTGTTTCGGGTTGAGGTGTTTCGGACGTCTTGACTGCCACGGTAGCAGCCTCGGTAGTCGTTACAGGTGCTGCGGGTTCCACTTCGGTTTTCTCCTTAGCGGGTTCCTTAACCACTTTTGTAGCCACAACCTCAGGCTCGACAGGCGCTTCGTCTGCCGGGATCTGGTCATGTGACGCGAAATCGCGTCCCTCGCGACCCTCGATAACAGCATTGGCCATCGTCTCGCAGAAGAGGTTGATCGCCTTGACAGCATCGTCATTGCCCGGGATGGGAATGTCCGCATCGTCTGGATCGCAGTTGGTGTCGAGGATCGCCGCAACCGGGATTCCCAGCTTCTTGGCTTCCTTGACCGCGTTGTGCTCCTTCTTCAGGTCGATGATGAAGATGCAGTCCGGTGGTTCGGACATGTACTTGATCCCGCCGAAGAACTTCTGGAGCTTCTCGTACTTCTTACTGAGCTTGAGGATTTCCTTCTTGGTCAGACCGGGGAAACGGTTGTTCTTGAACCTCTCTTCAAGCTCATTCATGTAGTCGATGCGCTTCTTGATGGTCTGGAAGTTGGTCAATGTTCCCCCAAGCCATCGCTGCTTGACGTAAAACGAACCGCAGCGGGTCGCCTGCTTCACGACTGCTTCCTGTGCCTGGCGTTTTGTGCCGACGAACATGATTGTTCCGCCCGACGCTGTCAGGTCGCGGATATAGTTATAGGCGACTTCGAGTAGTTTGAGGGTTTGCTGCAGGTCTAGTACGTAGATCCCGTTACGCTCGGTGTAGATGTACCGGGCCATCTTGGGATTCCAGCGCTTTGTCTGGTGGCCGAAATGAATTCCGGCTTCCAGCAGCTGCTTCATTGTAATTTGATACAATTACCTGGACCTCCTTGGTCACACGAGTAGTCATCCGGCACGCAAAAAAATCGCGCCAAGACGCGAAGTGGAATTGTAACAAGACCAGATATATTTTGTCAAAGAAAATCCCCGGAAAATATCCGGGGATTTTATTACATGTTGTTGTGTTTCAGGACTAATCTTCCACGATAACCCACGCGTATAAAGCGCTGGCTCGATTTTCCGCTAATTCAAACGGGATCATCTGAATGGTTATTGTCGTATCCTCTTCAAGAATGATGTAAGCGACAGGGAGTTTGTCGTACGCTGTGTCACTATCCAGGTCTACATCATCTTCATCGTAGATGTACATGTCGAGGTAGGTGAGATCCATTCCACCGAATCCCATGATCCAGTAATTACCGGCCTCGAGATCCATTTCAAACTCGTCTTCATCCTCGCCGATTTCGGAGATATGCCACTCCATGGGCTCCATCGGATAATCTGAGTCCAGTTTAAGACCGATTTCAATGTCCAGTTCGTCCTCGCCAAGGTCGACCCATTCGTCAATGAGTTCCTCGGCGTCTACGCCGGCGATCCAGATCGCTACGGGCTCTTCAGGCTCGACCGGTTCAGGTTCGTCACTGGAGCTGGAAGATGATGACGATGACGACGATGAACTTCCGCCACCTCCGCCGGGACAGGCGGTTAAGAACAGCATTGCGAGTATTAATACAATGATTGCAGGATAAAGAGAATTGCGCATTTGGTTTCCTCCGGTTCTCTACGCCGCGGCTTCGGGTGTTACCTGCCGTCGGCTGTGTGATGCGACTCCGTATCAGATGGTAACGACGTCCGGCTCATATAGCAAGTATTAAGATATGAAAAAACACCCGGTCTGAATCCGGGTGCTGGCGTTTCAGTTTGGTTCAGCTATCTCTGCAAGACATACTGCATGTTAATAATTACGTCGAAATTGATGCTTTCATCATCAGGCTTGATCCCTGTGATCGTGAGTATTTCCTTGTCCCTGTTGAAGACCATCAGGATGCCCTCTTCGGTGCCTGACGGCAACGCTCCGCTCATTTCGGACTTCTCCCAGCCCTCGATCTCATCGTACCAGGCTTCGATCTCCTCGAACGGTGCATTTCCACCTAATGAAACCGTAACGTTCGCTTCCCACCTTTCATCCACCACTACCGTTGACGTAAGGACCTCGAATCCGTCCATTACCGTAACGTCCTCAGGCCATTCCTCGGGGAGCTCGTTGACTACCGAGACTGTCAGGCCGGCACCTTCAGCGGTAACCGTGCCCGATCCCTCAGGGGAGTTCGTAACAACGATAGTCTCACCGGCCTCGTTTACTACAACTGTCGTGCCTTCCTGGTCGGGAGTGATCGATGCTAATTCACCACGCTCCTCGACCTCAGGCTCTTCAGCAGCTTCCGCTTCGGTGGCAGTTTCAGCATCACCAGCAGCTTCAGCGTCAATGTCCTCCGGAGCAGGACTCGGCTGGCAGGCTGCCAGGCCGGTCAGCACGATCGCGAGGACAGTTATCAGGAATATGTTGAGTATTCTCATTTCTTGACTCCTTGATACATTGAATTGAACCAGAAAGGATAATCAACGACCGCAGCATGTCAAGCGCCGGTGGTTGTGAGTACGGGGATAGTGGGTTACCATTCGGGAGCCATGATCGAATACGTAACGCCTGAAACTCTCGATGAGAAGACCGATGAGTGGTTAAAGCTGTTATCACCGCTCGGACAAAAAAATTGGCTCCCTGATCCGGGGAAATCCGCCATCCTAGTAATCGACTGCCAGAATTTCTTCGTCAGTCAGCCCGAACCGGACGGTGCTCCAATCCTGCCGGTTATCAATGAGTTGTCCAATGCATTCAGGGACGCCGGTCGACCCGTGATTTTCACCCGTCACATGCACAAGAAGGACCAGTCCGACTTCGGTGCGCTTGGCGAATGGTGGGGGGAGAACATCATAGAGGATACATGGGAGAGCGAATTGCATCTGTCGCTGGACGTGGAGCCTGACGACATCGTGTTCAGAAAAAACCGTTACACTGCGTTTCATGGAACCGATCTGCAGGAAATTTTGACGAAGAACGGTGTCCGGGACATTGTTGTCACGGGTGTAATGACGAATCTCTGCTGTGAGACCACCGCACGGGATGCGTTTGTGAGGGACTACAGGGTGTTCTTTCCGGCTGACGGGTCCGGTACGGTCAGCGAGGAGATGCATTTCGCGACCCTCATGAATATCGCGTTCGGATTCGGAGTCGTCCTGAAATCGAAACAAATTGTTGATGTTTTCCGTCAATAGTGCAGATGCCTGTATCAGGTGAGAAATATGATCGCAACTCTTACGCCGTACTTCTCGAAAAGTACGAGCCATTGCCGCATCTTGCCTTAGGCAGGAAGGTTGCTGAGATACTGGGAGTCCACGAACAGGACGGATATATAATAACCCGGAAGCAGCAGGGTATTATCCGCAGGGGACTCAATCGGGATACAGCTGATGCTGTCACTAACCTGTTGTTAAGTAATGGAATCCCGGCGTTTGTAATTGGGGAGAATAGTATTGTCCAAATTGATAAACCCCTCACGATTCTCAATGCGGATGTAATTCCGGAGGGATTTGAGATAGAGGACTACCTGGGTAATAAGACACTTATAGAAACTTCTGAAGTTGAATTATTACAGGTGGGTTGGGTTAAGGAAAGAGTCGTAGTTGGAAGTCTGCCGACTAGGAGATTTTCAATCAGTCCGAACGATGATACCGGGGGTGGTGGAGCGGATTTCTTCAACTTCAAGAGGGACAGACTGGAATCGCTGGGTTGGGTGTTGCTGATATACATTGATAGTGTGCAGGTTAAACCGCTCATGGTGAGACATCGTGAGTTTATCTATGATTACCAGGAAGTTGGGGGTGTGGACAGTTCACATCGATTCAGCCAGCTGATAAAAGACCTGAAGGATGTGTTTCCAAAGGACCTGTGTGACGTTGGATTCGATCTGTTTACACTGTCCGGTAATCCCGACTCCGATATAATAGAATATGATCGGATGAAGGATATGCTCAAACGTGCATGCTGGCAATTGACAGTCTGGAGTATCAAAGGTAAAGGTCACGCGACGGCTC
>JAUWTM010000231.1 GCA_030614715.1 Planctomycetota bacterium
GATGTCCTGTTAACTTCCTCCGACGCAGAAACACGACAGTTTCAATTGCCAAGTTACTTGCAGTGCTGCCTCTGAACACTGCCCGGGTACTCATTCGAAATCTATTGAAAAGGTACTACCTGTAGCTCTTTCCCGGGAAACCTACCGGTGACGTTCCCCCCTGCATTCTGCGATACTACCCGCGTTTATTCAAAACGTCTGCAATTTCAAAACCGAGGGTATTGAAACCCTTCGTTTGCCTTCAATCTCCAGCCTTCCCCTTTCATATTATATTATACCATGTATTCGCATACTTGTAACTATTTTCAAGTTCTACTAAAGGAGCATCGCTCCCAATCTCTCTATATAATTGGATACCAGTTGGATTACTTAAATTATCATATATTTATTGAAAAATTTCCAGTCTGATTCCCGTAAAATTTTTCGGATTAGCCATTCGAGCGATGTTAATTCGACCTCTCACTCCGCTATAATTGCCATATGCCCTACGAAACAGGCAGAGACAGGTACAAATGGCTGAGGGTCCTTATGGGCGCGATAATTGTGGTCGCGGTTGCCCTGTTCCTGATTTCAGGTCTGCTTAACTGGTTTACATACTGGGCACCACCGGGTGTTGTCCCGGTTCCGGGCTCCCCGGACGTCAATCTCAACCTTGAAGACCACCCACGATTATGTGTCACGGATGACGCAATTCAGGCTCTTTCACTCTCAACCGCTTCACCGGAATTCCTTCGGATTATGGACAAGGCTGACCAGTTTTACGGTGAATATCTCGTCGATCCCCTGCAGGGCGACACGATTTACCCGGGTTATTTCGCGCTCGCGTGGCGGATTTCGGGTGAGAATAAATACCTCGACGCAGCCCGTGACATGGTCCTCGAACATTGTGATTTCCCGCGCTGGCGACGTCGTCCCGAGAGTGCAAATTTTTACAAAATTGAGATGGCATACGCGGTCGGGCTTGCTTACGACCTTCTTTACGACCAATTTTCTGTGGGTGAACGAATCCGGATCGAGGACGATCTAAGTGAGGTTCTCGACGGATTATTGTGGCACCTTCAGGGACATCCGTCTCAGCCATTCTGGCACGATGCACCGCACTCTAACTATTACGTGGCACAGCATTCAGCCGCGGGACTTCTCGCGATCTGTCTCGGGGATGCGTATCGCAGCGGTTGGGAATGGGAGGACGCTCTCGCGTACGCATACGACGGCCTTGGGAATTCGATATCGTTGATTGAGGACGATGGCGGTTGGATAGAGGGTCTGACCTACCTCGATTTCTGCTGGGGACAGCACGCGGTGCTCTTCCTGAACGCTCTCAGGGTTAACAATGGTCTGAACCAACTCGCTGAAGAATGGTACGAAACGAGCGTACGGTTCGCGCTTTCGGGAATTCACCCGTCCGGAACGGAGCAGGTAAATTTCGGGGATAACACCACTGACCCGATCGCGTCGTTCGGCTATCTCTGGCGCGCGAAATCATACTTTGAATCCCCATTTCTCGAAAGCTACCTCGAACAATACATGCCTGAGCCGGATTACCCGCTCGTACCGCTCGATTCAATACTCTTCCAGTCGATGCTTGCGTTTGATCCGTCACTCCCGCTCGGTGATTTTCCGGAACCCGATCCCAGCCAGTACTTTCCGGGTATCGAATGGGCAATGCTTCGTGAGAACTGGACCGATCCGGACGTCTTTTTCCTTGCTGCAAAGGCTGGTTATGGGGGCTGGGACCACAACCATGTGGATCAGGGGACATTTATCCTTGCGTTCAATGGTGAAATTGCATTCGGCGATTCCGGTCGGGGGGATTTTATTGACAGGAAAGATCCTGATGTGAACAGGTACTATGGCGGACCGTTCGGACATAATGTGTGGCTGCCTGAGTCATTCGATGATGATGCACTCTGGCGGGACTTCACGATGTATTCTGAGAACGCAGAATTTCGCCAGGAAGACACCGTGATAGAGGACTGGACGGTAACCGATGAGTATGTCTATTTCAAAATAAACCTCGATGGCGCATATCCAACTGATGGAGGGAATTACTGGCGACGCCATTTCCTGTGGTGGAGACCAGTCGATGAGCTTCCGGGCGGTGCACTGGTAATCTTTGATTCAACCGGATCAGGGGGACAGCTGGCACTACAAACTATCATGCGTACCAATCTAAGACTGGCACAGGGTGAGCTTGGTACACCGCCAGTTGAAAGGGAAGGCTTCGAGCTCCTGGGACCAACGGTCGGAACCCGTTCACTTGGGGTATATAAATTCCCTGAGCAACAATCACCTCAATATGTTGTCAACCAGGATGAAAGCGCACCGGAAGGATTTTATTCAATTCTACTCGACATCACCGACTCCGATACTGAAACACATGAGACCATCACGATCCTTCTTCCACACGATGGGAACGCTGATGCACTCTGCGAAGGCTACAGGGAGGATGACAAAATCGATGTGTACGTTAACGAATTCCAGTTTGAATGGACCCAGGATGAAAACGGGGACTGGCGGTACATCCGTTAAGGCTAAATAAATTCAATCTGCAATTTTCTTCAACAACCACGCCATGTTGGTGCCGAGATCACGCATCGTCTTGATGCCTTCCTCGTCATTTTCAACATCCCCCGGATTCATGCCGATACCGTGATTCCAGTAGGACGAGCCCGGTATGATCATTTCTGCGATCAGGAAGAAGTGGTTGATCGTATTGAAAGCGTGGACCATTCCACCACGACGGACCGCGATCACGGCGGCTCCGAGCTTACGTTTGTACATTCCCCCATTGGCACCACCCACAAAACCGGAGCGGTAAATCAACGCCTTGAGCTGCGATGACACGTCTGCATAATAAACAGGCGATCCAAGGATGATCCCGTCAGCTTCGATCATCTTCTCGATGCACATGTTGGCATCGTCGTTAGTCACGGCGCAGCGTTTGTCCTGGTTCTCCCAGCACTTGAAACAAGCAATGCACCCCTTGACCGTTTTTCCTGCAAGCGGGACGTGTTCAGTCTCGATACCCTCGGCATCCAGCTCCTTCAGCACGTAGTTGATTAGAATCGACGTATTGCCTTCCCTGCGTGGGCTTCCGTTGAATGCTACGACCTTCATGAACCAATCTCCTTTCTTAACCGGAACTAAGACCTGAAATGCCATGCACAGGTTGTGCATGCCACAGTCAGAATGCTGTTGTATTCTTATCCTGGATAGAGCGTCAATCCTCTACCGGTGAAAAGTCCTCCTTACCCACGCCGCATTCCGGGCAGGTGAAATCATTGGGGATATCTTCCCACTTCGTGCCCGGTTTTACACCCTGGTCGGGGACCCCCTCTTCAGGATCGTATACCCATCCGCAGATGTCGCACTGGTATTTTTTCATCTCGTTCTCCTCCGTTGACTGATCAGGTCAGCAATTATCAGAAATTCAGGTTTGTTATTCAAGGCTTGTAACACTTGCTTTATGTATTTCCAGCGCTTTTTCGGCCAGCCTGACTCCAGCTTCACGGCAGACTGCAAGGTCGTCGGCCTTTGGACGGAACTTGACCTTGATCGGATCGAGCAGCACTTCCCATTTCATGTCACGGAACCATTGATCGATCGCTTCCGGTGCACCCTTCCCCCAACCGTACGATCCGAACGCGAAACCCGCTTTCCCAATCGGTTTCAGACCCTTCAGGTAAGTCAGCAACGCCCCGGCCATCGGCATCATTCCCTGGTTGAGGTTCGATGAACCGATCGCGACAGCAGCCGAATCAAGAACCTCGGTAGCGATCCGGGTCAGTGACGACTGCCTGATGTGAAGCAGAATCGCCTCTACGCCCGCCTGTGACGCGCCGTGGAGTATCGCTCTCGCCATCTCACCCGTGCTGTCCCACTGTGTATCATAGATAACAAGGACTTTCGGCTTTGGCTTGCAGACAGCCCAGTCGCTGTAAGCGTCTGTAATCGCCTTGATATGACTCCTCCAGATGATACCGTGAGCAGGAGCGATCATATCTATTTCCATTGTTCCGGCTAATTCAAGCGTTGACGTCACCCGGCGTCCGAATGGACTAAGTATGTTAGCGTAATATGCCTTCGCCTCCTCCAATACGGTGGACAGTTCAACCTCATAATCGAAACGGATCGACGTGGC
>JAUWTM010000063.1 GCA_030614715.1 Planctomycetota bacterium
CACCGAGGTCGACTGGCGCCTTCAGATGAACCGTACAAGGGCGCTTGCCGTGCAGGACAAGATCATCCTCGCGCAGACGGACGTGGACGACGAGGATACCGTCGATCGAGGATTCGTACAGGGAAGCTACCTCCTGCTTCAGGACAATTACACATACCTTAACATGCTCGGACCATGGGGACAGGAACCTCAATGGTATCCCGAGTACGATTGGGATGCAGGAACAGCAGTCGAGGACTGGACCGACATATCAGAGCTTCAGGATGCCGGCGAATGCTATGTGCGTCATTTTGAAAATGGGATAGTGATAGTGAACCCGTCGGATGAGATACGTTATTACACAACGGAGCAGATGTACTCGCACACGATTGTCGGTGATGGTGGATGGCTTCCGGAGGACGGTGTTCCTACGGGCGTAGCAACCGGACCGCTGATCGATGCTGGTGTGCAGGAGATCGCACCACACTCAGCCTGGCTTGGCGTTGGATAAAATACGAAGTGTGGGAATTATTATTCCTGGCTGGCAGCCCACTTCTCAAGGTCGGCGATATAGCTTTCCTGGAGTTTAAAGTGACGTGCGCCGGCCAGGATTTTCTCGAGGTAGCCTTCGCGGGGAGGACCGTGATCGGTAACGGGCTCGATATACACAAGGGCATCAGATGTGCCTGAATCAGTGGTGAGCGTTACAGTATCCTTGTAGTAGAAATCGTCCGCGACGCCCTCATAACGATCGAGAGTTTTTTCATGCTCACCCGATATGGACCAAAGGACGCCAATAACAACACTGTCATCACTGCGTGCGATGGTTGCTACTCCCCGAATGTTGATAACGAACTCCCAGCCGTCCAATGTCCCGATCCCGATTGGGAGGGAGCCGGGACACCGGTATTCCATCTGGACGGGATCCATATTCGAGCCGTAAGCGAAATATATGCGGTTCAGATGACCGATTTCTGTCGGGTTCATACTGGTACGATACCCATTTTATTCACTTACATGCAACAAGTTGCGGCAGGTCGAGAACTTCTGACTGAACAATGACCGTGTTAAAGAAAAAGGAGCGCCCCCGGATCCACCGGGGGCGCATTTTCCAGAGACAGGAGGAGAAATACCTAATTCAGGTGTCTACATTGTCATGAAAGAGGATTGCTTGCTGAGAAAGTGTTTACTTGATGCAATCCACCATCCGTTAATCGACAAGTCTCAGCTCAGCCGGACCATCATCAAGCTGACCGTCGAAGTAAAGCTGCCAGCTCGACGTATCCTGTGAACCTGCCTGGTACTCCGCGTAAAGACGTCCGCCGGGATAACCGGCCGGGATTGTCAGTACGTCAAGCTTGAACGTACCGTTACCGGAAAGCTCTCCCGGCCACGTATTGCCGTAATCGTCGTAGTAAACAACGCTTTTCGCTCCGACGTCAGTATCGAACTTGTTTACGTAGACATCGAAACCTGCCGCCTCGGGTGGAATGTAACCGAGGTCGACGTCAACAGTGCCGGTCTCATTGAAGTTAATCGGAAGCGTGCCCAGTGCGGTGATCTCGGTACCGTTGTCCCAGTACCAGTCGTCCTCATCGTCGGTACAGGCTTCCGGTGGACCTGCTCGAAGGTTGAAGCCGTTCTCACTTGATCCGTCAGTCGTCATGACATTAATCCTGTACCTGCCGTAGCCGTACGTCGAAAGGTTAAAGCCCCATCCTGTGGGCGTTACCCACGTCATATCGCTCCAGTTATCGCCCGGCTCCCATGTAACCGAAGCAATAAGCACATCATCGGTGAAATCAGCCGGAGTGCTGTCTGGCTGGAAGATCTCGAATTGAGTGGTCGTGTAGCGACTTGTCGGTTGAGGGTGACCTCCACCGGGAGCGGACCGGATCTCGTCGATCCCGTTTGCGCTCGCATTCTGCGCGTCACCCAGGTTCCACGTATCCGGATCGAAAACCTGGACGCGGATTTCATTGGTGCCGTTCTTCGCGAAATAATCATCCATGATATCGAGCATGAAATCGTACCCGTTTTCATCGTAGTACGGATTATCTGATCCGTCGTTAAGCCATTCAACTGAATAGGCGTCACCGTATGTGAACGGCGCGTACGGTCCGAAACAACTCAGGTTCATGATACCGTTGGTTCCGTATTCACCCGATGAACCGGAGATGTATAACGGCAGTGGACTGGTATAACTCGCAGTCGCGTTCATTGCCATGGTGTTACCGTTATATCCCATGATCGGAGCAAGGTAGTAACTGATATATGTTGAGATCTCTACCTGGTACCACCCCGAATGCATACCGTCCGGGTTGCGCAAGCCTGTAACCGTAACTCCGTCCTGACCGTGCGTGTACCCGTTCACCATTGCAAGATCCCTTGCCCTCAGCAGCGCGACAGTCTCGTATGGAAGCTGTTTAGCACCCGCGAGAGCGGCAGCATCGCAGGCACGCTGCAGGCGGACACGTTCACGCTGGATAAAGCCTACATCGATCACAAGGCTTGCCATTGCTATCGAAACAAAGGTCAGCATTACCACCCACGTCAACACACTACCTCTCTCCCTGGTTTTCCGCACTGTTTTTAAAGCTCTCACGACAAAGCTCCTGGTACTGATATACTTGTCCAACCAGCAGACTGAGCGATCTCAATCCAGGAGCCCCGTCACAGGGGGCACTTTATTTCCCTCATTAGTCTACAAGTCTTGGTGGAGACATCAGGCCGAAGTCCGATGCTCCGTCATCATCGACCGGGGGCAGAAAATTGTGCGTCTGTACACCGGGCACAAAGTATCCGAGCATCCAGTCGTGTTGTTTACCATTGACGTCAAGATATTGTTCGTACTCACCTTCAGCCAGGATGAAGAAAGGCGCAAATCCGTCGACAACTACATCGCCATGTTCCCAATCGGCTCCATTGTTGAAGTCCTGGACGGTATAGGTATCCTGCCTTGTTTCATTGATCAGGTGAACGATCGGTACCATTACAATACGCGAGTTATTTGCGTGCAGCTCAGGATCAAAATCTTCCCATAGCATCCCGGAGTTATCGGCAAGAACCTCACGACCCGTCCTGGTCACGTTGGCCATGTTACCGAAGACCATCGGGATCTCATCGCCAATTTCCATCGTTCCCGGCCATCCAAATTCCATATCGTTACGGAGATCGTTGGCGCCGGCATTACCGAGGGTCCCATCGAAGCGAAGTCCGAGGAATCCGCGCCAACCCTGTGAGTTGTTACCGCCACCGGGATTCGGAGGACATGGATCGGAACCGTTCGCCCAGTCCTCGATCATTACGTTATCCTCACCGTACCCGATAATGTAGGGACGTCCGTAGTTCCAGTCGGTAAAATCATCGCTCGGATCGTCATTCAGATTCGGATTAATGACCGCGATCGGGAAACTACCGCCCCGTAATCCGCCCGTGGGTAGCGATATTACTGCTGTGGCTGAGACCACGACGTCAAATGTCTCGTAGCCCAGAATTTTCATGAACGTAGTGCTAACGTCCTCAGATAGTTCAACAACATACTGAGTTGCTCCCGAGGTACCGTAGATTGCCGTATCGGGATCGGCAAAGTTCTGAGTTGCAATAAATACAGCCTGTTCTTCCGCCGCGTAGGTGTCGGGAAGCTCACCGGCTCCCGCAAGTGCTGCGGCATCCGCTGCTTTCTGGAGTTGTGTCTTGACCGCAACGCCACGGCCGTAGTCAAGGGCCAGTCCGGCAGTTGCGATTAGAACGGGAAGTATGACGGCTATCATAACCATCGCATTTCCTTTTTCTTTAATGTTTCGCCAATAAGGCGCGATTTTTATCTTGCTGCTCATATAAAATACCTCCTGCCTGTCACTGGAATTCATGGATCAAGACAGGTGGTAATTTATTCCACCAGTCTTGGTGGACAGTAAAGACCGAAGTCAGGGGCACCCGCTACGGGTGGTGCGAAATTACGCGTCTGAACGCCGGGTATAAATCGACCGACTATCCAGTCACGGTCATCAGCATTACCATCGCCATCCAGGTCACCTTGTTCCTCTACTGTTTCGATGAAAAACGGCGCGTAGCCATCTATTACGATGTAATCGTGTTCCCAGGCTGCGCCATTGTTGTAGTCCTGTATCGTATATGTATCCTGCCTGGTAACATTAACCATGTGTATTATTGGGACCATGACCACACGGCTGCAGTCCGCATCATAAACAGGATCGAAGTCCAACCAGGAAACTGGATCAGTACCCAGAAGATTATTCCTGGCAGTATTAATCGGGGTATCTATATTACCTAACTTCACGGAAAGCGGATCTCCGATGTTTGCAGACCCGGGCCAGCCGTGTTCCATTGCGTACACAACGTCGTCCGTACCGGCTTCCTCAGTCGAGGTTCCATCTATACACAAACCAAGCGCTCCACGCCATCCCCGGGAATTCCCGTCAGATGGTTCAGGCACGGGATCAGATCCGTTGGCCCAGTCCGGGACCATCACGTTATCTTCACCAAACATGATAATGTATTCACGACCGTAATTGTCGGGATCGAGATCGTCAGCGGGATCGCTATTCAGGTTCGGATTGATGATGGCAAACGGAAATGCACCACCGTTTAATCCGCCTATCGGCATACTCATTATTGCAGTCGCGCTGACAGACACCTTCATTGTCGTACGACCGAAAATCCGCATGAAATATACAGGGACGTTCTCGGTAAGCTGGACCCGGTACCTGTCGCCGAGAGATGTATAGGTCGCGTCATCAGGATCACCGAAATTCGCTGCGACCATCTCAACTGCGCGGTCACCGGCTTGGTAAACATACGGCAGCTCACCTGCAGCAGCGAGTGCACCTGAATCCGCTGCCTTCTGAAGCTGCGTCTGTGTCCAGGCTCCCCGGCCGTAGTCAAGCGCCAGTCCTGCAATTCCAATCAGGACAGGCAGGGCAACTGCAAGCATTATTAAGGCATTACCTCGCTCAAAATTGCGCCTGACTCTATTTTTAATGTTATAAGCCTTATGTTTCTTTGTCATTATCTTGCTCCTCAAATGGTCGGATTATCCACGATACAAGTAACGTAAATCTGCTACTCGATCAGGAATTCAGCCTCCGCATGCAGGTTTATCGCTGTCATACCCTCAATAAGCCCTGCGAGAGGTGTTATCAGGGGCTCGTTATCACGATGGACAGCAACGTAAATCAGGTTGTTGGGTGTACGATCGGAGTTATCACCGATCGAATTCCCGTCAGGATCCCTTACATCGATAGTGATTTCCTCTGCAAGAAGGGTGAACGTGCAGTTATCTATCATCTGCGTAAGTATGTCAGCGTTTGTCGCGCCGACAGCCGCACGCCGTGCACCCAGTCTGACGGCATTGTCCATCTGGATCTGCTTGTGCAGCAGCCAGCCGAAATCGAACATGCCCATGAAAAGGAGTATCAGGACTGGGGCAAGCAGCGCAAACTCAACGATGCTCTGGCCTCGTTCCCGGCTCCTGTTGATCTTTATGGTCCAAAATCTTCGTTTTGTCATTTGTTGACCTCCCGATTTCAGGTATTCCTACCAGACTTCCCAAAACCGGCTCAGTAAAAGCTCTAAAACACCAAAAGGCTCGTGCTTTTATTAAGCCTGGAGCCTCTTAAGACCTCGTCGGATACTGGTCTCGGAGGGCAGCCGGACTATCTTCATGAGACTCCCGGGCTTTGCGACCCCGCCTCGCGACGGGTGTGCCTTTTTCCGCCGGACACTGGTCCGACTGATAAGCATTATACCATACTATTACAATTTCCGCAAGACTATAATATAATATAGTTTGTAATAAAAAAGTGGCCCGCCGTGGGAGTCGGCGGACCGGTCCTGAAATGGGTTAGATGGCTATTGCTAGCCTTCACTCAGGCAAGTATATCCAAAAGCGTTTCGCTCATCTCGATAGCCGATTTAGTGATGGCAACCCCGCTGGATGCGGTTATTTTGGCCTGTTGAACATTAATTACGGCATCGAGAATATCACCCGACTCCACATCCCTGACCGCGCGCAGCAGAAGCTCATCGGCACGGGCGATGGCCCGTACAGCCGCTGCAATTGCGGAGGTGCCCGAATATGTCGAGTTTACGTTCAGTGTGAAACACTCCTCATGGTATGAGTTCCTTACCTAAGCTGTAATTTCGGCTGTATGCGGGATAACTTGAGGGTTTTTTAGCGTAATTGGTATCCTGTATCAGTTGTCATTCAGCCATTAAATCTGTACTCTTCAGGGTGATATGCGCTCAGTATTGCTCGTAATGGCTCTTATTCCGGTCCTGATGGGAGGATGTATGACCTTCGTACCCCCTGATCCCGATCCTGATCCCATTCCGGTCTCGCGAATCGAAACCTCATCCGGAGCCATACGTCCGCTGATGATCGCACACAGGTGCGGCGCAGGCATGGGACCTGAAAACACCTGCAATGCGGTCGTGCAGTCCAGTTTCTACCGTCCTGACTACTACGAGATAGACCTGAGGCACACATCGGATGGTGTCCCGGTCTGCATGCACGACAGCACCCTCGACAGGACCACGGATCTGACCGGAAACGTAACTGATATGACCTGGGAAGACCTGCGGAACGCCGACGCGGGTGGCTGGTTCGCAAGTACCGTGTCAGGGGAGCCAATACCTGCCCTGGAAACGATGCTGGATTGCGTCAATCCGTCCCCTCTTGCGTTAGAAATTAAAGAACCTGAAATAACATTGGAACAATGCAATCATATTGCTGATCTTTTAAACTCCCGCGACGATGATTCCTCGGTTATCCTGAGCTTCCACATCTCAGCGCTGGAGACGTTCAGAGAGGCTGATCCAGAACGTCGGACATGCTATCTGACGACTGAAATGAACGAGTATTCAATTAACGGACCGCATGAAATTATCGGCCTTTTAGCGACACAATGTACCGAGGAAATCGTGGGCCGGATTCACGATGCCGGGAAAGCCGTGTGGGTCTGGACGGTGAACGATACTTTCGAACTCTACATCCAGATGCGGGTCGACGGGATCACGTCGGATTACCCCAACCGTCTCAGGAGTACACTACCACCAAGTTAGTTATAACATCAATGATTAATCCACCCCGTCAGGGGTACTAGTACCTTTAATATTGTTAATAGCCTCCTGTAGATTTTGTGCAACTAATGGGTCCTCAGTTTCTGCTAATAACCGCTCGAATTCACTTAAATAGATATAATCCTCATAGTTGAATCTTGCAAGAAATATTACCCGTATTACATGAACTGCTTCGTGGTTTTCCAATCTTTGAAATAACTCCTGTAATCGCACTTCCGGATCGTCTCTCAGCCTGAATAGCAGGTAAATTGCGTGAGTTGATCGCCATGGATCATCCGATTCAGTAGCTTCCTTCAATGCATCGATCATTTCCGGATCACTGCTTCTGGTGATGATCTGGTTATCAGTCCATTCCCACCAGGCATTATCTAAGTAATTAAGTTTTTCAATAAGATAAGAGATAGATGGATTCTCAGGAGTAATTAATGGTGGATGCCCAGGAGCTTTAATGTAATTAGGGAGGGCTATTACAAGAAAGAGCAAAATAATAACTGCAGATATAATAAGTATTATTTTAACGAAATTAGACATTTCAAATAATCCACTAGTATTTGGATACTCAATCGGATGTGTCCACACTAAGCACGAACAGGTCCTGGAACCGGTAAGACACCAGCTCCCCAGCCCATATCCCGGGATTAAAATCAACCGAGCCTGAGAAACCGCCCGTGATGAGAACATCCCCGTCGTCATCAATGATCAGGGCGTTTCCGGTGTCCTGGTATCTGCCACCCCACGAGCTCGCATGGATGAAATTACCGCTGGAATCGAACCTGCTCAGGAAGATGTCGGACTCATCCACTGCAGTACGCAGGAATGTTCTGAGCCCAGGATCGAAATCGACCGTCCTGAGGTAATACCCGGTCACCCAGACATCGCCCCCGGGACCTGCAGCGACACCATTCCCCGAGCACCACTGCTCAGATTGCAGTGAGCCCCATGTCCGTGCCCACTGGTAATTCCCGGATGATGTATACGCAACCAGAAAAACGTCCTTCCAGCCGTCCGAATCATGCATTTCAACCCCCGGTCCGGGATCGAAATCCGCAGTGTCCTCGAAGTATCCGGTCACGTACAGGTTACCGTTATCGTCCGAGGCAACACTGTTGCCCTTGTCGGTTAATTCGCCTCCCCACGTTCGGGTCCAGAGATATTCGCCCGCGGGATTAAATTTAGTCAGGTAAACATCAGCCTGCCCATTTGACGTGTGTATGTCAGTCTGAATGGACCTGGGATCGAAATCAATCGACCCGCGGTAGCTGCCGGTGAGGTAAAGATTACCCAACGGGTCCATATTCAGATCCAGGCTCTCCACAAATGAGTCGCCGCCCCATGTCTGCACATCTATAAATTCACCAGTGGGACCAAGTTTCAGCAGGTACCCGTCCTCGCCGATACCTGCATCGCGCTCAGCGACCTCTGTCTCACCCGTACCGGGATCGAAGTCCACTATCCCGCTGAAGGTACCGAAGATCAGGATATTTCCCGCAGAATCTATCGCAAGCGACCGTGCGAGGTCAGCGTTCCATGTCACGTGTGAAGTATATTGACCGTCCGGATCGAGCCAGATAATAAATGAAGCCTTCTCCAGATGGACCGTCCATTCCGGCCTGATACCAAGGAGGAGTACGTTGCCGCCCTGGTCCACCGCGACATCCATGCTTCGGATACTGTCCACCGACGAGTATATTATTGCCCAATTCTCAACACCGCCCGACCCAAGCTTCACAGCGACAATGTCACCGGATTCTATTGTGCCGATAACATACGTGTTGCCCCCAGGATCCATGACCATGCTGCGTCCGTAGGGATCATAAGTGGAAGAATACTGGTAGACCCATCCGGGCCTTCTGATCAGGACCGAAATCGGACGGTCCAGGCTGTCGACTTCCCCGTGCTCATCTGTGACACGCATCTGCACATCGAAAGTGCCGGGAACGGTCCATGTGTGCTCGATTTCGGCGCCAATATCGTCAAATGCACCGTCATTATTCCAGTCCCACTCGATGGCGATTAAATCATCACCGTCAGGATCGTAAGAACCGTCAGACGTGAACGACAGGGGTTCATTAACCACGCCCTCCAGATAATTCACACTACCGACAGCAACCGGCGGAACGGGATCGTATGTAGCTTCGATTACAAGCGGTTCGTCCAGGTAATCGGTCTGCCCGGTGGAATCGGTAACGCGCAGCTGGACCTCGATCACACCAGCGTCCGGGACATCCAGCACCGGCTCCCACTCAGTGCTGTCCGCCTGAAAACCGATCGATGGATCGCAGGAGAGGTCCCATTCCCAGGATGCGAGGTCGTTCAAACCATCCGCATCGCTCGAGTCGTTGAAAAGGCTGACGGACCCGCCGGGTCTGAGTGCGACCGGCTGGGCTGATGCTATCGCCATCGGTGGCTTGTTCGCCTCTGATTGAGGCGCGATTGAGACAGGTAACGACAGGACAGCAGGATTGGCTCCATCAGGGTCCATTGTGAGTTTTATTTCGGCCTGCACGATGCCAGTCACCGGACCGGCTGTGAACAGGGTAAAAATGCTGTCAGTGTTTGAGAAATGTCCAGCTGATGATGGGATAACTGACCATGCGACCGTATTGACATCCGCTGTCGTGCTGTACGTAAACTGGGCCGAGGTGTTGCTGAGTATTGAACCTGGACCATCGATGGTTCCTGCAACAGTGATGATCCCGCTCCCATTGCATCCTGCCAGAAGGAGCACGGTCAGGAACGAGACAGTCCATGCGATATAGCGCATGATCGGGACCTCCTGCACCTGGATGGGCTACCGTTAATATATCACTTATAACTGCAGAATCAAAGTTTGGCGATTATAAGATTATGGTGCAAAAAAATGCACTCACAAAAGTGGTGCATGACGTTTGACTGAGGCCGTCTGCAGGATTACCTGCCGAAGATTATTCGAAGAACGTCCTGGTAGGTAATGAACATGGCGAAAAGCAGAAGAAGAAGGAATCCGGCGATGTGGATAAAATTCTCGATACGAACGGTGACCACGGGACGTCGGAAGATTGCTTCCGCAACCATGAAGACCAGCCGCCCTCCATCGAGAGCGGGAAACGGGAGGAGGTTGAATATCGCGAGGTTTACCGACAGCAGGACCATGATGTTAATCAGGTCGACGAGACCGCTTGACGCGGCTTCGTAGGTGATTGTCGCAATGCCGACTGGTCCGGCTAGCTCATTGAGCGACGCTTCACCGGTGACCAGCATACCGATCGTCATGAAAATAAACGTGGCTATGTCGACTGTCTTTCCGATGCCTGCCATGAAACTGCTCTTCAGGTCGGCCGGTAAGTACCGCGTTTTGAAATGAAGCCCCGCGAAGAATTCCTGGAGCTCCTCGAAGTTGCTCCCGGATGGAATGGGAACCACGAATGCCCGTTCCTCGCTGTTGGAGAGTGCTATCACGGTTACCGTATTGCCGATCTGGTGCTCAAATTCGAGGAAAGCGGTGATTCCGTTTGGAGTAGGCACTCCCTCGATCGAAACGATCTCATCACCGGACTGCATGCCTGCGTGAACGAGACGGTGATCGTAAGGCAGACCCACCAGGATCGGATACGCGGCATCGTCCATGTAAACCTGGATCCTGGCGTATGTCGGATCCGGGTCAAGCCGGGCGCGACGCGTTTGACCGTCACGCAGATATTCAATCGTCGTAACTTTCGGGGCCTGTGCGGGTTCGTCCTCGATTGTCTGGGTCCATGTCGCGGTTTCCCCACCCGTGATGAGGTCGCCTGCAAGAAGACCACCTTCGTCAGCGATTCCATTTGGAATGACAGTCGAGATCAGGCCTGTATCATCGAAGAAATAGCCGAACGGAGAGTAGCTGTCGCGGACAAGTTCGCTTTCAAAATAATCAATAAAGAGTGTTTCCTGCTTGTAACCCCGATATACCTCAAGCTTAAGAATACCGTTACCGCTTTCGATTTGAAGACGGTGCGACGGGAACCTGAGGTCGTCAACAGAGAGAATTATATCGCCGCGATCGATCCCCGCTCGTTCCGAGGGCGAACCGGGATAGTTATAGATTACCGTCCCATCGCTTAGATATACGAAACCGACGCGGCAGAAGAAAGTGTCTACGAGTCGAACCGCCTGGGGTATCACCGATACCTCGAAGTGCTCCCGGCCTCGGAGTCCGGCAAGCTGGAGAGCCTCACCGCGTGAGAAAGCCACCGTACGGTGCAGGTCTGCCGTGGACGAGAGACGGACACCGTTCAGGTGAGTGATCACGTCACCGGCCATCAGTCCCTGCCCTGCGGCCGGTCCTCCGGGAATCACCCCGCCAAGCTCAGCAGCAGGAAAACCGATCGCTATGCCCATCAGAAAGACGATTACCACCGCTGCAATGATGTTTGCGATTGGACCCGCTATTACAACCGCGATTCGCTGGTGAATTGGCCTGTTTACAAACGCGCGTGGGTCATCTTTGGGAGCCAGGGAATAATCGGGCGCGACAACATCGGCACCCTTGATCCCGCCCTTCGTGACCGCGGTTTCCTCGGACGTTTTAGCCTTGGCCTCCTCCTGCTCACGCTTAATGCGCTCCTCGTCTTCCTCCACGTCCATGCCGTAGATCCTGTTGAAACCGCCGAGGGGCACGGCACGGATGGTGTATTCGGTCTCACCGCGTGTCCATGAGAGTAGTTTTTTGCCAAATCCAACGGCGAATTCATCGACACGCATGCCTGACAGCTTCGCGGCGATAAAATGACCGTATTCATGTGCGATTACGAGGATACCAAAGAGGAAAATAACCTCAATTATGAGGAGTGCGCCTTTCAGATAGCCAAGTATTAATTGTCCAAAATCCATAAAATCCGACCCACCACGATTTTACGCAGTAAATACCATTATACCCCGAAATCCCTGCTTGTACTGTATTCGATGCTGTCGGGGTTGTTTTAGATAGTTGACAGGAAGCTGGCGTTTACATGCTCGCGTGCCCACCTGTCTGCATTAATAATCGCCTCTTCTGAAGATTCCTTTACTTCGTGAGCTTCGAGAGCCGACCCGACCATCTCGGAAATCATGGGGAACCTAATTTTCCCGTCGAGGAAGAGGCTGACCGCTTCCTCGTTCGACCCGTTTAGGACCGCCGTAGCAGTCCCGCCAAGCTTCAGGGCCGTACGGGCAAGGTCGAGAGCGGGGAATCGCTTCGAATCGGGCGGCAGGAACTCCAGTTTACCCAGTTCAGCAAGGTCCAGAGGCTTCACACGAGTCTGCCTGCGCGAACCTCCGAGCAGCGCGTACTGGATCGGCACTTCCATGGTCGGATGGCTCAATTGTGCCAGCATGCTGCCGTCATGGAATACAACGAAGGAATGAACGATGCTGGCCGGGTGGATCACCACGTCGATTTTCTCCGGCGGGAGTCCGAAAAGATAGTGTGCCTCGATAATTTCCAGACCCTTGTTCATCATGGTGGCGGAATCGATGGTTATCTTGGGACCCATCTTCCACGTCGGATGACTGAGCGCTTCCTCGACCGTCAGGCTGTCGAAGTCCTCGGCGGGACGGTTCAGGAACGGTCCCCCGGACGCGGTAAGGATGATTTTCTCAAGACCGGGGTGCTCGAGCCTGTCACCAAGGCACTGGAATATCGCTGAATGCTCGCTGTCGACCGGTATTAACGAGCCAGACCCACTCCTGAGAAGGTCCCTGATCAGGTCACCCGCCATCACAAGGCTTTCCTTGTTTGCCAGCAGGACCTCCCTACCGGTGCCCAGGCCATCCAATGTCGGGGCGAAGCCCGATGCACCGACCAGGCCGTTAAGGACCGATGTTACGTCCGGGTGCGTAACAGACCGTTTTAAACCAGCCGGACCGCTGACGATCTCAGGCTGATGGGAGTCGTCCTTTATCAGGGATTCAAGTAAGCCTGCTTCCTTCGGACCCCTGACTGACACAAGAGAGGGCTTGTGTTGACGAATCTGCTCTGCGAGCAGCTCTACGCTCGTAGCAGCAGCGAGTGTGACCACCCGGAGCCGGTCCGGATTACGGCTGACAACATCAAGAGCCTGGGTACCGATGGAACCGGTCGAGCCGAGAATAGCGAGTGATTTCTGATCGTTCATAGTGAATATGTTGGATACGGTCTTCAACCTGATGGTAACACAGCATGGGGAAGCATGTCATGTAACCTTTGTCAGACAAAGATAAAAACCTAAACCATTGACAGAACGGCACATATACCATTAAGTTAACAATATTAATGTAAATTATTTAAGATTGAAGTACTTTAGTGAAAATTATACAGAAATCACTGAATATTAATCTTGTTTACTTCAGGAGAATATATTACAATCCTGAACGGTTTATGATTGGGGGCAGTGCCAATCAAAGAGTGATCGAAAGGGTGCCGAACTCATTTTTCGAGTTGGTTAAACAGGAACACGCGGATGTCTCCGCGACTGTGATATTAATATTTTTATCGATAAATTATGCAGGGTGATATTATGTCTCAACCGAAACTGATGCAGGAACTTTCATCGACCGTGTGCAAGCTGTCCAGGGTCATGACTGAGTTCATTCAGCTGCACATGAAAAACAAAGGTCTCGTTGACATTCGACCTACATCAAGCCTGCTGCTGTTACTGCTCCTGGAGAAGGAAGGACAGACACTGACCGGACTCGCGAGAAACGCTCACATTAAGGCTCCAACCATCACTGTCATAGCCAACCGTCTGGAACAGAAAGGATGGATCAGGCGGAAGCGCGGACATAACGATCGCCGTCAGGTCAATTTATACCTGACACAAACCGGACGGGGGAAGGCTGAATTGATCGCATCAATACATCGTAAAGCCGCACGGCTTATGTCAGACGGTCTTAACCGGGACTCAATCATCGTGACAAATGAAACTTTGAATCGAATAATTAGCAAAGTAAACGATCATGTGGTGTAAAGTTACAGCATAATAGAGTAAAATTAGTGGGACCGGGACAGATGAAGTGCTGGTAGTTGCTGGTCATGCTGACGGCACGGCACAAACATGGTGCGAGGCGAAGAGATGGCGTCAAGAAGGGAACGGGAGAAGGAGGAGCGCAGGAATTACATACTCCTGAACGCTCAAGCCCTGTTTGCAGAAAAGGGATACCTGCACACGTCGATGGCCGAAATCGCCGAGGCCAGTGAATTCGCTGTCGGCAGCCTTTACTCCTTTTTCAGCAGCAAGGAAGAGATACTGTCAACCATATTCGAATACCATATCGAGCGCGTAATCAGCGAGGTGGAACAGGTCCACGAGAATCCGGACATGGGTTCACGTGAAAAGATCGAAGCCATGCTTGAAATCCTGGTCCGCATATACGTGGACCACCAGGATTTTTACCGGATTTACGTGGCGGAGGCTCGCGGCGTTGAGTGGGGCGTTCGTACCGAGGTCGGTGAATACATATACAATGGAACGGTCCGTTATCTCGATATTTTATCCAGATGCTTCAAACAGGCAATCGAAGACGGGCTTGTCGACAGCAGCCTCGATCCAGCTTTCCTTGCCCTGTTGCTGCGTTCATTCATCCATTCTACCGTCAGTCACCTGATATACAGCACCAGGGATGCAACCGTTGAAGACCTTCTGCCAATCGTTAAAAAGGTGCTGTTTGACGGGATCCTGACGAAGGTAACAGACGATCTCGACAGGGCTGAGGACCGATGATTCATATTCATCTGCGAGGGGTTGACAAATATTAATCTGCGTGTTAGACTCCGGGTAGCTGGACGTTCCAGCGAATTAATTTAGGCCTGTCCCTGCACTACCTCCTATAACCCCCGTCGCCAGACGGGGGGACTTTTTTAGGCTGTATGCCCGTTGGTCATTGGCTTAATCAGCCTTGATCCAGACATTGAAACATTTTCGTAGTACGTACACGCATTCCAAATTGGCAGGCTTGACACTGTTTTAAAAATGGTGTATAAAACTTACGGGTTGATGTTATCGACCCTTTTAACTTAGGCCTTTCCCTGCACTACCTCCTGAAAAACCCCCGTCGCCAGACGGGGGTTCCAGTTTTAGATAATATCGCGATTTTTAACCGATGAACTAAACAAAAAAAGCCATACGGACGATCTCGTATGGCTTGAATGTCCGGCTATTTGAAAATTTACTTCCTGAAAAATCCGTCCAGCTCTCCAGGCCATCCTGTGAACTGAATTTTATTGAAGATAAACCCACTCAACAGCTTCGGGAAGAAATCCGTCGACTTCTGCGGCATACGCTCACCGGCGAGAGCGACCTCCCTGACCTGGCTGACCTTTGTCGGGTTCATTACAAACACCGCGTTACCGTTTGGATCATTATGGAGTAAACCCAGTGCTTCATCCAGGTGACGGAAATATTTCACGTTCGTCTGCATGGCGAGTTTTTCAGCGTCGATACCCAGAAGCGTCTCAAGCAGCGCGATGTGGAGCACGTTGACGTCAAGCATGCGCCATGCGTCGGCGTGGTCACCAGGTAGCAGCTCCTTCATGGTCGCTTCGTCCTTCAGTGTAAGCAGCGCGCATTTCCTGCCCTTGAAGTGAACTCCGATCGCATGTTTACCTGCGTCCCCGGCTTCCTTCACTTTCGAGCCAAGCACATCGCCGCCTTTGCAACCGTCGCATCCACCGATAACATCTACATCGAAGTTCTGAGCCGCCCGTTCAAGCAGCTCATCATCGGAGAAACCCGGAACCGAATGCACGTAGCGGTGGGTCGGCAGTACGACAAGGCCCGGGTCATCCATGCTTATTAGGGTCATAAGGCAGTTTTCAGGAAGCTCGTTACCATCTGCAGCAAGGCCTATCAGGTCCATTGCCTTCATGTAATTCCGGGCGGTTTCAGTTCGATGGTGACCGTCCGCGATGAAAAGATCATGCGGTTTCAGGAAATCCTGGACGGTTTTGATGTCCGCTTCATCTGTAACAGCCCACAGTTTGTGTGTGGCATGATTGACATCATCCTCTGCGACAGCGATCGGATCTGCTGAACCGGCGGTCTTGTCCAGAACGCCGTTCACAACTCCGTCGGGATCGGGATAAAGGATAAAAATGTGTCCCGTGTGACTGCCGGTTGCCCACATCAGGTTCAGGCGGTCCGCCTTCGGACCCTCAAGGGTCTTTTCATGGGCTTTAACCTCACCTTCGCGAAGGTTAACGAGGAGCGTTACGCCCTTGCGGACTCTCGTTACCCCGTCGATAGTGTATTCCTGGTAATAAGGGTAGATGGCGGGCCTGGAATCCCGCACGAGGGTGCCGTCCTTCAGCCAGTTCTGCATGAAATTGGCCGCACGCACGTAGCGGTTGTCGGTTGAAGTATCAGGCTCTGTTTCACCCTTGATTACACGGACGAAATTTTTCGGATGCCTGTCGTAGTAAGCCTTCTGCTGGTCAGCGTTGATATTGTCGTACGGAACCGTGACGACATTCGTCAGGTTACCATCCACATGGTCTGCGTTGTAGCGAATTCCTCGAAATGGATACACTTTAATCATGAGCTAGTCCTCGTTTTCCTCGATTGATGTCTCACTATATTTATTAAGGTTAATTACCTCACCCTTTTCATTCATGGCAACTGTGATTCCGGCCAGAGGACCGTTGATCGGGGGATTGAAAAACATGGGGCTGATCATGTCCCCGGGGTTGGACATTGTCATACCGTTTGCCGGGGCGTCCGCGTACGCAAACACGATGAATCCTTCAGCCTCTCCCCCTGCCTCGGACGAGTATGTTCTGTATAAAAATCCACCCGGTGAGAAATCACCATCATTAACAGGCTGTACGGGCATTCCCTGCATAAACGGATTATCAGGGAGAGTTAGTCCGATGGTACCCGACAGGACGTCCAGGGTTTCCGGATACCTGCCCTCAGAAGCATGGAAAGCGTTGATGCCATCGCAGATCTCAGCCAGACCCCTGACCTGCGCCATGATTGCCTCGATTCCCTCACGTGGGGGGAATCCTGGTTCCGGTCCCTGCGTTGTAACAGGCTCCTGCACCGCCGGTCCAGTGGTTTCACCCTCGGAAATCTGGTCGACACCGACCGTGCCGCCACCCGGAACAACCTCCTCAACCGGTGGTCCCGGATTTGAAACGATGGTCGACAGGAAGTACGCAACCACGACGCATACGGCTAGTATCACGCCCAGAATGGCAAGCCCGCCCGATGATGATGTCCCTTGCTTTTCCATCATGCACCCGATTTGATCCTATCAGGATTTTATTTCCCAATGAAACAACGTGCTTAGGTTGAAAACGCGAGGTATAACCGCCTCGCGTTTTGAGTATACAAAAAATTACATCCCCAGTCAGGCGAGAAGTTCCTCTTTCAGAACCTCTATTACCGCTCCGCCGACTTTCTTTCCGGCCTCTTTGGTGGCTGCGCCGATGTGCGGTGTCGAGACCAGTTTGGGATGCTGGATGAGGTCGTACGGATGATCCGGTGGCTCTTTCGCGAACACGTCGAGCCCGGCAGAGAAAACCGTGCCGTCGTTGAGGGCGTCCAGAAGGGCGCTCTCGTCGATCGTACCGCCACGGGCGCAGTTGACGATTATCATTCCCTTCTTCATGTATGCGAACTGCTCCGGGCCGAGTGTTGGACCGACCCCGGGATCGAACGGAATGTGCAGAGTGATGAAATCGGCGGTCGAGCAGAGCTCATCGAGGGTGCACATGCCTTTACCACTGACCGGGCAGGTATCGAAGTACATGTCATGGCCGATTACGGTCATCCCGAACGCTTCGGCGCGAGCACCGATCTCACGGCCGATCCTGCCGTAGCCGATGATCCCGAGTGTCTTGCCGTGAAGCTCGACACCCTTGAGGTCCTTCTTCAGCCACTCACCATTTTTCATCGAGACCGTGCCATGACCGATATGCCTTGCACAGGCGAGCATCAGCCCGAAAGCGAGTTCGGCGACACTGAGTGTCGACGCAGTCGGTGTGTTTCGTACCTTGATGCCCTTGCTCTCGGCGTGCTCGTGATCGATATTGTCGATACCGACTCCACCGCGTACGATAACCTTGAGTTTGCCTGCATCAGCAGCGGCGTCGATTGCCGGGACACGGACCTTCGTAGCCGACCTGACCACTATTCCGTCGTAGGCACCGATTGTCTCCACGAGGGCTTCGGGTGTCTGCCCGATATTCACATCGACATCGAAAAATTCCTTCATTTCTTCAACGGCCGAATCGGCCATCTGGTCGCATACCATTACTTTTGGTTTTGACATTTCTCTCTCACCTCTCTGTTAAAATCCAAGAATTCGATCTATTACAGCCAGCAGGCCGAGGATATCGACCAGTGTGGTGTCTCCCATGTGAGCGATCCTGAAGGTCTTCTCCTTGAGATCGCCGTAGCCGTTGGAAATCATGACGTTGTACTTGGCAAGATCCTTGTTGAGCTGCGCTACGTTGATCTGCTTCTCGCGGTTGTCCATGCAGGTCAGTGTCTTCGATGCGTACTCACGCGACTCCGCGAAAAGTCCGAAACCGCGGTCGATCGCCCAGTCCTGGACCACTTCGCACATCTCGGCGTGACGTGCCCAGCGGTTATCAAGGCCCTCGACATTCACGATGTACTCAAGCTGTGAATTGAGTGCGAACAGGTGCGGGATTGCCGGGGTGGTCGGGGTCTGGTTCTTGGCGTGGCTCTTCAGAAGCGCCTGGAAATCGAAATAATAGCCGTTACCCTTAGCGTCCTTGCACTTTTCAAGTGCGCCATCGGAGACGGCACAGATCGTGAGGCCCGACGGCAGCGCGAAGCACTTCTGCAGTCCGGCGAGAAGCACGTCGACACCAAGAGCGTCGAAATCGATCTTCATGCCTGCCATTGCCGAGACAGCGTCGATACAGACCGATACGTCCGGGTATTTCTTCCAGACCTCGGCACATTCCTCGATGGGACCGAGAACGCCGGTTGACGTTTCATTCAGCACGAATGTCATGCAGTCGTACTCGCCTGTCGAGAGGCGTTCCTCGATCATCTCGGGCTTGATCGCGCAGCCCCATTCAACCTCGTGGGCGTCGCAGTCGATACCGCAGGCCTTCGTGATCTGGTGCCATCGCTTGGAGAACGCGCCGCAGATGTAATTGACGGCCTTCTTGTGGGCGAGATTCCTCACCGATCCCTCCATGACACCGGTGGCGGACGATGAGACCATGAAAACAGGCTGCTCGGTGTAAAGGAGTTTCTGGATCTTGGGCTGGATGTCGGCGTAGAGTTCGCCGAACTCGGGAGCGCGGTGGCCCACCTGTGGTGTGGCCATTGCGAGGAGGTTTTCAGTCCGGACCTCGGACGGTCCGGGGATGAACAGACGTCGGTGATTCTTCATGATTCTTCCAATCCCCCTTTGGGAGGTAATTTTTCCACTTTAATGTTGTATGAAAAGGGCGAACAAGATAACAAATCGAATGGGGCATGACAACCGTTTCCCTGATAATTAGGAGAGGAATTATGGAATCTTGTACCTTTACCTAAAATGCCCCATGTTTAAATGTTACATTGAGAATCTGACGATATGATGTTAGAATATTGGTTGTAAGATAAGCACTTCGGATTTGTATTTTTTGGTGGTGGATGCATGCGAATTTCCCTTTTATTCTTCTGTATAGCCATAGCCATTATTGGCTGTGCTGGAGATGTGAGTAATCCAATTAGTAATCAAAATGTTAATCCTCCGCAGGACTCCTTGCAGTCTCTGGATAACCTTGAAACGTCATATCAAGGCCCGCAGCACTTGTGGGGCGAGTGGAGTTTGCACTTCAACGAGGCCCATGATGACGTTCTAGCTATCCCCAAACGTCAGGCAGGACTTCATTTGAATTCCACAAAGTTCCTCGAAGAATATTGTACGGATTGCCTTGAAATTACCCAGATGAAGAATAATGGTGATGAGACCATAGATCTTACGATCCAGATCACCCATCCCTTCAACGGGCATCCCGAATACACTGGATTCGATGTCAAGGGCATCATTATGTTCAACGGGTCACTCGAGCTGGAATGGGCCAGCGCTGATATTTATCCATTTTACGATCCTTTTTACATCAGCTACCGGGCTTTCGGTGATCCGGAGGTTCTTAATCCGGATGGTTACTCTCCCAGGTGGAGTCCCTGGTGGGATTCCGGATCGAACCTGCCGATTTTTAATTATTATGAGGGTAAGTATACGATGGGTATTCCATCCGCTAACCTCAACGCTTTTAAAAAATTTTACACATTAGAAGAAAGGCATGTTTTCCATGTGGGTGGTCAGGTTGAAAGAACGTACAAGATATACCTTCCTCCTGGACCTGTCATTGCCGGCTACGCAATTGAAGCCTGCTGGGAACCGCCGATTACAACCCCTGTGACCGATCCACTGGTTGATTTCCCGGAAACCGCGAACCAGAGAGAACCATATCACTTTGAATTCGTTATCAATAACAATAATGTCATTACAGAAGAGCCGTGCTGCGGTAGTATAGATGCTAGCGACTGCTCGAACCTGAAATTCGAATACCTGCAATGGTACGGACAAGAATCTACTAATTTAACTGCCAGGTTTTGGGACCGTGAGCTTAGCTACGGTTCAGGTGGTGGTTTTCTTGAATGCGATCCCCCGGTTCCTCCTCCGGATGTACTCAGCCGGGGAGTGTATCCTGCCCAAATCACAGACTGGTTCGATGACGGTATTTACCGGGGTGTTGCTGTGATCCTTTACCTCGGACCACCTGATTACTGGGATGGTATACCCGAGACAGTAGCATACGACATCTTTGATTACACGATTGATAAAGATTGACTTTACAGGGAGGACTGTGGTTGTGAAAACATCCCAAATTATTATTTTGACAATTCTTGTACTCGTTGTTGGATGCTCTAAAGGACAATCGCCAACAACACCCGGCGTCGAAAGGATACAATCCAATTTTTTGCCAACATTAGAAATTTACAACGGGGATGATGTAATCCTCCCACAGTCTGTTGAGGTTCATGGATACCATGACATTGAATTGGGTGGTATCAGTAACGGATGGGACATCGGTTACCCTGTTCCCGGTACTCATATAGATGTAAATGGGTTCTCAACCGCTGCGGTTGCGATCGCAAGAACCAATCCGAATGATCCGCAGGCTCCATTCAAACCTGTATTTCGATGGCTTCGCTCTGATTCGCCGGGTAATATGTCCGATGTTCACTTTGTTACCCAGCGTGATGCTGACGGCAACCAGACTGCATGCTACAGACGACCAAAATGTGAGGCCATCAGGATCTATGGCTGGCCTACGCATACAATCGAACTTGCGGTTTGCTACCAGGTCAGGGATATACCTCAGGATGAAATTGATGAACAGCTGGGTGAGGATTTTTTTGATAATCCCCATTATCCCAGCGATCCGCTGGCTGAACCATGGCCTGAAACTAATCTTGATTGGGACATTGGCGTTACGTTCCTCCGATGGCCGGCAGACACCTTTCCTCAAGGCGAACCTGTTCGATTCGATTGCTTAATTCCCGATCATCTTCCTCTGTCCCAATATGGTGACTTCGAACCGGATCTTGCATATGACCCCTTTAACGGTAATCTGATTGTGGTTTACTCCGATGCAAACACGCCGGAAGGAATCGATAAACGTTTCCTGAAATACGTATATTTCGGAAGGGATGCGAATGGGTATCCGACTGTTGAGTTATGGCATAAGAACGATGACTGGATCGACGAAGATGATTGGCCTAGATCCGTTCAAA
>JAUWTM010000072.1 GCA_030614715.1 Planctomycetota bacterium
GGAGGCATTGGGATGGTTGGTCAGGCAGTTGATCAGGACTGCGAGAGTATCGACCTTGCGATTTCGAGTTCCTCTTCCCTTGTACTGATCTCTCCATCCATTTTTGCGCGACGGATCTCGTCGAGGGCTTTTCTGAACGACGGTCCGGGTTCGAATCCTTCCTCAATAAGGTCCTCGCCATTGACCTCTGGCTGTACACCCATCAACTCCCCGAAAAAACGCTCCATGTTACGTCGTTCAGGGCTGTCCTTGTCCTTCCCGGCAATCAGATCCGCCCAGTAAGGTATGGGAAGGTTCTCGATAACGATTGAAAGCCTGCTGGCCTTGTCTATGGGCTCATGAAGCACCTGACGTGCTTCCTGGAACGCGCCAAGGGCATCGGCAAGGTGCCTGTACGACCTGTCAAATTTATATTTTCTGATAAACTCCGATGCTTCCCTGGGCTCTGAATCCCTGATCAGGTAAGCCATATAGAAAAGATCCCGCTCAGGCATGTCATCAGGCTCGACATGTATTGAAATCCAGTCTATGGCTTCTCTCAGGAGGTCCCCGGGTTCTCTCAGGCTGACCGGCGGGTACAGAGGCATATGCATAATGCCGAGAATCCCCTCCTCGGAGATGCGACGCGCGACCGACCACGCGTCGTCCTCTTTCAGGCACAGGACAAACTCATCCCTGAAGCGCTCCGGTGAGATATCATCCAGGCGGCCCTCGGCCAGCGCACGTTTTAAAAGCTCGTTTGTCTGGATTTCAAGCTCGAACTTATATCTCTCGGAGAATTTCAACGCCCTGAGGATCCTGGTTGGGTCATCGAAGAAGCTGAAGGTGTGCAGGACGCGAATCAATCCGTTACGGATGTCATCCACGCCTCCGAAATGGTCCACCATGGTACCCCAGCCGCGTGTGTTCAGGGTGATCGCGAGCGTGTTGATCGTGAAATCCCTCCGCACGAGATCGTCGCGAATACCCGCCGCGCTTACCTCGGGTAACGCACCCGGTTTAAGGTAGAATTCTTCCCTGGCGGTGGCGACGTCAATCGGCACCCCTCCCCTGATCAGGATTTTCGCGGTCCTGAACCGCTGATTCTCAATAACACGCGAATCAAGTTTTCTGGAGAGGAGGTGAGCGAATTCAATGCCGTCGCCCTCTATCATCAGGTCGATATCGGCATTGGGATAGTCGAGCATCAGGTCGCGTACGATCCCGCCAACAAGGTAGCACGACACCCGCATCGAATCGGCTACTTCACCAGCCAGGGCAAGCAGGTCGAGATGCTGCTGCGGAAGTTTTTTGAGCAGTTCCTTCCCGAGTTCTCCCAGGTCCCCTGCACCGTCGGAGTCAGTATCGGGCGATGCCTTATGCAGCGCTCTGAGCACATCGGTTCTCGTCACCACTCCGGAGACTTTCCCGCCGAACACAACCGGCAGGAAGCCAGCGCGTTTTTCAATAATTGTGTTCTGGATTTCTCTCAGGTTGGATTCCTCGGAAATGGTCACGGGATTCCGGATCATATATCCCTTGACCGGGGCATGTCCGAGCCCGTGATGCATCGCTTTATCGATGTCCGGACGCGTGATGATCCCCTCGACCTTGTACCCGTCGCCGGTCACGACGAGCCCCGAGTACCCGGTATGGACGATAATCGCGTGGGCATCCTCGATCGACGATTCGGGATCGATCGTCCGGACTACAGTCGACATGATATCCCTTGCAAGCACGGACGGATGGACCTGCTCACGTATGGCGTCGAGAAGCCTCTGGGCTGCGACAGTATGAGTCGTTCCGATCAGAAGGCAGCTTGCAGCCTGTGGATGTCCGCCACCACCGAAAATCGACAGTATCTGGCCGACATTAACCGACGGCAGACGGCTTCTGCCGACAATAAATACACGTTCATGAAGCTGAATCAGGGCAAACAGGACATCCGCGGCCTCGGTTTCCTGTACCTTTTTGGCGAGGAACGCGACTTCGTCCACAAACTCAGTGACATTCGCCCGTGTGATGTGAATCGGAAGTCCCCTGACTTCAATCACCCTGACGTTCAAAGACAGGGTCGTAAGGAGCTCTTTCTGAGCACGGGTGAGACGGATTCCCATGAATTTATCGACAGTGTCAAGTGAAGCACCCGATTTCAGCAGATGCGATGCCGCAATCATGTCATCAGCAGTCGTCGACCCGAACCTGAGACTCCCAGTATCCTCGTAAATACCGAGAAGCAGCAACGTGGCTTCCTCAGGTGAGAGTTGTATACCCTTGCGGATTATCTCGTCGACCAGCACCGTCGTGTTCGCGCCGACCTTCCTGTAATGAAGGTCATCGACCTTGAATTCCGGACCCTCCTTGCGATGATGATCCCAGACCTCGACAAATACGTCCTTGCGGTCAAGAAGACCTTCTATGCGTTTGAGCTGGGATCTGCTTGCGCAATCGACAAGGATCAGGTGACGTACCGCGCCTATATCGATCTCTTTCAGCTTGATTCGCTTGAATTCAGAACCGTAAAGTGCGAGGAACTCCCGCACGTTGGAATCGCTTCCAGCGATCATGACAACCGGGACGTCCGGGTTAAGGATATGAGCAGCCCACATGCTGGCAATTGAATCGAAATCAGTACCAGGATGTGATATTATGATTTTTGAATATTTCTGTCCCGGCGCTTTCGGCATTGGGTTTATTATATTTATTATAATAAATTCTGGAAGATTTCCTAATTCATAAGAAAAACGGACGTTTTCTTATCTAAAATCCCGGTGGTACATATCTGCGACATTTCCCGGAGTCCAGGGTCGCTCATTATAAACATCGTCTAAATCAGCCAACTCGGCAACATATAACCTAAAGAGCTGTAAGTTTTCAAATCAAGCGGAGGTCTCTGCTTTAAATGTTAAAAAGAATATTCCTCGTGGTCGCTGTCGCGATCCTCGCAGTTGGATGCGCTTCCGGTAATAATCCAATTCCCACCACTCCCGATACATCAGACCTTTCAGGTCCGGACATCACGAATACGGCCCAGTCCGAGGCGTCAGGACGTGCGCTCTGGGGATACTTCGACTGGATAATCGATACGGAGCAGGGGTTATTCGAGGCAATCCCCATGCGGTCGACCGAGATGCACCTGAATGTGAGTAAATTTGTCGACGGTCCCCCGACCAGGTTCACGTTCTCAAATTTCAACGTCGATCAAGGGGCAAGCACGATCAGCCTTGACGTGGGTATCGAGCACCCGTTTCCCGGGAAACCCAATCTTGCCGGATTCGATGTTCACGGAGTGGTCATCGGAAAGGGATCGGTCTACGGATTCGACGATCCATCGATCATCCTGGCCGGAAATGATGACGTACACCTGGTAAATGCCGACGGATGGAGTCGATGGTGGAATCCGACCGAGTTCAATATCGCCAACAATATTGTGTCATACCGCGACGGATCATTCGGTATCCCCCATTCGGTCGGCGATTACAATGCTACAATCAATGGATTCAAACTGTTCGCCGACGATCTCGGCAATAATGAACATCCTGACGGCCTGAATATAGCAGATCGCGCGGTTTTCTCCCCCGGCTCACTGAATTCACGTCACTACCAGATCTACTTCCCCCAGGAAGAGAATAAATTCGTGATCCGGTTCAACTATGCTATCGACGTCTCCTGGGAACCGATTCCCGGTTACAATCCCGGTGACCCGGTCATCATTCCGGATGATTACCCGGCATCAGCCAACCAGCCGGAACCGTTCCGCATCCACGTGGAGAGTAATTTCAACTCCCTGTACTTCGAAACCAGTTCGATCAAGGGCGGAAGCCTTGTATATGAGGTCAGCATATTCGACTGGCAGGGATACCTGACCGATGGTGATGTAGCGGACGAGATCGCAGAGGTCAAGCTTGAGTGCCCTGAAGGCATGTCGCAATCTTTCACAGGCACCCTTACCGACGCAGGCTCGGGCAACCAGGCTTACGCCGTGTACGAAATCGAGATCGATGGTGATTACCTGACCAACAACGGCGATTATGAAGCCCTGATATCCGTGATAAGCGCTAACGGCGATTACCAGCCCGGAATGACCGGCTACACCGGCTCAGCACCATTAACGTCCTACCTCCGCTTCCCCTTCGCAGAGATTGAAGATACCGGCCCGGTGCCGAACGAACCGCCTGTCGCAGATGCAACAGCCGATGTTAACGAAATTCTCATCGGTGAAACCGTTACCTTCGATGCTTCAACATCCGAGGATAACGACGGTATGATCATGTCGTACGAATGGGACTTCGACGGTGATGGAACCTTCGGAGACCCATGGGACGCCGGTGACGAGATTAATCCTCAGAAGTTCTACGACACAGCAGAATTTTATAACGTCGATCTTCAGGTCACCGACGATGACGACGCAACCGACACACTCGATGCGCCAATTCTAATCACCGTGACCGGAGGAAACATCCCTCCAATAGCGTGTGCGACTTCGGATGTTACAGAGATTATTCCAGGTGAGTCGATCACATTCGATGCCACATGCAGTGAGGATCTGGACGGCATCATCGTTCTTTACGAATGGGATTTTGACGGGAATGACTCATACGGCGACGCATGGGACAGCGGTACAGACACCGAACCAACTGTTATCTACAATGACATAGGCATTTACGAGGTCGACCTTCGCGTTTACGACAACGAGAGCGCGGTGGACCTCCTTGATGACAAAATAACTATCTACGTAGTCGATCCATTCAACGAACCACCAACGGCCTGTGCCGACCTTATCTCCACCTTCCTCTGGGAGGACCAGCCGATCGAATTCGACGGCACATGCAGCGATGACACGGACGGTTTCATCATTGAGTACCAATGGGACTTCGACAACGACGGAATCTACGGCGACGAATACGATGAGGGTACCGATTCAAATCCTGTCAAGATGTTCGGAGCCGGCGACCAGACCGTGGATCTCAAGATCATCGACGATGGCGGAAAATCCGACACACTCGACACACCGATCCAGTTCTTCGTTGAATCACATGTGACCATCACCCTTCCCGAGGACCAGGATTTCAAATCGGTTAACGGGTATGAATACTACGCGATGTCGTGCGTGATACCTGAGGATATTCCATTCGATTACCTTGATTACGACGGTCCATGGGATTTCACCGGGTCCTCCTACCTGCCCGATCCCGATTATCTTTACATCTACCAGCCATCCGACCAGGAGATTGAGGACTACGAGTCATTCTTCCCGTCAACGGTCGATTATTACACCCGTAACGATCTCTACGGCATTGGAATAGCAGGTTACCTCTACATGGCAGAGGAACCGGATTTTGTCTCTGACGTGTTGTACATCCACGGCCATATCGAGCGCCTTATGCATCTCCCGTTTGGCGTTGCATTCGCATATAATGAGGATACAGGCGGTCCGATCGGGCTGCAGTTCCCATGGGATATTTACACGGATGAACAATGGGAGCTGGAAATCCTCAACGGCTCGAGCTCCTTTATCAAGATCACCTATAATGAAACGGGTATCGGAGAAGGAGACGCAACCATACCGTTTGAGGGAGTTTGGGACACAAGGGTGCTTCTTACCCGTGCGTACCTTGAAGTTTTCATCAGCGAACAACTCGCTGCACAGGTAATACTCTACAAGTGGACGGCTGATGACGGCAAGCAGGTTGGACGTCTCTATGCAATGAACACGTCGGAGGATATTAACTTTAACATGTATACATTTGAGATTACGGGCGAATCACGTTTCACCGCCCTTAAAGCAGAACTCTAGCCTTATTGCACTTCTATTCTGCAAGGATCCCCGCTCTCACGAGTGGGGATTTTATTTTGAGGGGAAATATTACAGCGGACGGGACGTCCACTAGACAGCCGGCGGGACGCCCGCGCTACGAGATAAGCTTCATGATGAATACCACACACAAACTTGTTTGTGTGTGGTCCTGATGAAAACAGTTAATGGGGACAGGCAGTCTTTTAACTGCGGACGGGACGTCCACTAGACAGCCGGCGGGACGCCCGCGCTACGTGATAAATGGGACACGTAAACTTGTTTATGTGTGGTCCTGATGAAAAAGTTTAAAGGGGACAGGGAGACTCACATAAAATGTAACTACAATAAAGGGGACAGGCATCCTTTTTGCTTCAGCGTAAGTGAACATACTTAAAGGACTGGCTTACGCAAAAAGGTGACAGTCCCCTTTTATTGAATGTCCCCTTTATTGACAGCCCCCTTTATTGACAGTCCACTTTATTGATCACAATTATTACCCTTATTACCATCGATATTGTGTACAATATCCTTCAATTCACCATCGGGAGTAATAAATGGTCAGTAACAATCACCGGCCTATATGCGTCATAGGAAGCATCGTTTACGACCTCGTCATGACGGTCGAGCATCTTCCCTCAGTGGGAGAAACAGTCCCGGCAAGCGGATTCAACACGTTCATCGGCGGCAAGGGACTTAACCAGGCGGTCCAGATTCACCGTCTCGACGCTCCCCTCGCCTTTTACGGCCGAATCGGTAACGATCATTACGGCACCGAAGTACTCGAAGTATTGAGATCCGAGGCCTTTCCAACCAATGGGATCAAAATCGTCGACGGCGATCACACCGCGATCGGGATGATCTATGTCGCTCCGGACGGACGTAACCTCATCGGTGGTTTCCGCGCAGCTAACATGAATTACCATGTTGATGAGATCGACCAAATTACTCACGAAGCGATAAAGAGTGCTTCAATCGTCTCTCTCCAGCTTGAAACACCCGACGACGTGGTTGAAAAATGCCTTCGACTGGCAAAGGACGCAGGCGTACCGACCCTTCTCAACGCAGCCCCGTGGCGCGACCTTCCTGATTCGTTCCAGGAGCTGGTCGATTACTGGTGCGTGAATGAAATCGAGTGCGGGCAGTTCGCAAATTGCGACATTAAAACAGCAGACGATTGCACAGTCCTGAAGGATCACAAACCGATCATCGATGGGGAACAAATCTGGGTCGTGACGCTCGGTGACCGGGGTGCTGCTGTTGTAGACGCATCGGGTGTCACCGAAATCCCCGGTATCAAGGTTAACGCAATCGATTCAACCGGAGCAGGCGACAGTTTCACCGGTGGATTCGCTGTCGGGATCGCTGAGGGGATGAATCCCGTAGACGCAGCTCATTTTGCCAACAGGGTAGCGTCTCAAAGTGTTACAAAGCTGGGCGGGATGACGGGTCTACCTAAACGGACCGAGATACTGGTATCGAAGATTTTATAAATGGAACATTAGGTGAAGCACCCACAAGCAGGACCTTTTACGGGTAATTCAAGGGTGACTGGTAAGCTTGTGGGCGGCATTGGGAGTTGAGGTTAGTTTTGTATAACACTAACCCATTATCTCTCGTTTGATGGGACCCAGATCCAGTTTTCGTCCGCAGATACGCTCAGCCATTTCCTCAGGCATGTACTTACGTCCCGTACTCCAGTATTCCTTCAACTGGTCCGCGGCCTTCGGATTACGCCACCAGTCCGTGCCAAACTCGCTAATAAGGTGCTCCCTTAACTGCATCTCGAATATCCATGCCCGAAGGTAACCGGCCGAATAGAATGCAGGATCGAGATCGTTAAGCCAGTTTTCCGGACGGTGCGTTACCTTCAGCCCCTTGTCCAGGTATTTCGTGTAAAGATCTGACTTCCCTTCGATATCGTAGTCTGAGAGCAGCTCAAGTTCGTACAACAGCTTGCTGGAATAACGCCTCAGGAAATACATCTTCTGAAGAAGGATGAATTCAACGATTGACGAAGGATCGTCAATACCAATGTATGTCTTAAGCCACTCCGGATCGGATGCCAGGTAATTGAAATTAAACGCGAATACCTCGCTGGTCGCGCTGTCACCGATCTGGATAAGTTCCGCATCTATCGTCGAATCCGTATGAGCGAAATGATAGGCATGTCCAACCTCGTGCAGGAATGTCAGGTAGTCACTCATTCCCCCCATCGGACGCACACAGACGTACACTTCCTTCCCCGGCTCAACAGACGAACAGAACGCGCGTGGACGTTTCTTCTCGCGCTCCTCAGTGTCGAGTATCACTGCGGGAGTTTTGTCAGTCGGGATACCCATATCGCGCAGGAATCCCGATGCCTTCTCAACCATTCCTTCCTTCGGGAAATAGTCGTCCCACGCTCCGCCTCTCATCAGGTACCCAAGGTCGCACTTTCTGGCCTCGGTAATCGGGTATCCAAGCCTATCGGATGAAAGCCTGTTGAAAGCTTCGATATACGCAGCCTCTGTCTCATCAAGGAACTGTCGAAGCTCCCCGGCAAGCCAGTCGTAATCTATCTGGAATGAACTCTGGCAGCCTTCCCTGTAGCTTGGATAACCGAACTCCCTGAACACATCGAATGTTACCCCCCACGATTCCATCCGAAGCTTGTTCAGCTCCTCCTCCAGCACACAGGCCTTGTCATCGATCTCCATACGTTTGTCCGGGTCGGGCTCGTTCAGGAGTCTGGGGAATATGCCGTGATAACCGATCTCGTCTCCGTCGAATTCAATCTTCATCGACGCCTGCCTCTTCGTCATCTCCTCGAACAGCTCCTTGTTCAGGTTGCCGAGGTAACCGAAAAATGCGAACTGGTGCAGGTGCTTGTAACTTTTCCTGTCTTCATCGGTCTCCACGGACTGCCATCTTTCAAGAAGGTTCTTCGCCAGGTCCTTCGAAACAAGATGGCCATAGCGTTCGTAAATCGGCACGATCTCCAGGGTCTCTTTCTGACCTGAAAAATGGAGGTAGTTTTCGAGTGAAAGCTCCCTGATAAATTTTGACAGGTCAGTCCTCAGAGCGATGAGGTCGGGAGAAGCGGTATTGGCAGACATGCGTTAGTCCTTTCGTAACAATTTCAATGCAAAGTGGATCGGTTCCGGAGCAGGTACAGATTGTATACTCAGCAGGTCCGAATGTCGATGATGTCTGTTTGAACAGAGCCTGCCGGATGGAAGATTTTGCCTATCAGGCTTTCAGCGTGATGGTGAATATGGATCCCTTAGGTGTCGCGGTTCGTACGCTGACCTCACCGTTCATAGCTGTCACGAGGTGTTTCACGATTGACAATCCGAGTCCCGTACCACCCATCTCCCTCGACCTTCCCTTGTCGATCCTGTAGAACCGCTCGAAGATTCTATCCCTTTCGTCGGGAGCGATACCGGTACCGTTATCCTCGACCTCGATGAGCACAAGATCGTCAACCTGCTTCGCACTGATCGATACCCTGCCACCATCACCAGTGTATTTCACCGCGTTATCCACGAGATTGAACAACACGTCCTCAAGCGCATTTTCATCCGCGAAAACTGCAAGATCCTCCGGCACATCAGTCGTCATGCTTATGTCTTTCGAACCCGCAAGGTTGGCAAGCGCGTTCAAGGCAGAGTCAACCGACGGCCTGACCGGGGTGGTCTTCATTTCGAAGTGGTATTTTCCAGCCTCAATCCTGGAAATCTGCAAGAGGTCGTTAATCAGTGCGGATAAACGCGCAGAATTACGTGTTATTGCGTCGATAAACTGCCCGGCTTTTGCTGAATCCTCCAAAGCGCCACGTTCGAGCGTCTCAGCGTTGGCCTGTATGATCCCGACCGGAGTGCGAAGCTCGTGCGATGCATTAGCGAAGAAATCACGACGTGCATTTTCCAGCTTGCGGATCTCTGTTACGTCACGAAGAACGATAACCCTGCCCCCGCCGCCTCCGTGTGATGTAATGTGAGCCAGAACATGGGTGGGAGTCATGCCGGGGAGGACAAACTCAATTGTTACCGGTGTCCCGCCGTCAACCATGCCGACCGCGTCGTAAAGTGCCGGAACCTGGATGGTCTCGAGCAGAGTTTTTCCGACCAGCGGCCGTGATTGACCCAGAAGCTCAAGTACCGCGGAATTAGCCAGCGTGACCACCTGGTTTCCATCAATCGCCAGAACGCCATCGTCAATAGCTTCGAGCACGCCTTCGAGGTGGTTACGTTCCGTTGCCAGCTCGTCCACCACGTTCTCCAGCTCTTCACCCAGCAGATTAATCGATCCTGCGAGGCCGCCCACCTCGTCCCGCGATGTTACAACCAGCCTGCCACCCCGTCCGCCTTCCGCGAGCTTTTTCGAATAATCGACAAGCGTTCTCAGGGCACCCGACATCAGGTGCGATGCGATCGCTGTCATTAATATGGCTACGAGCAATCCAATAAATGTGGCCAGAAGAACAATCGTGCGCATCCTGCCGATGATCCGATCTACTTCCGTAAGAGGCATGGAAACACGCACCACGCCAATGCTTCCATTTATTTCATACGGAACCGCTACGTACATCATCGATGTTTCGAGAGTAGTGCTGTAACGGCGCGATACACCCAGACCTGCACCAAGAGCGACCCTGAACTCCCTGCGATCTCCGTGGTTGTCCATCTCCGGGACGTCTTCGAGGGGAACTTCACTGTCCCCGAGCACCACCCCGGATTCGGCAATGAAGGTAACACGTGACGAGATTTCGGATCCAAGGCTGTCAGCAAGGCCATCCATGGTTTACATAGAGTCTTCGGTGACCGTATTTTCAATTAAAGTGGAGATTGACGACGCGTGCCGTTGGAGTTCGGTCTCGATCCTTGACTCAAGCCATGATCGTAGATGGCTCTCGATGTACACACCGCTGATGATGGCCATCACAACGATGATCGCTAATGAAATGAGGAAAAGTTTGCTGCGGATTCCAAGCTGGATGTGCATTTTACTCCGGATTCTGCCTGAACCGGTAGCCTACTCCTCTAATGGTTTCAATGTAGTCACTCGCCGACCCAAGCTTCTGCCTTAACCTCTTGATATGAGTGTCCACTGTACGGGTAGTTACGTCAGCCTCGATACTCCAAACATCGGTGAGAAGCGTATCCCTTGACTGAACCCGTCCCCTGCGCTCGTACAGGGTCTCGAGCAGCCTGAATTCCAGCAGGGTCAGGCTGACCTCCACTTCACCGACCCAAATCCGGTGACCCGGCACGTCAATGGTCAGTTGCCCGAATGTTGCCCTGGGATGCTCTTTCTCAACGGGTTTCGAGCGTCGGAGCACAGCTTTAATCCTGAGCATGAGCTCCCGCACATTGAAAGGCTTGACAACGTAGTCATCAGCACCCAATTCCAGTCCGAGAACCCTGTCGATGTCCTCACCACGGGCGGTGACCATAATAATTGGAATGTCACGTGTACTTTCATGGTCCCGGAGACGTTTACCGACCTCGTATCCGGAGATATCCGGGAGCATGAGATCAAGCAGCACGAGATCGGGAACAGGCTCCTTCAGGGCAAGCTCAAGTGCATCCTTGCCCGTAAGCGCACCCCTGGTGTCGTATCCCTCCTGCTGGAGGTTATACTCCAGTGCCGAGACCATGTCCTGTTCGTCTTCGACTATTAGAATTGTGTCAGTCATACCCGGAAATTTGGAATACCAAAGTGGCAATATCTTAACATTTTCATTACAGGCTGGTGGGACTCACTTTATTGCAGACTTATAGATATAAAAAAGGCAATCGTGTCAGATTGCCCTGGTAAGTACTTAGCCTGGTCTCGATTCAACTTATTCTGAAGCCTTTTCCTCTGCCTTGACCTTATCGTCTTCTGGTGGTGCAGCGCTTTCGGATTCAGGGACATCCCTCTTACCGGGATACGTCCAGCTTGTCTCGTTACAGTCCGGGTAATTCGTACAGCCGTAGAAAATTTTGCCCCTGCGGGTTCTGCGCTCGACAAATTCACCGTCGCAGTCCTCGCCCGAGCACGGTACGCCGATCGTATACGGCCCGATACCGTCACATTCAGGATACTTTTCGCATCCCCAGAACCGGCCAGTCCGGCTCCTCCTCAATACCATTTTGGATTCGCACTTCGGACATGGTTTATCTGAGTAGGTTACCTCGCGTTTCTTGCCCGCTTCACCCTCAGCCGGAGTTCCTGCGTCGTCCTTGTCGTCTTCGATTGAACGCGTGTATCGACACTCCGGAAAGCCCGTGCATGCCACGAACTTACCGTACCTGCCGTGCTTCATAACGAGGTCCTTTTCGCATTTCGGACACTTCTCATCGAGTTTTTCAGGTTCAGCTTCCTGCTGCTTTGGTGAAATGGATGACCGCCAGTCGCAGTCCGGATACCTGGTACATGCGAAGAATGCCCCGTAACGACCGTTACGGATCGCGATCGGTGCGTTACACTTGGGACACTCCATGTCGAGGGCTTCCCTGAGGTCCTCGAGGAACGGCTTGTAGAACTCCCGGATGCTCTCGACCCAGTCCTTCTCACCAGCCTGGATGGAGTCAAGGTTGTTCTCCATTTTAGCCGTGAAGCCCTCATCGATGATATCCGAGAACTTAGCGAGGAGAAGGGTGTTAACCTTCCTGCCAAGCTCGGTTGGACGGAAGCTCTGGCCTTCACGGGTTACATACTTACGGTCGATGATCGTTGAAATGGTCGGAGCATAGGTGCTCGGACGTCCGATACCCAGCTCCTCAAGTGTCTTTACGAGACTGGCAGTATTGTATCTCGGTGGAGGTTTCGTGAAATGCTGTTCTGGCAGAACCTCCTCAACCGCTATGTCGTCGCCTTCATTCAACGGGGGCAGAACCGCCTGGGAATTGTTACCGTTATTGTTGTTTCTGATCGTGTATATCTTCCTGAAGCCGTCGAATGCGCGGGTGGTCTGTGTCGCACGGAACATGAACCGTCCAGCAACAATCTCGACCTGGATCTGCTCATCGATTCCGGGAGTCATCTGGCAGGCGATGAACCGCTGCCAAATCAGCGAATAGAGCTTCGCCTGATCCTTATCGAGCTGGCGTCCGATTAATTCAGGTGACCTTGACGGCACTGTTGGACGGATCGCCTCATGGGCGTCCTGTACTTTACGTTTGGTTTTATAAGTGTTAGGAGATTCCGGAACATACTGTGCTCCGAGGTGTTCGGAGATATAATCTCGAGCTCCGTTGACGGCCTCATCCGCGAGCCTGACAGAATCGGTTCGCATGTAGGTGATGAGACCTTCCTGTCCGCCTTCACCGATATCGATACCTTCGTATAACTGCTGGGCGATGTTCATCGTCTTACGGGCGGTGAATCCGAGACGTTTTGAGGCTTCCTGCTGGAGGGTCGAGGTCGTGAACGGGGCCAGGGGTCGTTTAGTAATTTTTTTCTTAATTACAGCTTCGATCCTGAACGCAAGCTCAGCCAATTCCCTGACGATATCCTCAGCGATTTTCTGGCTGCCGATCTCAACGTTTTCACCGTCGATCTTCGCAAGACCTGCCTTGAATGCCTCGGCAGGAGCAGCCTCATCCGTAACCTTCCGGAACATACCGTCGATCGTCCAGTACTCGACGGGAACGAAAGCCTCGATTTCATCCTCACGGACGCAAATCAGCTTTGCAGCAACAGACTGCACACGTCCTGCGGACAATCCGCTCTCCAGCTCTCTCCACAGGTACGGTGACAGGTTGTACCCGACAAGCCTGTCGAGAATCCTTCTCGCCTGCTGAGCATTGACCCTCAGCTCATCGATGGTCCTCGGGCTGGCGATCGCCTCCTTGACAGCCTGACGGGTAACCTCGTTGAACTCGATCCTGCTCGTTATGTCCGGCTTCTTCAGGATATGGCTCAGATGCCACGCTATCGCCTCACCCTCACGGTCAGGGTCAGTCGCTATATAGATCCGGGACGCGGTCCTGGCAGCTTTTTTAATATCATTAACTACCTCCCTGCGTTCCCTGTTGGTGACATAGTTTGGTTTGAAGTCATGCTCGAGGTCGATACCGAGGGATGTCTTGGGGAGGTCCCTGACATGCCCGAGACAGGCCTTCACGCTGTAGCCACGTCCGAGGTACCGCGCCACGGTTTTCGCCTTGGCCTTGCTCTCGACAATTACAAGCGGCTTTCCGCTCTTTGCCTTCCGCGTTTTTTTGCTTTTGGTTGTACTTTTCTTCCTGGTTGGTGGCTTTTCAGGAGTTGATTCCATGTTACACCTGGTCCATGATTTTTACTTATTTTCCTGTCTTACCGCTGACATAAAGATAAAGGACAGAGGCAATTAGGTTTAACGGGCAGTATATCCTAGTCAATAAATTGCCCCTGTCAACCGTTAAGAGCATTTTCTCCCATCTACATGTTGAGAATTTCCCATCTCAGACTGCGGGATAAAATACTGCAATCACCCATTGAAACCTGCCTGTCGGGTACATGTTAATGTTATCAGCGGCTGCGCAGTGTTTCGAACTAATTATCATGGCTTTTGGTCTATTTATTTCCCATTTAATCTGTTTACAGCGAATTTGCTGATGATCGGTCCGGTAAGATTCGATTAAACCGGGTCCGGATTTCAGGGCAATTTCGGCCGGACCGGACGCACGAACCTGCTTCCGGGAAGCTCCTTGACAAGACCCTTCGTCTGGAGGATAAGCAGGGCTGAAAGGATCCTTGGTGCCGGCAGACCAACCTCCCTGACGATCACATCGGCTTCCCTCGCATCAAGGGTAACAGCCTTGTACACGAGGGCTTCATCCCCATCGAGATGTGCCGCAAGATCGACAGGAACCGCGTCATCGCCCTCCACGACCGTCAGACCGAACCTCAGGGGAATGTCCGACGGATCGAGTACCATGCATGCCCCATCATGAATCAGCTTGTTAGTACCCCTGGACCTTCCGTCCGTCAGGCGTCCCGGGACCGCGAAGACATCTTTTCCATTCTGTAACGCCAGCTCTGCAGTGATAAGCGCTCCGGACCTCTCAGGAGCCTCTATAACAAGCGTCCCACGACCCAGTGCCGCGATAATCCTGTTCCTTGCCGGGAAGTTATATTTCCCGGGATACAGACCCATAGGAAATTCAGAAATGATTGCACCAGTCTCAGCGATATCCCGAAAGAGCCTCTTGTTCTCCGGAGGAAACGTCACGTCAATCCCGCAGCCCAGCACGGCTATGGTCTTACCATCCGCATCAAGGGCAGAGTAATGGGCGATGGAATCGATCCCCCTCGCACCGCCGGAAATTACCGTGAATCCCCAACTCGCGAGCTGGTAGGCAAAATGCTCCGTAGTCCTGCGACCGTATTCGGTCTTTGTACGGGTACCAACGATCGCTAACGAAGTGCTGTAATCGAAAGAAATGTCACCCATGACGTAGAGAACCGGTGGCGGGTCATATATGTCCCTGAGTTGTGGTGGGTACCTGCTGTCGAAATAAGTGATTATTTTGACATCGCCCGGGACCTGTTCCAGTTCCGTGCCCATGGTCAGGCCGCAAGCTCCATCGAGATATCTCTGCTTGTTGACATCAGCCCAGTCAGAAAATACGACGAGATCGCTCTCAGTCAGCCTGTGCATCTTCACGAAGGAGCTGTACCTGGTCCTGAGCCGTCTGAACTGCGTTCTGAAAGTGGTTAGAGTGTTCAATTCCAGCGCCGCAGCAATCTCAGCATCGGATGGTTCCCAGTCAAAATCCGGCACGTGCCCGTTGAATAGTCCGGGTTCGCTGTTGTCAGGTACCATAGTGATCTCCCTGTGACAGAATCACCCTGTCACCATCTAAACCCCCGGGAGAGGCTAAAACTGACATAAAAAATGGGGTAAGTTGGCAGATTTTCGGTTATGATCGTCACGGACATGCCATTACCCGACAAAACCAGGCGCCAGCAACGGTCCCTTTACGATTTCACACCTTCGGAGCTGGGGAGTTTCTTCCTGTCGATAGGAGACAAGCCATACAGGGCTAAGCAACTTCTCGAAGCCCTGTACAGCCAACCGATAGGGTCGATCGACGAGGCCACAACACTACCTAAATTCCTTCGTGAACGATTATCGGAGATCGCCGTACTGGCGCCCATCACCCTCAGGACTACGGTAACATCGAAGGACGGCACTATTAAGCATGCATACGAGGTGCCGGGAAGCGATATTCTGCTGGAAAGCGTCTGGATGCCCTCAGAGCCCACAGATCTCGAATCTGCAGGCGTAACAAGGCCCAGAGAATCGAAGGTCCCCGGTGATCAGAAGCATAAACGTCACACTCTCTGCATCTCATCCCAGCTCGGATGCGCTGTCGGATGCAGGTTCTGTGCAACCGGGCACCTGGGGCTTCACGGGCAGCTGACAACCGGACAGATCGTGTACCAGGTCATACATGCGCGGATTCTGTACGGAGCGTGGCCTGATACGATCCTGTTCATGGGAATGGGCGAAGCCATGCATAACTTCGACGCTGTCTCATCCGCTACCGAGATTCTGACTCATCCTGATGCCGTGGGAATGTCTCCAAGACGGATCGTTGTCTCTACCGCCGGGGAACTGGAACGTCTGGGAGCATTTCACCGGAAATTCCCCAGGACACACCTTGCGATAAGCCTGAATGCCCCTTCAGACAGCCTCAGAACCCACCTGATGCCCCTGAACGACCGTTTCAACCTCAGGGATATTCGGGCATTTATCGAATCAATCGAGCTCTCTCACGGCGACAGGATAACGCTGGAATACGTCCTTCTGGGCGGGATAAACGATACCCCGGAGCAGGTGAACAAGCTTTTGAGATACCTGAGACCGTTGGCTGGACGGGTCAAGGTCAACCTCATCCCGTTTAACCGGGCCAGCGGACTTGATTACAAACCATCATACAGAGAAAGGGCCCACGAAATACAGGAAGCCATAAAATCACTTGGAATCAGGGTGTTTATACGCAGGAATCGAGGCCGCGATACATCCGCAGCCTGCGGCCAGCTCGCAGGGGGGCAGTAAGCCCGTATCTATCCATAATATTTGATTTTTACAAAATACCCATATAGGATGGTGTATGGGTGCTCAGCACCCGATACTATTATTAATGGCGGAGCTTCAGACAATCAGCGGAATTCCCGAAGCATCTGATCTGCAGATCGATCCGGAAGGTTACCTGCCCCCCCTTGACTCGGACCCGCGTCCGGACTGGGACAGGTACTTCATGGAGGTCGCCGGGCTGGTATCAGCCAGGACGACATGCCTTTCACGAAGGGTCGGATCAGTGATAGTGCGGGACCGGAGAATCATATCCACCGGTTACAACGGTGTACCGTCCGGCCTGCCGCATTGTATCGACCTGGGATGCCTCAAAAGGGGCCTGGGAATACCCGCCGGTGAACGTGCTGAGCTCTGCCGTGGCAGCTGTGCCGAGGAAAACGCAATAGTACAGGCGGCACGACTAGGTCTTCCGGTCAAGGGCAGCTGGATATATATTACCCTCCAGCCATGCCTGAAGTGCGCGAGAATGATCATAAACGCCGGAATAGAGGGAGTGACCTTCACGGGCGACTATCCACAGGCGATGGCGCTCGAGTTTCTCCAGGAAGCCGGCATCGTTCTCCAGAAATTCGATAATGAAACCGGAGAAATCAAGCCAGTCGAGAAAACCGCCAGTCGATACCTTGTACGGCACGCTCATCGTGGACTCAGGGGAAATGAGTCCGATGGCACAGATGGATGATTGCGGAGGACGAATAGAATAGAAACCATCCTGCAGACCAGGATGTCTTCCCCGCAAGCAAGCCATCGTGAACTCGACCCGCGAATTAATCGCGGCAAGAAACAAAAAGGAGGCCGACTCACCAATGTGAGTGGGCAAGCACATGGCTGATATTATCAAGCACGATTTACGAAGCAGACGAACAAGGCGGGCCCCAACCAGACGTGACGAGGATGAAACCGGGTCTGCAGCGGCAGATGAACAGAAACCAAGAGAATCATCGCGACGGACAACCAGTCCTCAAGCACGCAGGCAGAGGCCGCCGCAGGACAAGAAAGAGCCCGCTTCAAAACCAAAGGAAAGACCTCCACAGAGGCGAACCACACGACGCACGCCCCCGAGGCCCGCATCCTCAACGTCCAGGTCCCCGCAGAAACCGAAAATAACCCACCCGGTAATAGGTGTAACCTGTTCGTTTCAGAGACTTCCTTCCAAGGACAACCACGACTGCGATTACCATTACCTGTACGACCCGTATATCGCAGCCATACATCAGGCCGGCGGTATGCCGATAATTATTCCGGTCGGGCTGGAAGGACGGTACATAAACCGGGTATTCGACCTGATCGACGGCCTTTGCATCACAGGGGGCGGCGATATCGATCCAAACCTGTACAATGACCTGCTGACAACGAAGCTGTACAAGGTCGAGCCGAAAAAGGACAGGACCGAACTCGATATCTTCAACCTTTCGTTCAACCGCAATATCCCGATTCTCGGGATCTGCCGCGGTGCTCAGCTGATGAACGTCGCCCTCGACGGCACGCTGTACCAGGATATCGTAAGCCAGGTGCGGATGGCGTTGAATCATAATCCGGACATGACTCACGCAGTGCCGGCGCACACAGTCGAGATCGAGCCTGACACAAAGCTGCACAGGATAATCGGTGAGGACGTGATAAAGGTAAATTCGTGGCATCACCAGGGTATCAAGCTTCATGGAAAGGGCCTGATCTCGAGCGCGAAGGCTCCGGACGGGCTGGTCGAGGCAATCGAGCATCCCAACAAAAAATGGTGTATCGGAGTACAATGGCATCCGGAGATGACGTTCGAGGACGACAAGCACCAGGCGAAATTATTTAAAGCCTTCGTGGACGCCTGCAAGAGTTGATATGTCGGACCAGATGAGTAAAAATTTCACTGATGGGACCAAACCGGAACTCTCAGTGATCGTACCGATCTTCAACGAACGCGAGAATGTCGTGGACACGCTGTCACGCATCCTCGCCGTGCCCATAAACCTTGAGATCCTTGCGGTCGACGATGCGTCCGAGGACGGCACGTGGGAAATACTCCAGGAATTCGCAGCAAAAGAACCCCGCCTCCGGCTCTTCAGGCATCCGTACAACATGGGAAACGGAGCGTCGGTAAAAACAGGCATGCGTAACGCTAAAGCCGACATTCTCCAGATAATCGACGCTGACGGGCAGCATCCACCGGAGGATATCCCAAAGTTTTTCGAGAAAAGCAAGACCTACGACCTCGTTGTGGGTCAGCGCACTGAAGGAACAGACGCAACCGCGTTCCGCAACTTTGGAAACTGGGTCTTCAATACATTCTCCAGCTACGTGGCAGGATGCAGGATCCCCGATCTCACGTGCGGAATGCGCGCGTTGAAAAGGGAGATCGCGCTGGAATTTATAGACCTGTTCCCGAATGGTTTCAGCCTGCCCGCGACAAGCACGCTTTCGGTCATCAAGGCAGGTTATGCGATCGACTGGGTGCCCATCCAGGGAGCGAGAAGAAAGGGCAGGAGCAAGATCAGGCCGATTTCCGACGGCAGCAAGTTCCTACTGATCATTGTCAGGATCGCCGTTTTCTTCAAACCGCTCAGGGTTTTCCTGCCGATAAGCCTGACCGCACTTGTACTAGGCGCGATCGACTTCATCCTCGGGCTGTGGACAGAGGGCCGTCTTCACATCCGTCCGTTCGCCGGGCTCATGTTCCAGTCGTTCCTGCTCATCTTCCTGATGGGCCTGATAAGCGAACAGATTGCCAACATTCGATTTTCAGGGAGACGGTAGCGCGATGCGGATCTGTGTCGTCGGCCCAACCTACCCTATCAAAGGCGGAATCAGTCATTACACAACCCTTCTGGTCCGTGCACTCAGGCAGAAACACGACGTTCTGTTTGAAAGCTATGCGTACCAGTACCCGTCCATCCTTTACCCCGGCACGGGACAGACAGCCGAGGACGAATCCCCGATAATCGAGGAAGCTGAGTTCATCTGGCACACCCTCAAGCCCTGGACTCTCACTCAAATAGCGAGGCAGATCAGGGACTACAATTGCGACGGCGTTGTCCTGACGTGGGTGACGCATTTCTTCGGATGGCATATCGCACGTCTGGCGAACCTGATACGGAAAATAGCGGGCTGCCCGGTTATCCTGCTCTGTCACAACGTGAAACAGCACGAGGACCGTCCGCTCGAGGGCCCGTTAACCCGTATGGCGTTTAATGCGGTCGACGGGTACATCGTCCATTCGCAGGAAGACCTTGGAAATCTCAAAGGAATCCGTCCCGAGGCTGTAATCAAAAAGAACTTCCATCCCACATACGATATTTTCGCGTCCGCAGCGGACTGGAACAGGGAA
>JAUWTM010000027.1 GCA_030614715.1 Planctomycetota bacterium
GGCGACGACGTGAAGATGGAAGTCGAGTTGATCACGCCGATCGCGATGGAGGAAGGACTCCGTTTCGCGATCCGTGAGGGTGGACGTACCGTAGGCGCCGGCGTAGTCGATAAGATTCTTGAATAAAAGAAAGGTTTAAGCTCTACCGAAACGGTGGAGGTGTTACAGATATGGCACAGCAGAAAGGTGGAAGAAGTAAAAAGGACGTCAGGATCGTAGTAACCCTGGAGTGCACCGAGGCGAAAGCCGAGGGTAAGACTCCTTCTCGCTACACGACCACCAAGAACCGACGTAACACGACGGAACGGCTGGAGCTTAAGAAATACAACCGGTACCTGCGTCGACATACGCTGCACAAGGAAATCAAGTAAGGAGTACAAGGAGCGGCTAAAGTGGCCAAAGCAAAGCAAAAAATAAGGATCAGGCTGAAGGCATACGATCATCACCTTCTGGACAAGTCGGCGGCAAAGATCGTCGAGACCGCCCGGCGCAGTGGTGCCGAGGTAGTCGGTCCGGTACCGCTCCCGGTACGAATTCACAGGATATGCGTAAACCGGTCGCCGCACGTGGACAAGAAATCGCGCGAGCAGTTCGAGATCCGAGTGCACAAGCGAATGATCGATATTTTAAAGCCGACACAGGAGACTGTTGACAACCTGACGCAGTTGGAACTACCGAGCGGGGTCGACGCTGAGATTCGAATTTAAGGAGTAACCCGAGAACTGCATCCAGCAATGCAGCAATCCGGGACAGGTGAAGAGCAATGGCTCTGGAACTGATAGGACGAAAGATACAAATGGGAAACGTCTTCAAGGAAGACGGAAAGCGAGTGCCGGTGACGTTCGTGGAACTGCTCCCGCTTACCGTGATCCAGGTAAAAAAGGAAGACGGACCCGATAAATACAGCGCTATCCAGGTTGGCTGGGATCCCGTACCGGGACACAGGCTTACCCGCGCTGAGGTCGGACACCAGAAGAAAATTGACGGCAAACCACGTCGAAAGCTGGCGGAAATACGGGTCGATGATCCATCGAAATACGAAGTCAACACTGAGCTTCCGACCGATTTCATAAAGGTCGGGGACAAGGTTGATGTAGTCGGTACGAGCAAGGGTCGCGGATTCGCGGGAGTTATGAAGCGCCACGGGTTCCACGGCCAGTCGTCGAGCCACGGAGTAAGCAAGACGCACAGGAAGCCTATGTCATCCGGTGCTACCGACGCGGCCCGTGTATTCAAGGGCACGAAAAAACCGGGCCATATGGGTAACGAGCGCGTGACTGTCAGGAATCTTGAAATTGTTCTTTTTGATGAAGATAAGGGTATTGTCGCAATAAAGGGTGCGGTTCCCGGACCCAGCGGCAGACTTCTGAGGATTATCCCCCTGAATCCGGCATAAAGTGCCTGACGGGAGTGACTGAACGTGACTAAGTTGAACGTTTACGACATAAAAGGTAAGGCCAAGGGCGAAGTACCGATGGACACGATTCCAGATGGATTCGAGCCGGATCAGATGCTTATTGCCCGGAGCCTCAAGAGACAGCTTGCTAACGCGCGAATCCCGTGCGCGCATGTTAAGAACCGATCTGAGATCCACGGCGGAGGGCGAAAACCGTTCCGTCAGAAGGGTCTCGGACGTGCGCGACAGGGTTCCACCCGCGCAATCCAGTGGGTCGGCGGCGCAGTTGCCTTCGGTCCCCAGAGGAACCGTAATTACACGATCGGAATGAACCGCAAGGAACGGAAGGCTGCACTGAAGCACCTGGTCTGGTCAAAGATCCAGGACGGGGACTGGCTTCTCTTCGGCGATCTGAAGCTGAAGGAGCCGTCCACCAAGAAAGCCAAGGCATTCCTGGCATCGCTGGATCGTCCGGGCAAGTTTCTCGTGCTGGTTCCCGCAGGCGAGGAGTTCGACGTGGTCCGGAAGAGCCTCAGGAACCTCCAGGGCGTGACAATTCTTACGCCCGACAGGCTGAACACATTTGACGTGATGAAAAACGGAACCATCCTTGCGCACGAGAAGGCGTTCGAGACGGTCCGGGACATCTGGCAGGTGTAACGAGATGGAAACGTACAGAATATTAGTCAGGCCACTTGTAACGGAGAAATCGAACTTCGGTCCGATGGATGGAAAGTACTCGTTCGTGGTAGATAAAAGAGCAACGAAAGCCCAGATCAAGCGTGCTGTCGAGGAACGGTTCGAAGTGACCGTGATCGATGTAAACACCGCGAATTACAAGGGCAAGCGAAAGACCAAGAACGTCAGGGTTGCCGGTCGACGTCCTGACTGGAAGAAAGCGATAGTCACCCTCCAGAAGGGTGACACGATCCCGGAGCTTTACGAAGACCTGGGCTGATAAAGGAAAGAAAATCGAGCCGAAAGGCGGCTTAAGATATGCCGGTTAAGAAATACAAACCATACACGCCCTCAAGAAGGTTCATGACAACACTCGTGGACCCGTCGCTCAAGCGGAAAAACAAGCCTGAGAAGGGACTTGTTGTCGGCAAGAAGCGTAGCGGGGGCAGGAACAACATGGGCCGGACCACGGTGCGATTTCGCGGTGGCGGTCACAAGCAGAGGCTCAGGATCGTCGATTTCAACCGGGACAAGCACGGCGTTCCCGGCATGGTGAACTGCCTCGAGTACGACCCGAACCGCAGCGCCAACATTGCGCTGATCTTCTACAAGGACGGCGAGAAGCGATACATACTCGCACCCGTGGGATTGAAGCCTGGTGACGAGATCATGAGCGGTCCGGACGCGCCGATCGCGGTCGGAAACGCACTCCCGCTTCACAAGCTTCCCCTTGGAACCGAGATCCACAATATCGAGATGATCCCTGGACACGGTGCCAAGGTCGCGAGGGGAGCCGGCATGAGCGCTCAGCTCCTGGCGAAGGAAGGCGGATGGGCACAGATAAGGATGCCGTCAGGAGAAATCCGCAAGTTTAAGCCCGAGTGCTTCGCGACCGTCGGCCAGGTCGGTAACATCGAGCACGAGAACGTGGAAATTGGCAAAGCCGGCCGCAGCAGGTGGCTGGGAAAGCGACCGCACGTACGCGGTACGGTCATGAATCCATGCGACCACCCTCATGGTGGCGGCGAAGGCAAGAGCAATTCGGGACGCCCGCCGTGTTCACCGTGGGGTGTACAGGCGAAGGGATTCAGGACAAGGAAGAAAAAGAATCCAACTGACAAGTTCATCGTCCGCAGGCGCAGGAAGCGCCGCTGACGGATGAAAGAAGAGACATAGAGAAAACATGTCAAGATCAAGTAAAAAAGGACCCTTTATCGAGCCGAAGCTCCTTGCGAGAATCGTCGCGATGAATGAGAGCGGCGATAAGAAGGTAATCCGGACGTGGTCACGCGCAAGCACGATCGTACCTGAGTTCATCGGGCACACGATCGCGGTGCACGACGGAAGGAAGCACCTTCCGATCTACATCACGGAGTCGATGGTTGGGCATAAACTCGGAGAATTCGCACCTACGAGGTTGTTCCGCGGTCACAGCGGAAAGCATAGCAAGACGAAACCGGGCAAGAAGGGTTGATAAACCGGGACCGGAGTAAACAATGGACGTCAAGGCGACCAGCAAATTCGTGCGTGGATCGCACTTAAAATTCCGAAGGATACTTGACCTGATCCGGGGCAAGGATGCCCAGGCAGCTCTCAACATCCTGGACAACCTGCCGAGCCCCAGGGCACGGACGGTATACAAGACGCTGCACTCGGCTTGCGCCAACGCAGATCACAACAACTCGCTTCCAATCGAATCGCTGGTTGTGAAGAAGGCTTTTGCGGACAAGGGTCCGGACAAGCACATGAGAAGGTTTCGAGAAAGAGCCCGGGGACGTGCATTTCCAATACGCAAGAAGATCAGCCATGTGACGTTGGTCGTAGGGACAAAGGGAGAAGAAGATTAATGGGTCAGAAAGTTAATCCCGTTGGATTCAGGCTGGGGATCTCCAAGAGATGGATTGCCAACTGGTACGCAAGCCCGAAGGCTTTCCCGGATACGCTGCACGAGGACCTGGTCATCCGTCGCGAGCTGAAAAGGATGTTCAGGCGCAACGGCGCGGTCGACCGTATCGTGACCGAGCGCGACCCGGGCCGGGTTAAGGTCATTATCTACACCAGCAGGCCGGGTATCATTATCGGATCAGGCGGAAGCAACATAGAACGCGTACGGAAGGACATCCAGAAGCTCGTAGGCAGCCAGGTGCTGATCAACATCCAGTCGGTGGACCGTCCTGACCTGTCGGCCGCCTTGAACGCGCAGTCGGTGGCAAGGCAGCTTGAGGAACGTCGAAGGTTCAGGCGGGTCTGCAAGATTACGATCAACCGAATCATGAAGAACAAGGCTCTCGGTGTGAAAATAATGGTGAAGGGACGTCTGGACGGGTCCGAGATGGCTCGACAGGAGACGTTCCGCGAGGGCCGTGTCCCGCTTCACACATTACGGGCGGATATCGATTACGCGTACGAGGTTGCGCGGACAACATACGGAGTAATCGGCGTGAAGGTCTGGATCTATCGTGGAGACCTTCCGACAAATCTAAGCGGTGAGTGATAACCCGGTTAATAATTACGGTACATAAAGATGCTGCAACCGAAAAGAACGAAACACAGGAAGATGCACCGTCGATACCCGCATGGTGTCGCGCGAAAAGGAAATACGCTCGCATTCGGGCAGTACGGACTCCAGGCGCTCGCGGGCAAATGGATAACCGCGAGGCAGATCGAAGCGGCCCGTATCGCCATGACCCGCCATATCAAGCGTGGCGGTAAAGTCTGGATCAGAATTTTCCCGCACTTGTCCATCACAAGGAAACCCGCCGAGACCCGCATGGGCAAGGGCAAGGGAAACCCGGATCATTGGGTGGCAGTAGTAAGAGCCGGAACGGTTATGTTCGAGATCGGCGGAGTCAGCGAAGAAATGGCGAAGGAAGCGATCAGGCTGGCAGGCCACAAGCTTCCGATGAAGACAAAATTCCTTAAGAGGGACTAACCCGGCGATAACGGGGAACGAAAAAATGAAGGCGAATGATCAGATAAAGGAATTCAGGGAAAACGACGAGCGTGAGCTTCGAGAGCGTTACAACGAGCTCATGAAGGAGCTGTTTAACCTGAGGTTCCAGGCCTCGATGGCGCAGTTATCGTCACCTGCGAGATTCAAGCAGGTGAGGAAAGAGATCGCGAGGCTGAAAACAGTGGCTAAAGAAAGAAACATAAAGGTTGGCTGAAACTGAGATGAGTGAGGCGACTGAAAATAACAACATCGAGGCTCCACGCCGCAAGCTGCTCAAGGGCAGAGTGGTGTCGGACAAGATGAACAAGACGATCACCGTTGCCGTGGACCGTAAGAAGCGTCATCCACTTTACGAAAAGATCCTGACCCGCACGAAAAAGTACCTGGTTCACGATCACAAGGATGAAGCCGGCGTCGGGGATTTCGTGCTGATCGAGGAAACCCGTCCGATGTCCAAGAGAAAGCGATGGCGCCTGTCGAAGATCCTGGAGAAGGCGGAATAACGAGGGCTCTCTGACCAGTACTTCGAGGAAATCTGAAGAGTCAGACAGTTAGAAAGGAAGAAACGACGATGATTCAGCAGGAGAGCCGCTTAAAAGTTGCAGATAACACCGGGGCAAAAGAGATACTGTGTATCCGGGTGCTCGGTGGGTCGAAAAGGCGATACGGTCGGATTGGCGACGTGATCGTTGCCACGGTAAAGAAGGCGCTTCCGCACGGTAACGTGAAGAAGGGCACCAAGGTGAAGGCTGTAATCGTTCGGACGCTCAAGGAGCACTCAAGAGCTGACGGCAGCAGGATACGATTCGATGACAATGCTGCTGTTATCCTCAGTCCGGACGACAAGAATCCGGTTGGCACACGAGTTTTCGGGCCCGTGGGTCGTGAACTGAGGGAAAAGAAGTTCATGAAGATCGTGTCCCTTGCACCAGAGGTGCTCTGAAAAGAAAGGAACCTGAAGCACAATGGCAATACCACGGAAAAATAAATCCAAGGTCGTTGGAAAGAAACATTCCAAGCTCCACGTGAAGATGAACGACACGGTGTACGTGCGAACAGGTAAGGACCGTGGAGCACAGGGCAAGGTTCTCGAGGTCGACCCGGTCAGGCAGCGCGCGACTGTCGAGGGCATAAATATAATGAAGAAGCATCGTAAGGAAAGCCAGAGCGGAAGCGGCGGCGGAATTACGGACATACCCGCGCCGATTCACCTGAGCAACCTCGCGGTGGTCTGCCCGCACTGCAAAGCACGGACCAGCCCGACCAAAAAGCTGGTCGAGCGGACCAAAGAGGGTAAAACAAAGCGATACCATGTACGGCAGTGTAAAAAGTGCGGGGAGCAGTTAGACCAGGGGTGATTTACTGACCTCCTGAGGACGAGAAACAATGGCTAAGAACGATAAAGAAAAGGACGTCCAGGAAGAAGCCGAAGTCGAAGCTCCGGCAGAGGCCAAACCTGAAGCCGCGGACGAAGCAAAGTCCAAGGATAAAGGTAAGGCTAAGGCTAAGGCCAAGGGCAAGAAGGAAGCCAAAGTCGAAGCTTCTGCAGAGGCCAAACCTGACGCCGCGGACGAAGTAAAGTCCAAGGATAAAGGTAAGGCTAAGGCCAAAGGCAAGAAGGAAGCTAAAGTCGAAGCTTCTGCAGAGGCCAAACCTGACGCCGCGGACGAAGTGAAGTCCAAGGATAAAGGTAAGGCTAAGGCCAAAGGCGAGGGCAAAGCCAAGGGCAAGAAGAAGGCCAAGGGCAAGAAGGAAGCCGAACCCACGCGTCCGTTGAAGACACCGATTTCGCGGTTGTGGAAGCGTTACCGCGAGGAAATCGTGCCTGCTCTCCAGAAGGAATTCGGCTGGGACAACCCGTGGCAAGCGCCGAAACTCGAGAAAGTCGTCATTAACATGGGCGTCGGTGAAGGCGCGAGAGACATCAAAGTGCTGGAAGCTGCGATGAAGGATCTCGTAGTCATCACCGGGCAGAAATGCAACATGACCCGGACAAAGACATCGCAGGCGGCGTACAAGATCAGGACCGGAATGCCGGTCGGGACAAGCGTTACGCTTCGCGGTAACAGGATGTATGAATTCCTGGACAAGCTTTTCAACCTTGCATTACCCAGGGTGAGAGACTTCCAGGGTCTGAATCCGAACTCGTTTGATGGAACCGGGAATTTCACGTTCGGAATTCGCGAGCAGCTGGTATTTCCGGAGATCGATTACGATGAGATCGACCGCGTACGCGGGATGGACATAACGATAGTAACCACGGCGAAGAACGATGCGTATGCTACATCACTTCTTCGTGAGCTTGGGTGTCCGTTCCGGAAGGAAGCGGCGAAGTAGTAAGCAGGGAAAGCGAAGGTAAGAATTTATGGCTAAGAAAAGCGTCATAGCGCGGAACGAGAGAAAGAAAGGGCACTCGACCCGATACCGTAACCGATGCAGGCTTTGCGGACGGCCGCGTGCATACCTGAGAAGATTCGGGCTCTGCCGTATATGCTTCCGCTTACTCTATCATGACGGAGTAATACCCGGAGTAAGGAAAGCCAGTTGGTAAGGGAGACAGCGAGGAAGACATGATGTTACGGCTAAGGACAAGAAAAGTTAACGAGAGGAGCAACGATTAATATGGTCATGACCGATCCGATCGCGGACATGCTGACCAGGCTCCGCAACGCAACAATGGTCAACAAGAAGACGTGCGACGTGCCGTATTCCAACTTCAAGAAGGCAATTGCCAACGTCTTGAAGAAGGAAGGGTTCATTCTCGGCTACGACATACGTCTCGTCAACAACCGGAAGGTGCTGCGCTTCTACCTGAAATACGCAGGTGAGAAGGACCCGGTGATCAAGGGAATCAGCCGGGAAAGCACGCCGGGTCGCAGAAAGTATGTCGGATACAAGGACATTCCCTATGTCTACGACGGCCTCGGGGTGAACATTTTGTCCACCTCAATGGGCCTGATGACTGGCATTGAAGCGAAGAAACGGAAGCTGGGAGGTGAGCTGATCTGTTCGGTCTGGTAGACGACCGGAGGATCACGGGCTATGTCCAGAATAGGCAAAAAGCCAATCCAGATTCCGAAGGGAACCACTGTTACGGTCAAGGGCAATGTTGTCGAGGCAAAGGGTCAGCACGGCACGCTTAGTGTCGAGTGCAACGACCTGGTCACCCTTGAGGTTGCCGACGACAAGGTGCTTTTAACCAACAAGTCGGGACTCAAGGAGCATCGAAAGTTCCACGGGCTGTACAGGTCGCTCGTGAATAATATTGTAATCGGTGTATCTGATGGATTCACGAAGCAGCTGGAGCTGGTCGGGGTCGGTTACCGCTCGTCGGTGGCAGGCAAGGACCTCGTGCTCGAGGTTGGTTACTCGAATCCCGTGAAGCTCAGGATACCTGATGGAATCAAGGCAAGCGTGGACAAGAACACGAAGATAACGCTCTGGGGGATCGACAAGCAGATCGTCGGGCAGTTCGCCGCGAACGTGCGCGAGATCCGTCCGCCGGAGCCGTACAAGGGCAAGGGAATACGTTACAAGGACGAGCAAGTTAGGCGCAAGGCTGGTAAGGCCGGCGCGATCGGACAGGGTGCGTAGGGCACCCGGTGAATTAGAGATGACTGACGCCAGGAAGAAAAGAACATTACGGTTTAGAAGGCATAAGCGCCTGAGGAAGAAGGTCATGGGCACGGCCGAGCGGCCGCGAGTGGCGGTTTACAAGAGCCTCAAGCATTTCTATGCCCAGGCGATTGACGATCTCTCGGGGAACACTGTAATTTCAGCAAGCAGCCTGACTCCCGAGCTGAAAACTACCGGCGGCACCACCGTAACGGCGGTAGCAGTCGGTGAATTGTTTGCCGGCAAGGCGAAGGACGCCGGAATCAAGAAGGTCGTGTTCGATCACGGCGGGTTCGGATATCGCGGGAAGATCAAGGCGTTTGCAGATAAACTCCGGGAAAAGGGGCTTGAATTCTGAGCCTCGGCGTTAAGGCTGAAGCAGGAGAAAATAAGTGATAGAGCAAGAGCAGAACGAAACCAAGAGCACTACAGAAGTCCCGGGCAAGACCGCCGGTGAGGAAATTGTCGAGGTTATCGAGGAAGAGATAATCGAGGAAGTCACCGAGCCTGCAGTTCTCCAGGACAAGGTTATCCATATCAACCGCGTGGCGAAGGTCGTCAAGGGCGGACGCAAGTTCCATTTCACAGCCCTGGTTGCGATGGGTGACGGTCAGGGCAGGGTCGGACTCGGATACGGCAAGGCCGGTGACGTGCTGTCAGCGATCAAGAAAGGCCAGGAGCACGCTCGAAAAAACCTGGTCATCATCCCGATTGAGAAGGGCACGATTCCTCACTCGATCAAGATGAAGTACGGGGCTGCTACTATCTGGCTGAAGCCTGCGAGCGAAGGCACCGGGGTAATCGCGGGAGGTCCCATGAGGAGCCTTCTCGAGGTGGCTGGAATACAAAACATACTGGCAAAGAACATCAGCAGGACAAATACAAAGATAAACGTCGCGCGCGCTACGTTCGAGGCATTAAAAGAGCTGAGAACACTCAAGGAAGTGGCCGCAAGGCGCACCGCGACACATGAAAGTTGAAATTACGTGAGGTTGAATAGATGAAACTCTCGGAGCTTCCAAAAGATCCGGCAACGAAGAAAAAGCGACGCAGGCTGGGTCGCGGAATTTCAGCCGGACAGGGACGTTACTGCGGCAAGGGACGGAACGGTCAGAAATCGCGTTCCGGCGGCGCAAAGCCGTACCCGTTCGCGGGCGGAGCACTTCCGCTTTACCGTCGAATACCTAAAATCGGCGGATTCAGGAATCCGAACCGTGTCGAGTACACACCCGTGAACCTCGACCAGCTTGCAGCCCTCGAACTTCCCGAGGGTACGAGGATCAGTCCCGCGCTTCTCAGGGAGAAGCACGTGATCGCACAGCGCGAGTCGAAGGTAAAGCTCCTGGCTCGCGGTGAGATCGTAAGGCCGCTGTCAATCGCAGTGCACGCAGCTAGTAAGAGCGCTGTTTCGAAGGTCGAAGCGGCAGGCGGAAGTGTTGAAATTATCAGCCAGCAAACCGAACGAGGGAAGAAAGCGTGAACGAAAAGCTGACTACAATCTTCGTTAACGCCATGCAGGTCCCGGACCTGCGAAAGCGCATCTACTTCGTGCTTGGGATGTTTGTTCTGTTCGTTTTCGGAGCGCATGTCCCGGTGCCCGGTACCGATGCCTCGGCATTAATGAGATTCTTTGATAATCCCGATGCAACGGGTAACACAATATTCCAGCTTCTCGACATCTTCTCAGGCGGTGCGCTGAAGCAATTCAGCATCTTTGCTCTCGGCGTAATGCCTTATATCAATGCAAGCATTATCTTCAACCTGCTGGTTGTTATTATCCCGCAGCTCGAGCAACTCCAGAAGGAAGGCGATGCGGGACGAAAGGCGATCCAGCAGTACGTACGCTACTCAACTGTGGCCCTCGCTGCGTTCCAGTCCGTCGGACTTCTCACACTGTTCAAGAATTACGGAATCGTCCCGGTGGGAACCGGTGACGCAACAGTGTATTTTGACCTGATATTAATCGTCGCGACCATGACGGCCGGGACATTCATATTGATGTGGGTCGGTGAGCTGATCACCGAGCACGGCGTCGGCAACGGTGTAAGCCTTATCATCTTTGCGGGTATCATCTCGCGACTCCCGCTGACATTCTTCCAGGACATTTCCTCCGCCAGCCTCAGGGGAGCGGGCGAGGTAGTAAAAATCATGTTCTGGTTCGTTATTCTGTCGGTTGGAATGGTCTGGTGCATCACATACATGCACCTCGCGGAACGCCGGATACCGGTCCACTACGCCAGACGCCAGGTCGGGCGGAAGACGTACGAGGGCTATACACATTACTTACCCCTGAAGGTCAACATGGCCGGCGTTATCCCGATCATCTTCGCGATATCGGTCCTGTTGTTCCCGACTACGATCTCGAACTTCTTCGATCCGGCCAGCGAGAACGGTTTTATTCGAGGCCTTGCCACTTTCGGCAACTGGTTCCCGAACAGCATTGTCTATTACATTACGTACGCCGTTCTGACTATAATATTCACCTATTTCTACACTGCGGTTACGTTTAACCCGAAGGATATCGCCGAAAACATGAAGAAGAACGGCGGATATATCCAGGGCGTCAGACCGGGTCCAAGGACCGAGGCGTACATCAGCAGGATTCTCGAAAGAACCACTTTCATTGGCGCGTTGTACCTTGCATCCGTGGCGGTACTACCGAGCGTGCTGTACTACTACGTCTTCAAGGATTTGTCAACGTTAAACCTGATTGGTGGAACGAGTATCCTGATCATGGTCGGAGTGGCCCTGGATACGGTAAGAGAGCTCGATGCGCGCCTGACAATGCTTAAATATGAGAGCGCTCTCGGATAGAAACAGGTTGCGGAGAAAAAATACACTGGTATAATAGATCGTTTGTGTTCCGGCAGGTCCGGAACTGCGATAGAGAGAATTATAAGAATGACTGAATATGTAAAAAAGCTTTTGATCTTCGGTCCTCCCGGCGCCGGGAAGGGGACTCAGGCCTCGCGTGTGACGCAGGACCTGGGCATCCCGCATATCGATACCGGCAGCATGATCCGGGAGAACATTGCGAGGAAGACCCCGCTGGGCCTCGAGGCCCAGTCGTATGTCGAAAAAGGTGAACTTTCACCGTCGGAGATGGTCATTCGAATGATCTCCGACCGGCTGAAGTGGGACGATGCCGTGAACGGCTGGCTTCTGGACGGGTTCCCGAGGTCGATCGAACAGGCTGAAGCCCTCAGCGTGATGGGTCCGGACGGCGGAGAGGTTGTCGAGAGAGTACTGTTTATCGAAGTTCCCGAGGAACTGCTGGTCCAGAGGCTTACGTCGAGAAGGATCTGCGGAAGCTGCGGGGCAGTGTACAACCTGATCACGCTGAAACCGTCGAAAGAAGGCATCTGTGACAAGTGCGATGGAGAGTTGATCCAGCGCGCGGACGACAACGAGGAATCGGTGCGTAACCGGTTCAGGGTGTACCGAGAGTCGACAGCCCCGATCGCCGATTATTACGAGGGGAGAGGTTTGATAGTAAGTGTCGACGGACAGGGTGGAGTTGAAGAGGTGAACGAGCGCATACTGGCCGCATGTATTAAGGCCTGAAGCGATAGACGGATAAGATATGCCGAAAGAAGACGCAATAGAAGTCGAGGGCGAAGTAATCGAGGCTCTACCCAACGGGATGTTCAAGGTCAGGGTAAAGCTTGCTAAAGAGGAACACGAGGTCCTTGCGCACATTTCCGGGAAGATCCGGATGAGCTTCATCAGGATAGCTCTGGGAGACAAGGTGAAGGTGGAGCTGAGCCCGTACGACCTGAAGAGAGGACGAATTGTCTGGCGTCTTCGATAGGCAAAGGAAATGATCGAGATGAAAGTACGCGCAAGTGTTAAAAAAATATGTATCAAGTGCAAGATCATCAGGCGGCACGGTCGCGTGATGGTGATTTGTGAAAACCCACGCCACAAGCAGCGACAAGGGTAAAGAAGGAGTAAGGATAAGTGCCTCGTATAGCGGGAGTAGACATACCTAACAGAAAGCGGGTCGAGATAGCCCTGACGTATATCTACGGCATCGGGCTGACGAGATCGCAGCAGATCCTTTCACTGGTCGGGGTGGACCCCGGCAAGAAGGCGCAGGATCTGACAGAGGAAGAGACGGTAAAGATCCGTGAGGAAATCGATCGGACTTACACTGTGGAGGGTGATTTAAGACGCCTTGTGGTCGAGAACATCAAGCGTAAGATGGAGATCGGTTGCTGGCAGGGCCTCAGGCACCGTCGCGGGCTTCCGGTTCGCGGTCAGCGGACAAGAACCAACGCACGTATGCGCAAAGGCACGAAGAAAACAGTGGCTGGCAGAAAGGCTGCACCGGGTAAATAGGTCAGAGGCTGAATAAATGGGTAAAAAAAGACAGTCAAAAGGTGGAAAGAGAAAAGCAAGGCGCCAGGTACCGCACGGTGTTGCGCACATCAGGTCCACCTTCAACAACACGATAATCACGATATCGGATCTCGAGGGCAACACGCTCGTGTGGTCGTCGGGCGGCAAGAAAGGATTTCGCGGGTCGAGGAAGTCAACGCCGTTCGCAGCCACGCAGGCATCGAGAGACTGCGCTAAAACCGTCATGGACATGGGAATGCGCAGGATCGATGTTTACACGAAGGGTCCCGGGAGCGGACGTGAAGCCGCGATTCGGGCGCTCATGTCGAGCGGTCTCGAGCTTGGAATAGTTAAGGACGTCTCACCCGTACCGCATAACGGGTGCAGACCGCGCAAGAGGCGCAGAGTATAAATAAACGGAGTGAGGAACGACCTTGTCACGTTACACAGGACCAGTTTGCCGTCATTGCCGTCGAGAGGGAGATAAGCTTTTCCTCAAGGGCAGTCGATGTTTCAGCCCCAAGTGCTCGATGGAGGAAGGGCGCAACCCACATCCTCCGGGAGGCCAGAGGTTTGGACGTCGACGTACCAGTTCAGATTACAACCTTCAGCTTCGGGAGAAGCAGAAGGCAAAGCGAATCTACGGCATAAATGAGCGGCAGTTTAAAAATTACTATACGAAAGCAGCGCACAAAAAGGGTGTGACCGGCGACCAGCTGGTCGAGTACCTGGAGCGACGTCTGGACAACGTAATCTACCGCATGGGATTTGCGGTTAGCCGGTCACAGGCCAGGCAGCTCGTAAGTCACGGGCATTTCATGCTAAACGACAGGGCCGTGAACGTGGCGAGTATCCAGGTAACCGACGGCGACGTCATCGAGGTCAAGACCCACAAGAGAAAAGCTGCGCCGTTCCAGGAAGTGGTTAATCTCAAGCCCGAGGACTGTACGTACCCGTGGATTGAGATTGATTACGGAAAATTAAAGGGCTCCTTCAGGCATGCGCCTGCAAAGGGGCAATTTGACCATCAACTCCAGGTCAACCTGATCGTCGAGTTCTACTCACGATAAAGGGACAGGAGGGATCGATCCTACATGGCGAACATAACAGCTGTGGAAAAAGAGACTGGCGAGGTTATCGGATTCGAGAGGAGTCTGGAACTCATCGACCGGCTCAACCAGGTACGCCCCACGATTGTCGAGGAGCCGGATGAAACGGAAGAGAATCTCTCCCGGTTTATCATTGCGCCGCTGGCCCAGGGTTACGGCACAACTCTCGGCAACGCGATCCGTCGCGTGCTCATTTCATCCATCACTGGAAGTGCGGTCACTTACATTAAGTTTGAAAAGTCGCTGCACGAGTACTCCACTGTGGAGGGAGTCCAGGAGGATGGAATCGAGCTCCTGCTCAACTTCAAGTCTCTGGCTGTGCACCTGAAGGGATCGGATGACTACGCGATCCTGAGTCTTGACAAACAGGGGATCGGGGAAGTAACCGCTGCGGACATCAAGCCTAATCCTGATGTCGAGTTACTCGATCCGGAGCAGCATCTTGGTACGATCACCAGTGACAAGGCGCAATTCAAGGCTGAAATCGGCATTGGGCGCGGTGTCGGTTACATTTCTACTGAGAGACACCAGGTCGCTGCACTCAACCCGAGGTGGGGAGATGTAGCGAGACCTCCACTCGGCGTTATCGTTCTGGACAGCAAGTTCTCACCTGTTCTACGCTCCAATTACCACGTAGAGAACACCCGTGTGGGTCAGGATACAGAGCTCGACAAACTGACCGTGGAAGTAAAAACGAACGGGTCGATCACACCAAAGGAGGCTATCAGCGAAGCTGCGAACATTATGACCGGCTATTACGGCCTGTTCGCGAAGTTCCCTGAGGATGCTGATAGCTACGAATACGCGATCGAATCACCTGCACAGGCCGAAGGTGTGCTTGCACAGTCGGTTGAGATCCTCGACCTTCCCATCCGTCCGGCAAACTGCCTGAAGAAGATGGGAATCACGACGATCGGCGAACTCATCCTGACGCCGGAAGTGGAGCTGCTGAAGATCAGGAACTTCGGTGAAAAATCATTAAGGGAAATCAGGGAAAAACTGGAACCAATGGGACTCGAGCTTCCGAGTGGAAGCACGAGGAGACGACGTTCTAAAAAGGAATCAAAGTGGCAGGCCCGGTAAAGCCCGGCGCCGTGTTATGCAATGAGACATTTACATGGGCATAAGAAATTAAACCGACCGACGGATCAGCGTCTTGCGCTCCTTCGAAATCTGGCAAAAAGCCTGATTGAGCACGGCGAGATCACAACGTCGCATGCGAAGGCTAAGTCGCTTGCGCGATTTATGCAGAAGCTGGTAACTCTCGCCAGGAAGGGAGATGTTGCGAGCTTGCGTCAGATTCGAAAGCATATCAGCAGCCGTGACCTTATCAAGAAGCTGAAGGACGAGATCGTTCCAAAGCTTTCCGATGATCGCGGCGGTGAAGTTAGCGTGTTTGCCGCGGGAAAACGTCGCGGTGACGGCGCCGAGATTGCGATTATCGCATTCAACCTGAACGAATAGGTTAACGTTCGGGCGGGAAAGCTTGTACATTGTCAAAATGAACCGACCACTGCTCCGATGCTTACGTGCCACGCTGTCGTACGACGGCAGCGGGTTCAGAGGGAGCCAGCTTCAGAAGACAGACCGTACGGTACTGTCCGAGGTCAACAGGGCGCTTACGAAAGTGCTTGCCCACCCTGTACGGGTGAAGGTTGCGAGCAGGACCGATGCAGGTGTGCACGCGACCGGGCAGGTTATCGCTTTCAGGACCAGTGCTCCGAGGACTCCGGATGAAATATACCGTGCACTGAATGGTCTTCTGCCCGGCGATGTCCGCGTGACTGAGTGCGTGGAAGCGAACCTGAATTTCCACCCGCGTCACTCGGCGATCGCAAAGGAGTATCTTTTCAGGATACTCAGGGCGAAGGAGCTCCCGCCGACGTCCAGGCAATACGTCCTGTACATCGAGGAGCACAAGCCGTTTGATATCGACCTGCTTAAGAAGTGCGCGAAGGAACTCGAGGGGGAGCGTGATTTCAGAAGCTTTTCCCCGAGGCTGGAAACCGGGGAGAATCCGGTCAAAAGGATTCGCAGGGTCGATGTTACGGAAGACGCTCCGCTTGTCGAAGTGAGATTCGTGGGCTCAGGATTCCTGTACCAGATGATACGCCGCATGATGGGAGTGCTGATCGCCATCGTACAGGGACGTGAATCGCGGGACGCGGTAACGATGGCTCTGGAGAATCCCGAGACGGGCAGCGTGAGATTCAATGCGAGTCCGAAGGGACTATTTCTTGAGAAGGTTTTCTACGATGAAAACGAGCTGAGTGAGCGGGTCGGTCAAAAGGATTGATATGAACGGGTCGGATGATGTTCCCTCCCGTGGTGATAAAGAAGATGGTTAAGACATACATACCAAACAAGACGACGGTCGAGCGCGTGTGGTACATAATCGACCTTGACGGCCTTGTGCTGGGCCGCGTTTCGAGCGCAATCGCGCAGGTTCTTATCGGCAAGCACAAGCCGGATTACTCACCGCACGTTGACAACGGTGATTTCATCATCGCAATCAACGCGTCAAAGATCAGGGTTACCGGTGCCAAGGAAACAGGCAAGCTGTACTGGCGGCATTCCGGATACCCGGGATCGATCAAGAAACGCACGTTCGAGGAAATGATGAAGCGCGACCCGAGGAGGGTCATCGAGCTTGCAGTCAAGAACATGCTCCCGAAAAACCGCCTGGGCAGGGCTTTACTGAAAAAGCTGAAGGTCTACTCTGACGCGGGACCGTCGCACCAGCACGCGGCTCAGAAACCCGAGGAGTTCCCGAAATATATCCTGGAGTCGAAGGTACGAGGAGATAAGAAATAATGGCAGACGTGACATACATCTGGGGAACCGGTAAGAGGAAATGCGCGATCGCGCGCGTCCGTCTTGCACGCGGCAGCGGCAAGATCACGGTCAACGGGAAGGACCACAAAGAGTATTTCCCGCGTGAGAAGCAGCTTCAGAAGATCGCGAAGCCGTTCGAGGTTATCGGGCGTCCCGGTGATTTCGATGTTATCGCGAAGATTCACGGTGGTGGGATCGCGGGGCATGCAGATGCGCTGCTGCTTGGAATCTCACGCGCCCTGGTTCAGTTCGATGCCACGTTCCATAGAACTTTGAAGGACTCCGGGTGTCTTACCCGAAACTCAAAGATCAAGGAACGAAAGAAGTACGGCCAGAAGAAAGCCCGCAAGAAGTTCCAGTTCTCGAAACGTTAGATTTTCACATACAGGAAAGGCATCACAGAGAAAGAAGAGAGAGACCACCCGTACCGTCGGGTGGTTTTTTTATGCGTCGGGAGTCAGACGGTTAATCCATTCCCTGACATCGGAATATTTTTGACTTAAAAATTCACCTTCTCCTGCTTCGTAGTCGTCGAAATCGAATCCCGGAGCCACGGTGGTTCCCATTAGAGCAAAAACCCCGCCGTCCTGAAGAATCGATCCCTGCCACGTGCCGGCAGGGACTGCAAACTGGACATGCTGTCCGTTCGCGATATCGGAACCGAGTGTGATTATCTCAGATGAGCCATCCGGGTGCAGAAGCAGCATCGTCACGGGATCACCGATGTAGAAATGGAAAATTTCATCGGCAGGGAGACGGTGCATCGCCGAAAATGTATCGGAAGTCAGCAGATAGTAGATCGCGGTTGAGAAATTTTTACTCGTGCCGGGAATTTTTCCATCGGAGCGGTACGTTTCACGGTACCAGCCGCCTTCGAGGGGAAGCGGTTTAAGGTCGAGGAGTTTTATGATCTGTTCTGGGGTCATACAAACATTGTACAGAAGCTGCGATGCATTATGTAAGGAATTCGATCATGAGTTGAATTATTATTAAGACATGATATAATCCATCAGTTGGTTAAATAAAAATATCTGAAAGGAGGCGTATAACATGACTGCTGCCATTGAAAATATCGACGTGTTGTCACGCCTCCGGTACGTCCATCGCTGATTTAATCCCCATGGAACAAATGCGACGGTCGTCCTGACGGGCGGCCGTTTTTCATTTTAGTCGTGCCGCCTGCGTGACAACACGATATGGCGGAACACGTGTATTTGTGGGCGGATTTTGTACAAATACAATCGAAATCAAAGGAGAAAATTTCATGAGCCCAGGAAGAATTAATGCGGAAAAGGCTGTTGAAGGGAGATCGGTGCGGGAAGATCACGAAAGGAGGCAAAACATTGTTGCTAGTTACAGACCAGAGAAAATTCTTAAACGCAAACAGGAGTAAAAGGACGATGTCATTAGATAAAACAGATCAAACGACAGAAAGGAAAGTCGGTAAGGGGAAGGTTTTCAGGAAGCTGATAGGCAGTTACGACGTGCATACACCGGATGGGAAGGTCGTGACGTGTTCTATCTCCAGCACTCTCAGGAAGGTGCTTGTTTACCCATTGGCGGATCCATCGTCGAGACGTCCGACGGTCGACAAGGTCGAGGACATAAAGATGACGGATCCAATTGCAATCGGGGATGAGGTCGGTTTCATCTACGCGGACAACTGTTCCGGGATGATCACGGAGGTGCTTCCCAGACGTAACAAGCTCAACAGGAAATCGGGCCGCAACAAGAACCTGGAGCAGGTGATAGTCGCGAACGCAGACCAGGTAATAACGGTCACACAGGCATCGAGAGCGAAGATCTACTGGTCGATCCTCGATGCATTCCTCGCGGATATTGAAGCCTCTGAAATCCCGGCCGTAATCTGCATTTCCAAGATGGATATCGCGGATGACGACGTGATGGATGAGGTCAGAAATTACGAGAAGATTGGTTATCGCGTGCTTTTAACAAGTGCTGAGTCGGGTGAAGGACTCGATGAGTTCAAGGACGTGCTGAAAAACAAGATTTCAGTACTGATCGGGAAGTCGGGAGTCGGGAAGTCGACACTTCTCAACGCGATACAACCCGGGCTTGCGATCAGGACGAAGGAGGTCAGCAGGATGACGGGGAAGGGCAAGCACGCGACCACACATCTGGAGATGTACCCGCTTGATATCGGGGGAGCGGTGGTCGACACGCCGGGAATGCGTAAGTTCGGACTCTGGGATGCCAGGACCATAAACGTGGCATGGCTGTTCCGGGAGATGAGACCGTATCTCGGAGAGTGCAGGTTCGGTGGGGACTGCAGCCATACTCATGAGCCTGGCTGCGCTATCAAGGGTGCCGTCGAGTCAGGTGATGTATCGGAACGTCGGTATAAGAGTTTCCTGAAGATGTTGAAGTAGAGGATAGAATATGGGGACACCTGCCTGACGAGGATGTCAGGAGGTGTCCCCGTAACAACGAAATGAGGTGTCCCCGTTATTACGTTCACTCAGTTATTCTATTAACTTATATCTTCAGGTTGGGTTCAGAGTCGATAACGGTCAGCAGGTTTGCTGCCATCTCGTCGATCGCACTTGTCGGGAAGTTTCGCTCGCCCGGCTTACCCCGACCGTATTCGAGATTAAAGACCAGCTGCACGAACAACATTCTTGATGCGGCTTTCACGAACATCGCGTGAAACAGGGATATTTCATCATCGGTGAAAGGATATTTACCGACGTAAATGGCCAGGGCCCGGTTGATTGAGTTGAAATCAGGAATGCCGTCGTTGAAATACAGGCAGTGCCAGTAGAGAGAGACACAGAGAGAGTACAGGTGTGATTCAAGGTAAGGGGTGAAGTCGATGACGGCAACGACGTTGCTGTCCCTGTACAGGATGTTGCCGGGACCGGCATCGCCGTGCGTAAGCTGTTTTGGGGACTCGGCAAGGCTGTCCCTGTTGAGGTCCAGAAATTCGAGTGCCGCATCAATAGCGTTTTCAGTCAGTGGAGTTAACTCAAGAAATGGACGAAGGGAAGGAAAACTATCCAGTAGCCAGTCTATTGAGTCAGCCTTGTCCCAGGGATTTTTAAGTGTCTGCACCCAGTCCGGTACTTGGATTTCCGCAAGTGCAAGGTTGTATCGCGCGAAGTATTCAATAAATGAGTCGAATTGATCCGTCGATGGATTCTCCAGAGAACTGCCGTCGAGGAACTCAAACACCGCATAACCAGTAGAGGACAGGTACGATCCCGATTGTGTGCGGAAGATCTCAGCCTGGCGGACACCCGATTCGTTCAGGGACTTTTCAACATCGGAGTAAAGAACCAGCTCACGTTCCTCCATTCCGGGTTTAATAAAATAGACACCCCTGCTGGTCGTCAGCCTGCCGGTTTCACAGGATGGATCGTGAGCAGGATCATAATCGACGAAGTCGCCAATATCGAATTCCCGGATAATTGTGTCGAGGATTTGTTTCATTTCCGGTACCGGGTTGGTAGGATAGGCCATACAGCCATGGAAGAATACCAGAAATGGTTCGAAGAATTGAAAGACCTTCTCGAGTCGGCCTATGTTAAGGCGGACACGCCGTGGGAGCAGTCGGGATTTTCGGGTCCTGAGGAGAGATGGGTCGCGGTGAGGAAGCCGATCGCCAACTGCATGAATGATTCAGGGACGTTCCGGGATATCGGCTGTGCGAACGGTTACCTGCTCGAGTGCGTGATGAAATGGGCGTCCGAGAGGGAGGTGGAAATCGATCCATGGGGACTGGATCTTTCGGAGACGCTGGTCGGGATGGCGAAGAAACGTCTGCAGGATAAAAAGAAGCAAATATTTGTCGGGAACGGCATGTACTGGAACCCGCCGAGGAAATTCGATTACGTAAGGACCGAACTCTGTTACGTACCGGAGGAACTGAGGAAGGAATATATTGAAAGGCTGCTGGGTAATTTTGTCAACGATGGCGGAAGACTCCTGGTAGCGGAATATCGCAGCCAGAAAGACGATGGCAGGGATCCATGGGTGGATGATTTACTGAAGGACATGGGCTTCGAGGTTGATTATTGCGAGTGGGGTTACTGGCAGGGGAAGGAACTCACTAGGATTGCATTGATCTAATTACTAATGTATCAGATTTGAGTGAATGCGGGATCAGGATGATCCCGCTCCGGCCGACTGGAAGTCGCCCCTCCCACTGGAAGTCGCCCCTCTACATGAAGTAGCACATCCATGGGGATTATTGGAGCTCAAGCGGTTTCAGGGACATTACGGATTTCAACTCGTTATAGCGTATCGTGTAAGATATCCGCCGTAAACATATGTCGGTGGAGTTGTGATTCCCATATCGGGTTTATATAATTCATTCCTGTTGCTATCCAGGGAGGCAGGATCTAAATCCAGAACAATGGCAGACGAAAGAAAACCCGGCGGGGGACGAAAACCTTCAATGCAGACATCAAGACGCTGGTCGTTCGACCTTGCGTCGATCTTTCTCACGATTATCGCCACGATCCTGATTCTGGACAGTTTCATTCGCGACTCATGGCTGTTTCTGCTGATCGGGATAATCGGATTGATCGCCGCAATGGGTTTTCTGGTCCTTCCGGAGATGATCAAACGCAAAGAACCTGATGCGGAAATAACTAACGAGGATACGGATAAGCTGAAGGCTACACTCGCGGAGCTTGAAACAACTTTGATGGAGCTTCACAGGGACCAGGAAGGGGTCAAACGCGCCGGACACGTCATGGAGAGCGGTGTTCAGGAGATTTCCGATGGCGTCGCGCTTGCGATTGAGAAAATCAGGGGTATGAGTGATACCCAGGAGCAGCTGATCGCGCTGCGTCAGGAATCCGGCGAGGCAAAACGTCACATCGATGAATGGCTTGAGGCGTCGATGGAGTACATGGACTTCCTTGACCGTACGCTGAGGCTCGAGGGGATCGATGAGAACTATGTCAAGGCGATAGAGAAGGCAAGGTCGCAGTTTGTCAGCAGGCTTGTCGGGCTGGGAGTGAGCGAGATCAGCCCTGAGGTCGGAGACGAGGTCGATGAAAGGCTGCACAGGGCTGAGGGATTCGAGGATGCTGAAGGATTGCCGTCGGGAGTGATTGCGGTAGTTATCTGTACCGGCTTTGCAACCGGGAGGAAGGTCCTGCGTCCAGCTATTGTAAGGGTAACGCAGTGAAGAAGGTTGGAAAATTATACTGAGCTTGTACATTAGATGAGACACCCTCAAGCACCAGTGGACGCATGAGAGAGTAACCATCCTCGTGTGCTTGAGGGAGGCATTAGGGAATTTTTAACTGAGCTTGTACATTAGATGAGACACCCTCAAGCACCAGTAGACACATGAGAGAGTAACCATCCTCGTGTGCTTGAGGGAGGCATTGGAAATTTTGTTTGTTTTTAAAGGATTGGATGTTCTTTGAAGCAGTAATTGAGAAGGAATTTCGAGTTTATTAATTTTAAGGAGTACTGAGATGGCGCAGCCGCCGGTTGGTATTGATTTAGGCACATCCACATCGGAGATCGCGTACTACGACTCCGCATCGGGTCAGCCGCAACTTATTCCCGACCCGCTTACGGGCAGTCCGATCATTCCGTCGCTTGTCGCGAAGAGCCACAAGGGTGAGCTCCTGGTCGGTGAAGCAGCGCGCGCGTTCGTGGACCTGCCCGGACGGGGTGTGCGCGAGATCAAGCGCAAGATGGGATCGTCCGACATGGTGGAGATGGACGGCACGATGTACCGTCCAGAGGAAATTTCCGCGGTTATCCTCACGAGGCTGAAGCAGATCGCGTCCGAAGCCCTTGGAACCGAGGTCACAGAGGCCGTTATCTCGGTGCCCGCGAACTTCCCGGACACGGCCAGGACCGCGACACGTAACGCTGCCGAACTCGCAGGACTGACCGTACTTCGTCTAGTAAACGAGCCGACTGCAGCTGCGATGGCTTATGGAATTCTGAACCTCGACAAGGATGAGAAGATTCTTGTCTTCGACTTCGGCGGTGGCACGCTCGATATCAGCATACTTGAGATGTTCGAGGGCGTGCTGGACGTGAAATCGAGCTTCGGCGACGTGAAGCTTGGCGGTAAAGACATCGATGCGAAGATGATCGAGCTTATCAAATCAAAGTTCATGAGGAAATACCCGAACGCCGAGATAAACGAGACCTCAATGGCCTTGCTCAAGGGTGTCGCTGAGAAAACGAAGATTTCGCTATCCGCGAATACTGAAACCATGGCAGAAATGGCGAGTTTCGCTGTCGATCGCGGGTCGCCGGTTGATTTGAACGTGGAGGTTGCGCGTCACGAGTTCGAGTGGGAGATCAGGGACATTCTCGAAAGGACCCGTAAGACCCTCACAGAGGCGTTGAGGAAGAAAAACGTGTACGCGCACGATATCGATAAAGTCCTGCTTGTCGGCGGGACGACATATATTCCGAGCATCAGGAAACTCGTAAGGGACTTCTTCGGGAAGGATCCGCAGACCGATGTAAACCCGGACAAGGCTGTATCCCTTGGAACCGCGATCAAGGCGGGGATCGTGAAGGCTGAGATCCCGACCCAGACAGGACTTATCGTCACCGACGTGTGCCCGTTCGGGCTCGGAGTTCGGACGATGGAGAAGGTCGGGACGCAGATTCGTGACGACTGCTACCAGTCGCTGATCCAGCCGAACACGACAGTCCCCTATTCAGGCAGGACACGTTTCAGTTTAATCGAACCGGACCAGGACAAGCTGAAGGTCGAGGTGTACCAGGATCATGACGGTGCCGCGCGTTACATCCACGAGGCGGTCCCGACCGGGTACGAGGGGACAATCATCGGGATTCCACCGTCAAGAACACGCGTCCCGCACGAGGTGGAAGTGTCGCTCGAATACAACGCGAACGGATTGATCGAGATAATGGCAAAGATACCTGCAACCGGGCATAACTGCCGTGTATCGTTTAAAGCGTCGGGTATCAGGATGTCGCAAACAGACCTGATCACGAGTGAGTTGAAGCTGAAGACGCTGCTTCAGGACACGTCGCTGGGTGCGTATAAGGGATCGGCTGCGAAGAGCATCCTGACAAAGTCGGAGCAGATGCTGAAAAAGAAGCTGTCACCGAGCGATTCCGCGATATTGAGGTCGCTTGTGAATGACCTTAAGAGCGCGATGAATATTAAGGACGCGCGACGTATCGAGATTGCCGTGGACAAGCTGACGGACACGATGTTCGAGATGGAGAAGAGGTACAGGTAGTTTACTGAATGAAATATCGGAATATAATAGACGCCGACAGTAGTCGGCGTTAATGTTATACGGCTTTGGCGGACAAGCTGTCCGCGATACTGCAGACTGGCAGTCTGCGTTACGTAAGCGGACGGGACGTCCGCTAGACAGCCGGCGGGACGCCCGCGCTACGTGAAAATCTGCAATATGGTGTGTAAGGAAATGATTTGTTAGAGTCAGCTAATGGAGAAGACGGAACAACATAGTGACTTTTATGCGGTCCTTGGTGTGGAGAAGGACACTGTGCATGACGATATCCGTCGTGCGTACTACCGTCTTGTCCGTAAACACCCGCCGAATGTCGATCCTGACGGCTTCCAGAGAATCAAGCGTGCATGGGATACGCTTAGCGATGAGAGGGCGCGGAAGTCGTACGATGCAAAATCGCAGTATGGTGAGGATATTCAACGCCTGATGGACCAGGTGTTCGCGTATATTGAAAAGATGGATTTCAGTACCGGGGAGAAGCTCCTTAAACGCGTGCTGGTCCTCGATCCCGAGGCTGACGAAGCGCTGGATCTGCTTGGATCGTGCCAGGTGGGCCTGGGCAGGCACGACGACGCTATCGTGACTTACACCGAGCTGACTGACAGGGTATCAGACGTTCCGCTTTACTGGATCCGCATCGGTGAGGCCTACATGTTGAAAGCGGCATACGGTGGTCCGTTCGAGGTTAAAGACCTGCTGGAAACCGCACGTGTACACTTCCGCAGTGCTAACGAGATAGACCGGATCAACAACACGCCGTACCTTTCTATAGCCAAGTCCTACATGATGGAGAAGGATTACGATCGTGCGGTCGATTGGGTCGAAAAGGCGATCATGGCTGACGAGGGAGTCGATTATAAGGACTTCGACGCGTTGTTCTACCTTGCCAGGATTCACGCGATGTCGGGCGTACCTGTGAAGGTGCTGGATGTCGCGAAACGAATAGAGGAGCTTGCACCGGAGGACAGCGAGATAAGGCTGACTGTCGCGGCCCAGTTTGTCGATGCAGCGTACGAGCTTATGGATTCCGAACTTTACACCGAGGCTGGCTACTTCGTGGATGCGGCGAGGAAGTTCGATCCGAAGAATGTAATTTACTGGGAGCTCAGGGACAAGGTCCGACTGATTGTCGAGGCGAACAGGTACCGTCCGGGCATGGAAGTGGACAACTCGATCATCCAGCCGGTAAGGTCGCTTGCGTCGCTTGTGTTCAGTAACTACGCGGGACAAGTACCGGACGTCAGTTACATAAAAACTGCGGAACGTCTTAAAAACCAGATGGCTACCTATTCAACCGCCAACACGGCAAGCAGCATCGAGTACCTGAAGAGCCAGTACCCATGGTTTTATGACCTGGCACCGCAGATGTGGGACGACATCGTAAAGTCCCTGCGTCAATCCACGCCAATCCCGTCCAATATTTTCGATCACAGGAGCACGCTGAAGCAGACGATGTTTGATTTCTACCAGTCTGATTACAAGCCGGGAACCGCCCCTGCATCGGGTTCGTCAGCGAAATTCGGCTGGGGATGTATGTTTGCGATAATAGGGGCGTTTATCGGATCGATAATACAATTCCCGATCGGGACGATGTTCGGGATATTTATCGGCATCTGGATCGGGGATTATGTAACACGGATGCAGGACTCCTGAGGATCCGCTTTCCCAGATGCTTCGGCGGACAGGGACACCCATGATACGTTACATAAGAGTGTTATTCGTCGATTTCCAGAGCCGGCCAGTTATCCGCGTATAAAGGCTGGACGTACCACCATCGTCCGTCCCTGAAGAGGAAATGAAGCCTGATTACCTGGCTTGAGGCAAATGGATTGTACACGGAATCATCGGTCCTGTCGTTAGCCCACTCAATTACCCCTGAATTGGTCAGGTCGACCCCAACTGTCATCCGGTTGTCCTCGTAGGTCTGGTAAAGGAGGAAGTTATCCTTCAGGAGGCTTCTCAGAGTCGCAATGTCCCCTGGATTTTTTGTAAGCTCGTTTGTGCCAATGTTACCCGGCCAGGTGTTTGCGTTCAGGAAGTCGTTATCAATGGTCAGCGTGGCTACTACTACGTCTTCTATGAAGGAATTTGAAATCTGTCTGGGGGTACATCCGGGGATGAGCATCAGCGTACAGGTGATGAAGATAAGCACCAGGTTCAGCGTCGGTGGAACTCCCGCACCAGCTGATTTTAGTATCCTGTATGCGATTTTTTTCAATGGAATACACCTCCCGTGCGCCATGATACAGGGCAGTTAACGGTGAAATCAAACTCGGGGGGTGCTGGATAAGAGGTCGATTGCACCAACGGTGCACTATAGGGGAGGTTATTTATTGTGATTAAATCAGTTATAATACCTTCCATTGAGGGAGGAACCCTTCGTCGACCTGTGAGTGGGTTATAGTTATACCTGTCGAGACGGAAGGGTGTGAAATGAAAGTCTCATCTGCCGCAAAAGTAGGTTTCACCGCGATCATTCTAATCGCTGTGCTTGTAGTGGTTTACAAGGGCGAAGATTGGGACTTGGACCTACCGTTCTTACCCAAGTCAAATATCGGCGTGTATACAATATTCGCCAAATTCGACTCGGTAAAGGGCCTGAAACCCGGGGCAGAAGTGCAGTTGAATGGGTTCGAGGTAGGGGAAGTTGGAGAGATGAATACCATCCCTTTCGGGAGAGTCAGGGTAGAGCTGATGATCAGTGACGACGAGATAATACACGAGCATGCCGAAGCCCTGATCACCCGTGACAGTATTTTCGGAGGCTACCTGGTGTTCATCAGTGAGCCGAGGTCCGGTTATGCGACCGGGATCGATGACGACGGCAGGCTGGTAGTCCTTATCGAGTCCGGGCAGGTCAATCCAGGCGGTCTGGTAATCATGGACGACACCCCTATCGGAATAATTGAAAGCGTGACTCCCGATGAAGATGACTGGATAGACGAGGTTATTATCGAACTCGGCAGCGATGTCATTGTTCCTGCGGATGTCGCGTATCTTCCCGTGCGACCGGTAATGGGGCTTATAACAGGTCTGGCAGTTTCTGAACGAATTGGTGAAGGCGCGGAGGTTCCGGGTGACCGCGAGGCCGGCCCGGAAGACCTCGTGGCGAATGCGGATGAAGCACTGGGCCAGATGTCCGATCAGACCACGGCAATTATGCAGCAGCTTGGTGGTCTTCTGGACAATATAGAAGAGCTGCTCGCACCTGAGGATATACGTAACCTTGTCGAAGGGATAACCTCTGAAATCACAACGATCGCGGACAATATCATTGAGTTGACCGACAGGGTGAATTACATCGTTGCCACTAGCGAGCCTTACATAATCAGAACGGCAGAGAATATAGAGGGTCTCACCGAAGAAGCACATGAATTGATGGTGGGATTTGGCGAGTATAACGATCCTCAGATTAGAAAGGACATAGGTGATCTCCTGACTAACCTGGCGGTGGCGTCCGACAGGCTGGTTGAAATCCTCGAAGATGTTGAGGTGTACACGTCCGACGAGGAGTTGAGGGCCGATATCACCGGCTCGATCCACGAAGCCCGTATTGCTATCGAGCAGGCACAGGGCACGCTTGAGGCCGCTGAAGACACGATGGAGGATCTTTCCGATCTCGGGGTGGACCTGCTTGGCGGCATCGAGACCAGCGCCGAGTTCAGGCTCAGGAACGCACCTGAACCTGATCGATGGTCCGGTGATCTGAATGTCAGGATCGGTGTGGAGCGAAGCGACGTCTTCGTTACCGCTGGTATTGAGGATATTGGTGAAAGTGATATGGCGAATGTCCAGATCGGATGGTGGGTCAATGAGGGCATAGCCGCAAGGGCTGGCGTTCACAGGGATAAGCTGGGTCTCGGAATCGACTGGGAATCGGATGCATACTCAATCATGAATGACATATACGATTTGAACGACCTCAGGTGGGACATCTACGCTGGTTACGCGATCCTTCCTGAGCTGAACCTGGTTGTCGGGGTTGAGGATCTGCTGGACGATGACGAATTGAATATCGGCTTTGCCTTCCAGTTCTAATCGGGAAGGAGCCACGTAAGGCAATCAGGATGTCCGCAAGCAAGGATACTTCCGGAAATAAAAATGAGAAGGTGAGAACCCGCGGGATCTTTCGTTTCCGTCGGGTACTCGGCGTCCTCCTTATTTTATTAATCCTTGCACTTACAGCCGGTGTTTTTCTCCACAGATCCCTCTTAAGCGCATACGCACCTTCGATACTCGCCCAGCTCCAGACGGAATTTGAATACTTCTACGAGCTGGATCTCACTTACAGCGGTTACCGTATCGACGGCCTGAACGATTTCACCGTCACGGGAATTAGCATCACCGATATCCCTACTGAAACACCATTTCTTGAGGTCGACTCCATGAGGGTTCGAACGAGCCTGTTTGCACTGGCGGTCAGGGGACAGGACTCGATGCTCGGAGTGACGTCGGTTGAACTCGATAACCCGTCGATCATTCTCGAACGGAAGGACGGAAGGTGGAATACGGGTACATTTTTCGAGCCCAGCGACGGTGAACCGTACGTGTTTCCCGGCAGGCTGGGAATTGTGATCAGGGACGGGGTCGTTGACTGGCGGGGTGGTGAATTCACCGACCGTTACCCGTTTCCACCGGCCAGGCTGTCAGGTTTGCAGGGTGTTTTCAGGCTGGGATCGAACGGTGAGTTGGGAATCAGCCTTGAGGGAACACTCACGTCCAACGGAACTGAGCCGGGCAGCGTCAGTGTAGTCGGGACGTACGATCCTGACACTTACATGATGCAGTTCAATATTGACGGTGAGTCAATCGATCTGGATATTCTCCGGGAGTATGCTGAGCTGCGTGATTTCCATGACCTGAGAGGTACGGCCGATACAAACCTGTCAATTCTGCTTGGTGAGGGTGCGGGAGAGGACGGCTTCAGCCTGCTGGGACAGGCGTCCGTGACTGACGGCTCATTTTCATACAGCACATACGAGATTGAAGTCTACAATGTGACCGGAGATATCCATTACTCGAAGGATTCCGTATTTTCATCCGGCTTGAGGGGTATCATCGACGGATCGAATGTCTCGGTAATGGGACGGTATGCGGATTTTTCGGCTGAGAGGGAATCATACGATGTTCTGATCGATGCCGGCAGCGTCAGGGTCTCGACACTCCTGGAATTTTTTCCATCGATAAATACATTGCCCCTTGCCGGCTCAATCAACCTGCGTGCGGAGATTGCATCGACCGAAACCGGCACCGAGGCAGTGATGAGTGCAAATTCACCCGTGGTGTCGGCGTTCATGTTCCCGTGCAGCATCAAGAGAGCTGTCGGCTGGTATTCAGACGACAGGTTTGTGATAAACAATATAGAGTTAGGTGTTTTCGGTGGAACCGTCAGCAGTGACGGCGTGGTGGATAATTCTGGGGAGGAATCAGTCTACGATTTCAGAGTCGCGACGTCGGACCTTCCAGCAAGCCAGTTTGCATCATACATTGCAGCGCTTTCGTCCGGAGTATCCGTGCCGACCGGAAAAATCACCGCTGATTTGAACGTATCCGGTACTGAATCAGGATTTCCCCAGATTTCAGGACTTGTAGAGGTAGTGGATGTTAACCTGCCGCAGTACAGCGGACTGCAACCGGTGACAATTTCATTGCCACTGACAACGTCCGGTGAGGTAATCAGGATTTCTGGCGCATCGGTGACCACGTCCGGGTTTACAATGCTGGGTGAAGGAGATTTTCGAGTCGATTCAGGATTCGATGGCAACGTAGCCATTACAGTCGATGACCGTTACCTTTTCAGCGAGTTAACAGGCATAGACCTGGCAGGCCAGTTTGCCATTGCGGGAGACATGAGCTGGTCGGGGAGAACGGGCGTCGAGTTAGAAGGCGAGACTCTGGTCACGGATGTCGGATTCGGGAACATAAGCGCGCCCAATGTCTCCTGCCGGTTCGCTTACGACACTGATTCCCTGCGTCTCTGGGATCTGCTGGGACTGGTAAACGGCGGAGTACTGGAGGGTGAGCTGGTTATACCGTTTACCGGCGGTCAGGAGGGACTGGAGACGGGCACCTTCCAGTTAACCGGATTCAATGCAGGTCAGCTGGTACCGCCTGCGTATGCGGAACACATCTCGACAGCAATCGATGTATCCGGTGGTATCAGTTATGATTCATCCCGCTGCATTCTGGCTGTGGACATGACCATACAGGAGAACGCAGCACAGTTCGGACCTAACACGGTTTCCACTGCAGATGAGGGTTTATCCCTAATGGTGGAGATACCGTTCAGCGATATGCACGAACCGTCACTTTCTGCATCGGGCAGGATAGTTTCGAGTGTAAGTAACATACCAATTTTTCAGGGTAGGACGTTGTCACCATTCTCATCGAGCGTAATACGCGACGTCACCGACCTCCTGCGTGGTCAGGACGGTGATGCAGATGAGCTGAGTCCGGTATCGATACCAACCATCGAAGGAACTTTCGTACTGGATCTGCATCTGGAGGACCTGCTTGGGAACTCATTCGGCTCAGCCAGCCTGGTCTGTGGTGAGGTGCAGGTTGCGGGAGTCGACCTTGGATCGGCAAATATGTCGATGAGTACCGAGAACGGGATCAACTGGGATGCTGATTTCAAGGTTGATGCCGGGAATATCGGTAAGTTCGAGATCGTGGGACAGGTGCAGCGTGGTGCAGTAATAGGCGAGAGCGCGATTGCTCTCGAAGCGGCAATCAATGACTCCGGGATCAACAACCTGTTCGCACTGGTCGGCCTGGAAGCTTCGGGCCAGAATTCAGGATGGATAAGCGGGACCGGTTCGATTGAAGGAACAATAAACGATCCGGTGATAGACTCGTTCGACCTCGGATTTGGAGAATCACAGGCTTTCGGAATTCCCCTGAGCCAGGGTACCGCTACGTTCAGTTACGATTCCCCGATGCTTAACGTTACAGGGCTGGAAATAGTGGGCAGTGACGGATTCCGTGCTCTTGGGGCCGGGGCTGTCGATGTAAGGTCGGTATCCCTTACGAGTGCAAGCCTTGTGCTGCGTGTCGATGCATTCGACCTCGGTGCCCTGTCAAGCGCGCTTGGACAGGATGTTCCACTGGCCGGGATCGCATCGGGCACACTTCAGCTGGCACAGGACGCACTGGGTCCGAAAATCCTTTACGGAGCATCGGTCATCGGGTTCCAGTATGAGGGTCTGGACCTCGGGGACATCAGCCTGAGTGCGGAAACCCGTCCGGGCGATCCACAGTTGAAGATTGGACACCTCGACTTGGTCAGGGGTGAAGAAGCGATCAACATTGCGGGATTCATCCCGATTAATTTCAGGGACTCCGGAGCCGACCTGTTCGACCTTACGATCGATTGCAACAACGGATATTCAGTTGTGGTTCCGGAAGGTATGGTCCCGCTCGGGCTGACCTGGGAAGGCGGTCTTGGTCCGGTACATCTCGCTCTGACAGGAAGCGTAGCCAGTACAGTGCTAACCGGGGAATTGAACCTGGATATTCGCGACGTGCGAGTTGGTGAGAATACATTCGTCAACTCGATCAGCGGACCGCTCACATCGGAGAACTCGATATTAACAGCATCGCCGGACGATCTGCTCATTACGGGTCCGGACTGGGAGATCGGTGTCGATACGCGGATCGACCTGAACACATACAAGCTCTGGCAGGCGAGTTACATTGAGGGCACCGGCCACCTGTTCACTGTCGGGTCTGTTGCCAGGCTGAAGTTCGTGCGGAGATCGGAGAATCCACTTGTTGTAACAGGGCTGGGCTACCATCTGCAGATGCAGCCCGGGTTGGATGACAATGCACCGGTTTTCCAGGTGCGGCCAAAACGCGAACGGCTTGAATACACTTTCAGTGGTGAAATCCTCCTTGTCGGGGGAGATGTGGATATTGCGCAGATCATTAGTGGTGTAATTGAAATTGAATCGGAAAATGTAAGTCCATTCTCATTTGACCTCAAAATGTTTGTGGAGTCTGGATTCGGGGTACAGTACGGTATAGGACACTACTTCCTGATTAATGTCACTGCTGAAGAAGCGGACTTCGAACTGACCGGTGATCTGGTGCACCCGGTGCTGACCGGCTCGCTGGTGGCAACGGAAGGCTGGTTCGACCTTCTCGGGAACCACTTTATACTGGTCGAGCCACTTTCGCTCAGGCTTTCGTCGATTTACCCAATTACCAACCCTCATATTACTGCTACCGGTCGGACCTACATGCGACAGTCAAGGAGTCCCGGTTCGTACGGCGAGGAGCTGGTTATTACCGCACGGATCAATAGCCCTCTCTGGGAGCTTCTGGACAACGTTCTGCTGACAAGCGATCCACCATACAGCAAGGATACCCTGATGGCGGCACTTGCGTACGAGGATTTCTACGTGCGGACCGTCACCGAGACTTTATTCGGTACCGGGCCGATGAATCCCGGCTTCGATAGTATTGATTTCGGTAATACTCTGCTGCCGATTGCGACAGGTTACCTGTCGCAATATATTCGGAGGAAGGCCGGGTTCGTGGACTTCGAGCTCAGCATGGATCAGTACCAGAACCTGCTTGTTTACATCGAGAAGGAAGTGTTCGACAACTTCGTGATGTACTATTCGCAGTCGTTCGGTCCCGACAACGAGGACGATTACCTGTTCGGGGCACGGTACCGCTGGCGACCCCGCAGCTGGATTGGCGTCGAGCTCGACAGCAACGAGGAAGTTACCCCGCATATAGAATACATAA
>JAUWTM010000135.1 GCA_030614715.1 Planctomycetota bacterium
AAGACGAATTCCCCGTCGGGCATGTCAATCTCGTACGTTCTGGTTACGGATTCTCCGATCTTGAACATGCGCCGACTGCTTGTAGACTGGTAACGTTTGAACGGATTCAACGTGGCGTCGGGAATTTCCGCCGTCGCCATGTTCCCCTCGAGATAGCCCTGGAGTCCTCCGGGACCCGATCCCTCGGTTGTGATGTTGAACAGTGTTGTGTACCCATCCGCGTTGATGAGCTCCCCATCCCCGAGTGACCTGTCGGGCACCATCAAGCCGGCTTCCGGGAACTCATGACTCGCGTCAAACATCACTATTCCGCGGACATCAAATCCGGTCATGGTTTGACTGGTGAAGTAATTGGTGATACCGACATCGACCAGGAGTGTGCCGTAGCCCGATTGTTCGAAGCCCGTGATTTGAAGGCATTCCTGGCACGGACCGTCCTCGAGCAAGTTTAGGATATTCCAGTGATCGTTCGCCAACCTGACTGGAATCAGCTCGAAATCCGAGTGATCCTCGTTCACGTGGATCTCGTGATACGACCACAGCATGTGGCTTCCATTGTAATCGGACAGATTAGCGGTTAGTAAGGAATTTCCCTGTTGAGGATCGAGTACTGGAGGTTGTGTTACTGAGCCTGAATCTCCCGAACATCCGGAACTGAGTAATGCGACCATTACAAGCAGGATCCCTGCATGGATTGAATAGCGCATAACGGTTCCTCCGGATTTATTTACGTATGTGTTTATAATTCTATCATATAAAAATCCCGGTGCATACCGGGAAGTGTGTCCATTGTTATATTGTTGAGATAAAGCACCTCGTTCATTCCTTCATCTTGCACATGTTTGTGATCTTGTCGAGCCAGGCGCGTGTGATTTTTGTAGTTTCCTTGTTCGGAGAATACCTGTCAACCAGCTCGTAGTAACGGTTGCAGTGACCCTTCCTGAGCTCCTCAGGGATCGATGCCAGAAGCCAGCTTACACCATGAGCGATGATACCCAGTACGTCCGGGAATTCATCGTCGCCGGAGTACTGGTCCATCATGAACTTGTAGTACGCCTTGAATTCCTCGGTGAATCCGCCGCCATCGAACTGTGCCTCGTTCTTAACCCACGTGTCGAGAGGTGGGACAGTTTCGGTCTCGAGCTTCGCAGCCTCAGCCTTCGACATCTCCCACACCTTGAACAGGCTCGGAAATCCGTAGATCTCTTCCTCGCGTTTTATAACGAAACGGCTCTCCGGATCGCCCGACGCCATCTCCTGGATGAATTCATCGTCGATCTCGTAAAGCCCGGCCTTGCTCAGGATCTCTGCGAGTACGACATAAAACAATTTCCAGTTCCTGAGATGCGCGCCGCCGCCAGGATCGCGATAGACGAGGTACCCCTCGTTCGTGTCCGGTGGATCCTGACCCTCGACCTCAACGATCCCGATTTCCACCGTGCCGGGAATCTCGTCGAGTTTCTTCCGAAGGATGATCGTCGGTCCGTGACCCCTCAAATAAAAGCTTCCCGTGCCCATGAGTCGGCTGATGCCGACGGCCGCCCAGACCCGGGCGTGGTAATCGGTCCATTCCGCCCAGACAGGGAAGTTCCCGTCCCTGAGATACCTTGCCGCGAGGAATTCCTTGAGCGCCTTCAGGAGGTACGAATCGCTTTCGAACATGAACGAGCCGTCGATCCAATTGCTGCGGTAGAATCCCAAGCCGATCTTCAGGGTGTCGCGCGGTACTTTCTTCAGATTCTCGTCGAGGAAGTAGTAGATGTAGCCGGTCTGCGGCTTGATGCCCTTGTAATAATCGGTCAGATAATCAGGTACCTGTAACATGCTTCACCCTGGAGTTTCGATGATTGCGTCGACGGTGAGCCGCCAAAAGAACAATCCTACCAGAGCCAACCCACTCGGGCAATAGGGAATGTGATCATGAGCAGCTTGTGCATGGATCGGAGCGCGGACACCCTTGTCCGCCTGAATTAAAAAATTCAACAATTTATCAATGGAGGCGACCAGGGGTGTTCGCGCTCCGATCCATTGTAACTATTTGTGTGTGGTGAGTATTCCCTGTCATTCATTCATCAACTTCGATATTCGAGACGTGCACCCAGCCGTATTTATCGTGGCCGGACGTCCACCTGCCGACCTGAAGCCAGGGGGTCGACGCACCGGATACCCGCCTGATTATCCATACCTTCTCGCCCACCGGTATGTCGTAATGATACACGACCTCGGGCGGCAGTGGCAACAATTCGTCCATGTATTCCGTACTCGATCCGTAGGCGGTTGCCCTGGAAGCCTCATCGAGATACCTCTCCCCGCTTTTCCACTGCAGGAAAAGCGGTACCATCCTCTGCTCGTCGACCTCGCTCAGAAGTCGACCCTCGACGATCACACCGGTGTCGTGGAGTGCAGGATTCACCTTCCATATCCACGGTCCGATCAGCAGGATGATGATTATTACTCCAAGCGCGCTGAAAACGATCAGTTTTGGGATGAAAAACGCGTACTTTTCGAAGTCGAGACCACATTCAGGGCAGGTCTCGGAGTCGATCGCGACATGCTCGCGGCACTTCGGGCACCGTTTCTGTCCAGCGGTGAAGTCGAAGCCGCATTCGGGGCAGTACTTCAGGCGGTCGAAGAATTCAACGTCGCATTTTGGGCAGGTGAAAGCCATAGGGATGTACGTCCATTATAAAGTATTGGACGGGGAATGATATTAATTGTTCAAATGCGCCGATGAGACATCGCCGCGCCCGCGGACCAGAGGTCCCCGCTCCCAGAGGAGGTCCACGTTCCCAGAAGAGGTCCCCGCTCCCAGTTCGTGCTACCAGGGGAATAATGCGCCGATGGGACATCGCCGCGCCCGCGGACCAGAGGTCCACGTTCCCAGAAGAGGTCCACGTTCCCAGAGGAGGTTTCAAGTCACAGAAGTTGTGTTTGGGGAGGGGAATTATGTAAAATCCAGATGTGCGCGATCTTGTGAAAACCAGGCCACTCCCGAATGTGGTTGTTGAGAGGACCCGAGCGGACTTCGATGCAGTGCAACCGGTTGTCAGCTTCACGATGCCGGCCTTCAACGAGGAGGACAACATCGAGCGCACGGTGATGGAGTGCGTGGAGGCGTTCAGGGCGTCGGGGATCGGACTTACGCCGATACAGGGATCGACGAACGGATCGAGATGGGGGGAGATAGTCGTAACAAACGACTGCTCGAAGGACCGGACAGGGGAGATTCTTGCAGGGCTTCAGGAGACTTACTCGAACCTGGTAATTGTCACGCACGAGGGACGCAACCAGGGCTACGGTCGTGCGCTGTCCGATGCCATTGCAGCGTCGAGGGGTGAGTGGGTCGCGACGATCGATTCCGACGGGCAGTTCGATCCGGCCGATCTTCCCAAAGTGCTCGAGCATGCAGCAGTGAAGGTCGATTGCGTCGCCGGATTCAGGATGAAGAAAAAAGACTCGTTCATCCGGGTGTTCGCAGACAGGGGGCTCAATTTTATCGTTCGCACGCTCTTCGGGATCAGGCATCGCGACACGAACTGCGCGTTCAAGCTGATCCGCGGTGAAATTATTCGACGGCTGTCAATCGAGACGAACGGGTTCCAGACTCCGACCGAAATCGTTCTCAAGCTGAATGCGATGGGGCATCCGATGGTCGAGTGCGGTGTAACGCATCGGGTAAGGGAGGAGGGGAAGAGCAAGCTGCAGGTTATCAGGACGTCGATGGATTTCCTCAGGTTCCTTTTCTACCTGCGTACGAAAATCAACCTGTACAAGCGGGGAATTCTGGCAAAGCTCTGATTTTGACGAGTATTACGGCTCAAGTGTGACCGTGTACGGGCCCTCCTGGTCGGGGTGATTCCAGACCTTTACATAGCATGTGCCTGGAATTTCGAAGGTCCCGCTCTGACCGCTCCTGCCATCCTCGAATATACCGATCAAATTTTCATCGCTGTAGAGTTCCATCCCGATCACAGCCCTGTCAGCCTCAAATTCGAGCGTGAACTCGCATTCGGTGCCCTCCTGCCCGTTGAGCACGTACCAGTCGATATCACCGGGATGACAATGGCCTGTGATAGTGAGGCCGCCGATCAGATCGGCGTCGTTCTTGATATTATTAGGCTCGATCTCATCGATTCCGATCCAACGGAAGAGGTCCCACGCGGCGTAGTGGAATTCGTATATGGTCCCGGTGTAGCCATTAATTACGTTGCCATCCTTCCCGATGAACGCGAAGTACGGCTCGTAGCCGTGGTCGTAAACCTCGGATATGGTGCCCGACGGGTCGTGCATTATCGGGAACTCGATCCCGTTCTCGCGCCGGAAGGCATTGATAATACCCTTCTCATCGGCAGGCTGCGATGTGATCCCGATAAACTCCACGAGGCTTCCGAAGCTCGAGTAGAATTCCTGCAATTCATTCAGCTGACGCTGGCAGTACGGGGAGCTGGTATCGAAGAAGTTCAGAACGAGGTATTTTCGTCCGATGTAATCCGGAATGTAAATAACCTCGTTATCCATCGTGGCGTATGTAAATTCAGGAGCTTTCAAGCCTTCCCCGAGCGAGGTATTTTTCGGGAAATCCGGTAATGTGGCCAGGTAATCATCAATGGTAGGGCGTTCGATCGGTCCGACAGGTTCCTGTTCGCCCTGTGGACCGCTGAATAATTTGAAAAATACGAAGATCCCGATTGCGAGGATGAGAATCCCAATGATGTAACGACTCGCGTCACTCATAACTGCCTCCTGCTTAATCGATAACAATATTAAGATAGATTAGGGCCAAGGTCAATCGAGTGGGTTGCTGAAAGAATTGCATGCCATGAAAAAACCGCACACATTGACGTGCGCGGTTTGGTTAGTCATTAACGTGAAAGGCCAGGTCAGGGTTTGTCACGGTCGCTGCGTATAGTATCGTCAGACCACCAGACAAAGATCTCATCCTGCTTGACAAGGCCCCGCTCGTGAACAAGTTCCTGGTAGCCGTCGGTTGCACTGTAAGGATCTTCTATCTCCTGGTAGTATCGCCTGAGAAGGTAATGCGACAACTCACCGATCATGATAATTCCATCACCATCAAGATCTCCCTCGCCCTCGATTGCCTCCCGGAAGAATACGGACAGGTATCCTCCGGCCCTGAGCTCGGGAGCGAAGTCGGACAGCACGTCCTCCTCACTCGACGCATAACATACAATTCCGGGTCCGTTTACCACGTCGCGGGCAACTCCACCGGAGTTACAGGCGTCCAGAACCACGACCTTGAGTTTAGCGTCAAGATCGCCCAGAAGGTCTGCCAGTTGATTATCCGTGAGATCAACGTCCAGCAGCGCGATAGCCTCATCAAGATCATCCATCTCGCCATCACGGTTTCTGACATCACATTCAACCTGGGTTCCATGGCCGGAGAAAAAGAACACAAATACGTCGTCAGGACCGGCCATGTCCTCCATCTCGCGGAATGCATCCTCAACCTGGTCGAGCTCGGCATCACGATTGGTGATGACAATACCGTTGTCCCTGTCCATCAGGCCGGATTCAACGAATGAATCGTATAGGTCTACTGCGTCATCGTCGCATCGCGGTGCGTCCTCGAATTCACTTCCGTAATTCTCTATACCGATAAAAATTCCGTAGTCACCAGGCGCTGGAATTTCCTCGACTATCAGTGTGTAGTCACCTGATTCAGGCGAATATGACGAGCAGTTAATCTCGTAATCCCCTCGCTCGCTGGTCAGGATAGTGAGTCTCGAATCGAAACCGGTTTCAAATGAGTAATCGTCGTTATCCCACTGCGTACCGCGAGGGCTGACCACCATGAGGTAGCTGTCGATCTCATCCGAAGTCTGGGTGATTCTTAGCAGCGTTCCCTGATCGCATTCAAGGATGTATGTATCGTAGTAGCAATCGTCATCCAGTGTAGAATCACCACGACGAAGTTCTCCGTCCATTGATTCCCCTGGACTGATCCGACCCGTGTCGGCAGCAGCAGGAAGTGCAATTGCCGAGAACAGGATCGGTATAACGAATAAAAATATCAGTGCTTTCTTTGACATGTAAATGCCTCCGACAGTAATGCCGCCTGTGTTCAGATTGGCCCTGAGCTCAAGTGCTGAGGGAATCCACAAATGTGCGGTTTGTTATTATATATCCTTTAAAGGGAAGGTTAACAATATTTAAAGGGTGAAAAATTTCCAAAATTACGCAAATTACGCGTAGAAGCGCTAAAAATTCCGCTGGTTGACAGCGAAAATACGTTTTCGATAATGCACATTTTTTATTATTTTGTTGCATTTAGGTCTTGACAGACTGCGAACTGGCGGTTATAATATGCAACGTAATCCAGATTTTTGTTGCATAAAAGCGTGGAGGATGCACGATGGATATCGAACGCAAGACAATACAATGGCCAGGCTGGGCGTGGCTTGGTGCACTGTTGACAGGTATCGTGGTGGGTATACTGCAGGGGATTCAGATCTACTTAAGGGCCATGGAGAACGGCAGCAACATTGGAGCAAGCATCGGGGAAGCACTGGCGGTGTTTGCATTGTTCGCTGTCCCGGCAGCTGTGATCTCATGGTTCCTGTGGATTCGACGCGGTAAAAAACTCCCGTCGCTTGCATTTATGTTATGCATCCTGGCAGGTGGATTTTTCCTGTTATTCAGCGTGGCAGAATCAATTTCAGGTTTCACCTCAACCCCGATGGATCCGTCAGCAGCGTACGGCGGGCTGATGCAGATCGGGATTTTTTCGTTGCCCTTCCTGATAATCGCGTGGTTTCTGTGGCACAAACCTAAAATTGGTGCTGCCATCCTGATGCTGCTTGGACTGGGCATGGCAACATGGATGTATTTCGACTGGAACCGTCCGACAGAATATCACGAATGGGTCATTCCGGGAATTCTGGCAGGGTTACCTATCCTGCTGGGTGGTTTTACATTTATTCGCGAAACGATGAACAGAAACAATCAGATCGGCACCGGAATTACCGTCTGATAATTCAGCATATCCTGGGAAAGGAGCATCACCAGTCCCCGGAGGGTCAGCCTCCGGGGATTATCTATGTTACAATCACATGCTGTGACAGTGGTTGATCTCGATATCCTCCTGAGTGATGTCCGCAGTCCCGGGGCTGCCGGATATCGTGCTCTCGGACGCCTGATTCGTCTTGTCGACGACAACGATCCCTCTGCAGTTGAAATTGATGAGAAAGTTAAATCGTCCTCCTTCCGGGCAGCCAGGATCGGGCTTACGGGACCACCGGGAGCCGGGAAATCCAGCATTATCGCATCTGCACTCGACCTGGTGGCATCCGAAGGCAGGAAAGTCGGGATACTGGCAGTCGATCCGACCAGCCCGTTCACCGGTGGCGCGCTCCTGGGGGACAGGGTTCGTCTGAAAGGACCAACAGGTGAGAACGTGTTCTTCCGAAGCCTTGCCAGCAGGGGAGCGATGGGCGGCGTGTCACGGGCAATCTGGCCGTCTGCAAGGCTTCTCGACTTCTGGGGAGCGGATATTATCCTGATCGAAACAGTCGGTAGCGGTCAGCTCGGGACGGGAGTAGCCGACGTAGCGGATTTAGTGGTTGCAGTACTTACACCTGAAGCCGGGGACGGAATTCAGTCGATGAAAGCGGGAGTGATGGAGCTCGCGGACTGTTTTATCGTGAATAAATCTGACCGTCCCGGTGCAGAATTAATAATGAAGGAATTGAAACTCGTGCAGGAGGAAGCAGGTGCTGCCGGGAGATCGGTCGAGGCCTTCCACACGAGTGCGGTGAACGGGGACGGAATTGCTGAAGCGGTGGAAGGCGTCAGATCACTCTGGAACAGGCTCAACGATGCAGGGGAGATCGACCGTCGGAGGCTGATACAGGTGAAACGTGAGGTCGCGACCCGTACGGAGGCGAGGATACAGTCGCAGGTGATTGCCCGGTTTGGCGGCATCGAGGATTTCGAGGGTAAACTAGAGGAGTGTGCGGGGAGGATTCTGTCACACGAGAGCACAGCGGGTCAGGAAGCGGACGGGATAGTTGCGAACCATTAAATGGATCAATCCCAATTTCATATTGGCTACTTACAACGAGGATAATAAAATGCGATTAATTTATGCCATCATCTTTGCACTTATATTCTTAGTTGGTTGCGGTTATCGTAATAGCACAATTATTTCACAACCATGTTCATATTACTGGTATAATTTAAGTGAAAATGGGATGGAGTTAGATACTAGCATCAATGATATTCAACTAATGACAAGATTCAATTTTAATGAAAAGATTATAGATTATGATTTCTTTTGTGGAAATAATTTGCTCGCATTATCAGAATCGGGCAAATTATATATATCTAATTACACTACTAATACAACTTCATTACTGCTAGATATCGGCCCATCTGCTTGCCATGGGATAACACCAATAAATTGTGACTATTTTATATCATACAAATATGGTGATAATGGGACTATCAAGTGCATTAGTAAATTTGGAGAAGTGAAATGGGGCCATACTTTCAGTATTCTACCCAATCCACCTGTAGTTTTTGATGATATGCTACTTATATTAACTCAAGATTCTGAAAGTGACAATGTAGAATGCACTGTACTTGACCTTGATGGTAATTTTATTTCAAAATTACAAATCCCAGTTGAAAATTCTCCGGTCTTGATCCCTTGTACTACAGGTGTAGTAGTTTTTGATTCATACTCAGGTCCTTTTCTTATTTCTGATCAAGACAACGTATTTACGGTTGAACTATGGAATGAGCAGTATGATTTAGGTTTCGCTGGAGGACTGTATACAATATTTTATGATGGAGAATTAATTACTTTCTTTGGTGATGATGCTAATTTAATAATATTAGGTGCTGGTGAGACCGATCCGATTTATAAACAATTAATGAATGCTCAATCTCTAAATAGATCTGATTTTATCTATCATTATTTTACACCCGCTGGTAGTTATATTACTGCGTGCCAGGATAAAATAATAGTTTATGTCAATAACAAAATATATAGCGTAACAGAACATTCAGTAACTGAGCTCAACCAATTTAGTGATGTATTGATCGACGTCAAAGCTAAAGAAATGTTTACAGACAATGAGTGTAACATCCTTGTTATTCATGAGGAAGGAATTTTAGTATTCAAGAGTAGTGGTGAGACAATTATAATCCACGAAAGCATTGGTAATGCAATGGTATTTTCTGGTGATTTCTCAGAATGTGCATGTTTGGTTAACGAAGATGAATTAGTTATATTTAAAATAGACAGCATGTCAAACTAATTAAATTACGAGGATTCGCTTTCGGTCCTGCAAACGCTTGAATGGATCGACACAAGCGACAAGGCCAGACGGCGTCGATTCATGCGCCGGAGTCGCATGTCACAATGCGGACGGGACGTCCGCAAGACAGCCGGCGGGACGCCCGCGCTACGGTAGGAGGCCCGCGCTACGTGCAGAAGAAATCCCGGGAAATGGATTCCCGGGCTACGGAATACTACGGTAGTGTGGTAAATGGTGGTTGGACGCACAGCACGGCGACGCATTGCCGTGCGGTGGTACGGGAGGATTGGGAATGGGTAGGTTGATCAATTCTCGGGGGCTTCGCCGTTTTCCGCGATTAAGTTTCCATCCTCCGGTTTTGGTCCGAGCGGTTTAATCAGGTGGTCGAGGGAGATATCATCCACCGGATTGAGTTTATCCCTGAGTTTCTCCATTAGTCTCTCCATGAGTTTCAACACCGCTTTCATTGGGAGGTCCTTCACCAGGGGATAGACCTCGCGCTCTTCCTTCGATGTGTGATGCCGGAGTATCGACTGTACCCCGTAGGCTACTCTCAGAAGTTCAGCGGCATGGTGGGGATCGGGAGGATCTTCAGATCGGAGCAGGGGTATCAATTCTTCGATTCTCTCGACGAACATGTGCATCTGGCCGTGCTCGCGGGTGAGACATCCGATCGCCTCTTTCACGGCTGGTAAGTTTATGTCCAGATGCTCCCTGATTAGCGGGACAAGCAGCTCCTCCTCAAGTTTAAAATGTCCGGATGCGTAATCAGAGAACTTTTGCATCAGGTCGGCAATACGGGTCCTGATTTTTGATTCATCGGGATTGACGAGTTTAGACTGGATGTCATCCGGCGCGAGGAGTTCAACGAGTTCGTCGGCGTGACCGATCATCTCCCTGTGTTCCTTCAGCCAGACTTCGAGTGGTGAACGCATAGCGTAATTTTACTCCCGAAAGTCGAATAAAAAAAGCCCACCCGGTCAGGGATGGGCTTGTATGTGCTGTATCCGCTCGATCTACCAGCCGGTGGCCGGCATGTCGAAGTAAAAGAAATCATTGTAAGTGCCGAATGTGCTTTCCATATCGATCGCGATGATGTTCCTTAATACCGGATCAGTGTTGATCGCAATGGCCTGGGGCACGTTCCATGATCCGGACCCAACTAACATGATGTCGTCGCTCAGGATGTTGAGATCCGTGTCGAGACGCATCATGTGAGTATCAACCTGGCCGCTCCAGGTCTGGTACATGACAACCAGTCGACATGTTTCTGTAGAGAGGTCCGAATGATCGAATTCGATGTCAACCCTGCTGGATCCGGAGAAAGGATTAGAGCAAATTGTAATTTGTGGTATCAGGTCCTGGGTGTCCTCAAGGGTTGGGGGAGTTGTTGCCAGGTCGTACTTGTTGAACAGTGAATGGTTGGAGCCCTGGATGTTTGAGGACAGTATGAAAAGCGAGTCCTCCACATAACTGATTGCTATATCCGCGACGTACCACAGCGCGCTCCATGGTGCAGCATTTAGGTCGTACAGATCCATCGAGATATCAAGCCTGTCCGATGTATTCTCCGCATAGTACGGGCTTGATGCCTGGAGTTCGTAATGCCTGAGCTCCCAGATGGGATCGAGTTTACTCGGTGCCTGTGGATGCGGGTACCACTCACCACGCATATCAACGACAAGCCAGAGGTCACCGTCGTCATCGAAATCGACACCCGGGATAACCGGATACCTGTTGGCGTAGGTGTCAGTGCCCGGTGGGATATTTACGTCCTCAACGAAAAGGCCGTTCTCGTCGACTATCTGTACCGTATCAAACATCCGCCCGTTTACTACGCCAATGTGACCGTTGACAGGATTCTGGTCGATCTGGGCGGTCATGGTTACATAGGCCACCTGACCATCGGATGTGCCAGGGAGGCTGAAGAAGTCAGTTGCGTTAGTGTTCGATGCATTATCCGGATCGAACCTGACATAATTTCCCGGATAGGTTCCCCCGCTGTCGTAGGAGCGTTTCAGAATGCATTGACCTGCGTGAGTTCCGGTTTCCAGGATAGCAAGGTCGCCGCGCTGGCAGTAATTCCAGTACAGACCGCCAGTCAGGCTGTACTTGCTGTCGAACGAGTGGATGTCCTCAGCGCAGTCGACGTGGAAGCCGCCAGGGAGTGATCCCTCCTGAAGGTCGGGATTTATGACAACGACATCCCAGTCACCCTGCGACGCAAGCGCGAGGTCGAGATCGCAGGTAATTAATGTGCCCCCACCGCTGACCACTTCGTTTGTGGCCTCGATGGG
>JAUWTM010000091.1 GCA_030614715.1 Planctomycetota bacterium
GAACCAACATGCGTGGAACCCTTGAAATGGGGACTTATCACGAGTTTCTTCCCGGTGCCGCCGGACGTGAGGGTGAGAACGTAAAGGGTAAGTTTGAAAAAGCGTGGAAAACGAATCTCCCGACCGATCACGGGATCACAATCGACGAGATAATTTCGGGAGAGAAGCATGTCAAGGTCCTTTACCTTGTCGGTGCGATACCATTCTTTAAAAGACCCGACTGCGACTACCTGATAGTACAGGATATTTACGAACCGGACTTCGATTGCGACCTGTTCCTGCCCGCGACCAGTTTCCTTGAGTCGGAAGGCACCCTGATCAATGTCGAGGGCCGGGTACAGGAGGCACCGCAGGTCGATGAGTTCCCCGACTCGGTCATGTACGGTCGCGCACGTCCGGACTGGTGGACACTCTCGGAAATCGCAAAGAACCTGGGTGTCAAAGGCTTCAATTATAAAGCCGTCGGTGACGTTCAGAAGGAAATCGCGAAAAATGTTCCCGGCTACCCGAAACCCGGTAAGCTGGATCGTGCCAGGCGCGTGTTCGAACGACCCGACACGGTCCCCGTTCACAAAATAATGGATTCAGAGAATCCGGTCAAATCGAAGGGCAAATACACACTTGTCCTGCAGCCCGAAGGCTACTCTCACCGTGGAATTTCCATTACCAGCAAGGTCGAAGGTCTTGCCCTTCTGAATCCCGAGAACGGGTTCTACATCAGCAGCGAAGACGCCGCAAAGATGGGAGTCGCTGAAGGAGAAATGATCGAGGTGAAAGCGGGGAAGGTCTCCGGGACCGCTCCCGCAAGAATAGACCCGGAACTGCCCCAAGGGGTGATCTACCTGTACGTTCCGGACGCCCTCGGTGGCCTGAAGGACAGGTTGAACCTGGAGCATTTATACAGAATGAAGCAGAATCCGATTAACGTGGTGGTGAAGAAGAGTGGCGTATAAAATTATCGAACGACGGATGATGGTTCCCAACATCCACGAACTCGTAGTCGAAGCCCCTGACGTCGCTGCCGCGATTAAGCCCGGTCAGTTTGTAATCCTCCGACCCTCTGAAACAGGCGAGAGAGTCCCGCTTTCGACATCGGATTTCGATCGTGAAGCCGGGACGATCACCTGTTTCTTCCAGGTCGTCGGCGAATCGACCGCAAAGCTCGCACTTCTCGAACCCGGCGATACCATACCGACCTTTGCAGGTCCGCTTGGTCTCGAGTCCGAGATCGAAAACTTCGGCACGGTAGTGCTGGTTGGCGGATGCTTCGGCATCGGCAGCATCTACCCGATTGCACGAGCACTGAAGGAAGCCGGCAACGAGGCCCACGTGATTCTCGAAGCCCGTTCGAAATACCTCCATTACTGGGTCGACAGGCATGAGGCGATCGCCGACAGCGTGACATTGATCACCCGCGACGGCACTCTTGGAACCAAGGGACATGTGTCACGTATCCCTGACATCCTCAACAAGCTGAAAATCAAACCGGATCGTGTTATAGCGAATGGCTGCACATTCCAGATGAAGCGCGTATCGGACATAACGAAACCGCTGGGCATACTGACAATTGTCAGCATGAATCCGATCATGATCGACGGCACCGGAATGTGCGGTGTGTGCCGCCTGACAGTCGACGGCGAAACCAAGTTCGCGTGCGTCGACGGTCCCGATTTTAACGGTCACCTGATTGACTGGGAGGAATTTCTCCAGCGGCGTAAAACCTATTACGAGGAAGAAATCGAGCCGCTCCGTCGAAGCGGAACCGGTACGACGGTCCACGTCTGCCGTAACTGCTGAAATAAGTCACGATATAAGTTACTGAAATATGTCACTGATATAAGTTACTGAAATACCACCCGTAGCGCAGGCAGCCTGCCTGCAGTACCGCAGACTGCCAGTCTGCAAACCTTAATGAGGTTTGAACCTATGGCTGACGAAAAAAAGGCAAAGAAAAAACCAAAAATAAATCCGAAGCGAATCTCCATGCCCAAGCAGACGCCTGAGGAGCGAGTTCGTAACTTCGAGGAGGTCGCGCTCGGTTTCACGCCCGAACTCGCCATCCAGGAAGCCGAGAGATGTCTCCAATGCAAGAAACCGAAATGTGTCGAGGGTTGTCCGGTTGAGATCGACATCCCCGGGTTCATTGCGAAGATCGTCGAGAAAGATTTCAACGGTTCCATCGCGGTACTCAAGGAGAAACAGGCTCTTGCAGCGGTCTGCGGACGTGTCTGTCCACAGGAAGAGCAGTGCGAGATCCTCTGCATTCTGGGCAAAAAAATGGAACCGGTTGCCGTCGGACGCCTTGAACGCTTCGCCGCCGACTACGAAGCGTCACAGGGAAAGGTTGAGATACCCCACATTGCGAAGAAAACCGGCAAGAGGGTCGCAGTCGTCGGTACCGGACCGGCAGGAGTTACTGTCGCAGCGGACCTCGCCGTGCTGGGTCATGACATCGTTATGTACGAGGCACTGCACGATGTCGGCGGTGTCCTTATGTACGGCATCCCGGAATTCAGGCTGCCGAAGGATATCGTCCGTCGCGAGGTCGATTACGTAAAGAAACTGGGTGTCGAGATCATCTTCGACTATGTCGTCGGTAAAACACGAACTATAAATGCACTGCTGGAAGATTTCGATGCGATCTTTGTCGGTGCAGGTGCCGGGCTTCCATGGTTCCTCGAAATTCCCGGTGAGAACCTCAACGGAGTTTACTCCGCGAACGAGTATCTCACGCGCGTTAACCTGATGAAGGGATTTCGTTTCCCAGAGTTCGACACACCGATCAAGCGCCCGAGGCGGGTCGCAGTAGTCGGTGGAGGAAACGTCGCGATGGACTCTGCGCGGACTGCCCTGAGACTCGGTGCCGATGAATCGCATATTGTTTACCGTCGATCACGCGAAGAGCTTCCCGCACGGCTTGAGGAAGTCGAGAACGCCGAGGAAGAAGGGGTCATATTTGATTTCCTGACGCTTCCAATTCGCTGTATCGGGAACGACCACGGATGGCTTGTCGGGATGGAATGCCTTAAAATGGAACTCGGTGCTCCCGACGATTCCGGACGCCGTCGGCCCGTACCGATCGAGGGCTCGAACTTTGTCATGGAATGCGAAGCGATGGTAGCATCGATCGGAAACAGCCCGAATCCGCTGATCCCGCAGACTACTACCGGGCTTGAGATCGGGCGAAAGGGCAATATCGTTGCCGATGAGGAGACCGGGTTAACGTCACTAGACAAGGTCTGGGCCGGGGGTGACGTCGTCACCGGTGCCGCTACTGTTATTAACGCAATGGGCGCAGGCCGCAAGGCTGCGCGCTCGATGCATGAATATCTTACGGGGGAAAACAATAAGTAGACTGACATGAAACTTACAGACGTACAAAAACACCTGAACGCAAAGTACCTGTGTCTTGACGGATCCGATCCGGAGATCAGCTGCTGCATGGCCGCTGACATGATGAGCGATGTACTTGCGTATGCTGAGGCCGGAGCACTGCTGATCACGGGTCTCATCAGCTCTCAGTCCGTAAGGACTGCCGACGTCTCAGATGCTGCGGCAGTGATCTATATCAGGGGGAAACGACCGGACGAGAAGACAATTAAACTCGCTGAAGACTTAAATCTCCCGCTATTGACGACAGATGAATGTATGTTCGATGCATGCGGGGTTCTATACAAAGCGGGGTTAAAGGGAGTGTGCTGATATGGGGGAAGATACCCTGTATCAAAAGACATTCACGATCACAGGAAGCGATTTCGACAAGGCCGGAGAAGTTTCCACACAGATCAAGGCGATCCTCAAAGCTGCCGGGTTAGACAGTACCGTCATTCGTCGCGTGGCAAGTGCGAGCTTTGAGGCCGAAATGAATGTCGTTATTCACGCAGATCGCGGCAAGATCGATTTCGAGCTCACTCCCACTGCCATTGTTCTGACAATCGATGACGAAGGACCGGGAATAGAAGATCTTGAACTGGCGATGAAGGAGGGCTACTCGACCGCATCCGATGATATGCGGGAGATGGGATTCGGGGCCGGTATGGGCCTCCCGAACATTAAAAAGTCATCCGACGATTTCCACCTGGAATCGGAAGTCGGCAAGGGTACGACGCTCCGGATCACGATCAAGCACGATGAGCAATGATACACGAACTGCACTCAATCAGGATTATTGAAGACAGATGTAAGGGCAGACTTGCCTGCATGAGGGTCTGCCCTACCGACGCAATCCGTGTCAGGGGTGGCAGGGTCTCCATCAAACCGCCGCTCTGTATCGATTGCGGTAACTGCATCGTGGCCTGTCCTGAGGGAGCCATCGTAGCGATTACAGACCCATGGGAAGAGATGACAAGGTACAAATTCAAGGTCGCGATTCTCTCCCCGGTCCTCTTCGGCCAGTTTCCAAGGTCTATCACACCCTGTGACATCTACGAAGGCCTCCTGTCAATGGGCTTCGATGCGGTCCACGACCTGTCGCTTGAATCCGAGCTGTATTTCCGTGCGATCCAGGATTACCTTGAAGATTACGATGGTCCATTGCCGTTGATCTCATCCATGTGTCCTGTTGTTGTCAGGCTTGTCCAGGTCGCTTATCCCGACATGGTCGGACAGGTCACCCCGATCCAGCCGCCTCGTGAAATAGCGGGTCGCGAGACAAAGAAAAAGTATTCAAAAGAACAGGGAATATCCGAGGATGAGATCGGCGCAATCTACATATCGCCATGTCCCGCCAAAATAGCCTCAATCAAGGCACCCGCCGAGAAAGTAAAGAGCAACCTCGACATGGCACTCGGCATCAGGGATATCTACAACCCGCTCCTCGCAGCCATTACAAAAAATAAGAAAGCCCGTGACGAGGATGGTGCCATCCTGCCCAGGACCGATATATACAGCCAGCTATACATCAGCCTCCCGATCACAGGCGGACTCAGCAAGGCCCTGCAGCAGAAGCGTTATATCTCAGTCGCCCAGCTCCCGAACATCACCCAGGTCTTCGAAGACATTGAGAAAGGAAAAATCAGGAGTATCGAATTTCTCGAGTGCTTCTCCTGCACCGGCGGCTGCACGGGTGGTTCGTTAACTGTCGACGACCGGTTTGTCGCACGATCCAAGCTGCAGAAGGTCAGTGAGCTCATTGGCGAGGCGCTGAACGGCGATGAAGACAAATTTATCGACCAGCATTACACCAAGGGTGAATACTACCTGTACCAGACTCTCGAACCCCGACCTGTCGAGCGTAACAGACTCAGCATTATTGAACAGATTGAGCGGGTAAAAATCCGCGAGGAATACCAGGGTAAACTTCCCGGGATAGACTGCGGCCTGTGCGGTTCCCCGACCTGCGCCATCTTTGCGAACGACGTCGCCAACGGCGACTCAGACCCCTCCGACTGCATGCTACTGTCACCTGCTCGAGTTGATGAACTTCGGATTATGTACAAAATCGACGACAAAACCGAAGATGACCAGCCAACCGCGTAATGTTACCCCTTTGACACAAACTTCACCGAAGTTTATTAATGTCAGTCCCCGTTACTCAGGCTACGAAGCCGGAATTCGTATCCTCCGGGACAAGAATATTGACCAGATCGCTGACTTCACCTGCCCTGGCGAAGTTCCTGAGCCGTTCTTTCAGCGTGTTAGTAACTGACTGCCCCTTTGCGACCAGCAGCAATCCATCATTCGACCTGACATCCTCGGCAAGGACCATATCTGTCACCAGGTCGAGGATGTTCATGCTCTTCATCTCGTACTTTGCTTCGGACTTGACGATATTCGCCAGAGCCTTGAGCACTTCAGGGTCGTACTTGCCCCACTGCTCATTCATTTTGCGGATGGCGTCTTTTCCACTGGTCCCACCGCGGACCATGACATCGTAATCGTTTGCGGCATGAAGCGCGCGAGCTCCGAGTGGAATGTTCTGCTCTTTTACACCGTCATTGGGAGTGCCTTCGCCGTTGTAGTCCTTCGCCTGGTAAAGGATGATATCCGCGATGGCTTCAAGCCTGGGAATGTTTTCAATCAGGTCATGGCCTACTTTCGGGTGAGACTCGAACATTTTCTCCTCGACCGCGTTGAACAGGTGACGGTCGTAGATTTTCTCCACCGTGTCGGTCGGCAGGATAACGCATCCTGTCAGGCTGAGCATGCCTGCCAGTTCGAATTCCCATGCGGATTCCACGCCTAACAGTTCGGCCAGCTGAGCCATGATTTTCCTGACTCGCGCGGCATGTCCGAACGCAATCGGGCTGGTAAGCGACAGGATATCGGTCAGGACCTTGACGCTTCCGCTCAGTGTATTTTCAAGCAGGTCTTTCTCGGCCATCAGGAGACGGTACTGCTCGATTCCCGCAAGAATATTCTTGGTCAGGACCTCGGACGTGCACGGTTTTGTGAGGAACCTGAAGATGTTCCCCTCGTTAACAGCATCCATCGAGACTCCGAGGTCAGCGTTACCAGTCAGCATCATCCGTACGGTTTTGGGAGCTGTCTCCCGCACCTGGGCGAGAAACTCGATACCATTCATTCCGGGCATAGAGAAATCGGAGATAACGACCGAGAATGGACCGTTGCTGTTAAGCAGCTTGAGACCCTCAGGTCCCCCTTCGGCAGTTTCCACCTTGAACTGCTTTTTCAGCGTTCGTTTGAAGCCGCTCAGAATATTAGGATCATCATCTACTAACAGGATATTCATGTTCACGTCAGCCAGCCTCCTGGTTAATGACTTCATCGCAGATTGGTTGCCAGGCCTCGATCTTATCCTCAAGGCCAAGTGTCGACATGTAACTCATGTCCAGTTCACCATAATGGACGTTTTGTCCGTTATCCATCGCTTTAACGACCAGCGCATTTGCCACGTGCAGCACTGTTAAGATTGTCAGTTCATCGTGCAGCATTACGTTGGGTTCATGATGGAACACGATCGCTTCAACGACAGAGTCGGGAAACCCCCACAGGCCCAGCAGGTATCCACCGATTTCAGCGTGCGAAGTCCCGAGCACCTGTCGTTCAGCATCGGTCGTGTTCATCCCATCCTGATTCAGCAGTTGTTTGATATCAGCACCGTGTTCCTTCATGTTGGATGCAATAATCAGCTTACCAAGATCGTGCAGCAGTCCGGCGATTGTCACATCGTCCATAAACTTGCTTCCAAGCTTCTCTTTTTTGGCGATCAGTTTAGCGCAGCCACTCACCTTCAGCGAATGATCGAGCAGTTCGCTGATTGGATGCCCGTAGATGTTTTCCCCTTCGTACTGCCCGAAAACATGCACTGTCAGCACCAGGGACTGGATAATGTCCAGCCCAAGCAGGCGCACTGCTTCGTCCGGGCTCGAAACATGCCGTGGCATACCGAAAAACGCGCTGTTCACCAGCTGCATGACCTTTGCCGACATCGCCACGTCCTGTGAAATGATTCGTGCGACATTTTTTATCTGTGCGTCGGGCAGCGACAGCTCATCGATGAGCCGAGTGTACAGGTCCGGCATGCTTGGGAGAATTTTTATCAGCGAAACGACACTCTTGACTTCTTCAGATTTAAAGAGGTTCCTGAGCGCACATGACCTGACCAGCGAGGACTTCAGCCGTTCCGGGTCGCATGGTTTCGACAGGTACTGGTGCACCGAACCGACCGCCCTGAGTATCTGTTCCTTTTCCGCCTGCCCGGATAGCGCGATACGAACCATGTGCGGGTACTTCTCCTGGACAATATTCAAAAGTTCCGAACCCGACATCCCCGGCATTCTCATGTCGGAGACAATAACATCGAATTCGGCACTCTCAAGCTGGTTAAGAGCTTCCTGACCGCTGTTGGCAAAGTGCATGGTCCACTCATGCCTCATCGGCCTGAGCATGCGACGGATCCCGTCAAGCACCTTGGGTTCATCATCAACGAAAATTACATTTATCTTAACCTCAGTCATCATTGAATCCTACCCATTACTAATGATCTACCGGTCCGGATCGTCCGACTTCCGGCTCATTAATCCTCGTCCTCTACTGCAGCGTCCGTATCGTCCTCGGCTGATTCAATCTCGGGTGCATTCACAGGCAATTGAATGATGAACGTCGTCCCGACACCTTCCTCAGATTCAAACGTGATGGTTCCCCCATGCTTATTCACGAAAATATCATATGTGATTGTCAGGCCCTGTCCGGTTCCCTTACCGACTTCCTTGGTCGTGAAGAATGGATCGAAAATCTGTGCGCGTATTGCCTCGGGAATTCCACCGCCTGTATCGGTGATACGAATCTCCACCATGTCATCGAGGTTCCTGGTCGATACTCTAATGACACCCTTTTCGGTTTCTTCACGGCCTTCTTTCATCTGAATAGCGTGCGCCGCATTCGTTATCATGTTCAGGAAACCCTGGTTGACATCGCCGGGCATGCATTCCACGAACGGAAGCGTTGTATCGAAGTCGGTCTCCACATCGGACACATACTTCCACTCGTTCCTGGAGATGGTAATAGTTGTTTCCAGTGCCCTGTTCAGGTCCACAGGCGTCTTGTTATCTGAACCGGGATGTGAGAATTCCTTCATTGCCCTGACAATGCTTGCGACACGCACCGTGCCCTCAAGCGTTTGCTCAATGGCAGTTGGTATCTCCTCGAAAAGGTATTCGATATCCGCATCTTCACATGCTTTTTCAACATTGCTAACCAGCTCATCGGTCACGACATCGTCCTTACATGCCTTGAGCAGCCCGGTGAACTGGTCCATCACGGTCGAGAGGTCCTTGAAACTGTCCTGGAGGAACCGGGTGTTGTCACCGACATACTGTGTCGGTGTATTGATTTCGTGGGCGATACCCGCTGCAAGCTCGCCGATCGACGTCATCTTCTGTGCGTGTTGATTTTCAACCTGCAACCTTAACCTGTCATCCTCTATCCGTTTTCGCTCCGTAATATCAACCATGAATCCAATTAATCCAATTGGCTGGTCATTCTCGTCCTTAAGTAGTGTAACCCTCATCTCCGACTGGAACGTTGCACCGTCCTTGCGCACATGGCCTACTTCACCCGTGTGCTGGCCATTCTTAACTACCAGCTCATTGAATGGTTTTACCTCATCCCTGACCTGCTGTTCGGTGTGGAACATACTTATGTGGTTACCAATAAGTTCATCCGCAGAATCATAACCATGCATGCCGATCCATGACTGATTAACAAATTTGATGGTCCCGCCAAGGTCCGCGTAACAAATGCCTTCCGAGGCCTGCTCGACAATCATGGCAAGTCGCTGGATCCTCTGTTCAGCTGATTTTTGCTCGGTAATGTCCCGGGCATAGACCGCAGCCTGAATTACATTACCGTCTGTATCCTTAATTGGATAGATTGTCGAGTCATACCAGAGTCCCTGGCGTGCTTCGACAACCCTGACGGGCTGGCCGGTACGGAACACCTGTGAAAAATGGTCGTAATTAATCTCAGCTAAGTCCTTTGTAAACAGGTCCCAGACGTTTGTACCAAAAAGGCTGCTCGTTGTCATTTGATGTCGGTGTGCGTAAGTGTGGTTGGTGTGCAGTATTGTCCCAACGTCGTCGAGCAGGACAACACCGTCATTTGTTGCATCGATTAAGGTCCTTGCCCTGGTCTCGCTCTGTTCAAGAGCATCGTCGCCGTGCTTACGCTCGATGGCGTCCGCCAGAATATTGGCGATAGATTGCACAAAGTTTGCATCCTCGATCTTATAACCGGTGTCACTGACATCGTAAGATATCAGGATTCCGAAAGGCCCTTTCTGCCCCTGTACCGAAGCCGCGATGGCATTGTTAACCATTTCATCCACGTTGCTCAACTCGACAGCATCCGATATTGCGGGTATGTTGGTATTTACAATTACCGGCTCGGACCTGGCCAGTGTATAACCCTCGATCGACCCTTTGTCGTCACTTATATTTTGAAATGTCGGTTTGTGTGGACAATCACAGCGGATAGCGGTTTGTTGAAATACGTGCTCCTTGTCAACGTACTTCAATAATACGGCACATTGGGATTCCAGCTCATCGCCTACGATTTTCACTGCATGTTCGAAAAGTTCGGTTAATGATATCCCTGTGATTGCCTCCTGCCCGAACCTCGCAACCGCAGCCTGCTGACTCGCATGTACCTTCAACTGGAATGTGCGGGCTGCGACCTCTTCCTCCATCTGGATATTGCGAGTATTCAATGTGTAAAGGTAATAAGACAGCAGGAAAGTGAGTACAAGGCCTGCAAGGAGAACCCATATCGCGTTTGCTGATTTATGATCCTCAATGTACGCCTGCATGCCTTTAATTTCTATTTCCCATGTCATTCCTGCAAAGGATGCATTCTGAACCAATCTGAGGGCATTCCCAGCCACGGACCATGTGTCCGCTTCGAGGTTCTGGTCGTATAAAATCACTGGTCTGCTGGGATCGGTTATGTCCGTGATTTTAACCGTCATAGTTTCGAACTGTGGGATTTCCCGGCTCAGATCGGCAATTAAATCGTGCATCATGAATCCGCCGTAAACGAATCCGAGATGGCTGAGACGTCGCCCGGCTTCCGTGTAGGTAATACCGTCATTCTGGTAGACAGGCAGGTAGATTCTAATAACACCTTCATGCTGTTGTGATTCCACCGGGTATTCCAGGCTTGTTGCTCCCGCAAGATTGTTGTCCCTGGCAAATGCATACGATGTTTCAAAATCCTCGCTGACACCAAGGTTCAGGCCTAACAGGGTCTCGTGTCCCTGGAACGGCTCAATGTAATAGATTGGATAATATTCATCCTGTTCGGCAGCACGCAGTATCTCCCCGTCCTCTGTCCACTCCTTAATCTCAAAGTTCTCAAATCCATCTTCCCTCGCCAGTGTCTCGCATGCAATTCTCTCCTCATCAGGAACTCTTGGTATCCAACCCAGGGCATGGAAATCACCATAATGGTCCAGAAATGTATTTGCGCATAATGTAAAGTCATCCCTGCTGAAATCACCTGTAACATTGTGGCTGTTCCTTATGGCTTCAAGAATTAACAGCTTTTCCACAATCGATCCTTCAATGAAATCGGAACCTTTCTGAACGTCATGATTGAACTGGGTAAGAATTGTGTCCTGCTCATAACCTTTGGTCTGAATGTATGCCGCAAAACTCAGGACAACTCCACACAGAATTGCCGTGACCAATATCAACGTGCTCTTTTTTATGTTGAAATTAAGTTTCATTCCAGCCTTCAAACCTCCTGATGTACGCTACTCTCATCAAACGATTTCAATCGAAGCGATGTAGTCTCCAGCCAGGCATCCGATTCAGTGATAACGTAACGGAACATGATCCGGGCGGCTGATTCAATCCTTTTATCAATTGGTGGTTACATTCTTACGTAACCCTCATCTAAACTAATATCCAATCAGGACAATTTATTTAACCTGTCTGGAAAGCCCGATCTTTACAGCAATTCAATCCAATTTAAAAAATTAAAAGCCTCAAAAAATACCGGCTGTATGCCGGTGGTCAGGTCGCATTTCAGGGATACCGTTTGTAATGCCTGTTACATCTATACAATAGATAATAACGACACGTTCACACATTAAAAATCGTTAAATGAGCTTAAGAAGGGGAAAATTTTCCGTGTTTTAACATGGTTTAACCGTCTTTAACCGATTCAGGAGTGAAAATTACGGCCACGGATAGTGGGTTTTATTGCCGTGGACCCAGTCGTGAAGATACACGTACTGCGCGGGTGTCAGGTCATAGTTCGCAACCGGTTTTCCCGGTGCGGAATACCACATCAGGTTCCACGGATTTTCGGTGATCTGCGATGCGTATCCCGCATTGTCATCGCAGAAAAGGACCGGGTCCTCCCACGGTGGGTTGTTGCACCACGTGTTCGTATTGGCACACGTTGCGCCATCGTTCAGGACCATGTCATGGTTGGTATCGAGGTTATATATATCGTAAAACCGTCCGACCGCGTGACCGTTTTCGTGAGCGAGAGTAATCTGGGTCTTTGGCGGGGCTCCACTGGAGTCCTTTGCCATGACGATCATGATATTTTCAGTTGTATGGTACTCACCCGGACACATCGCAATACAATACGCCCTGGCTGGATCGCCGTCCGCTGTGTTGACATAATAGACATTGATACTACCCGGCTGCTGGGATTTTCCGTGGGACTCGTGCATCGGTTCTGCCTCCCCACCTGACAGATCCTTGTATTCAGGGACACCGACCCAGAAAAAATCACCCGGGTTCTGCAATACGAACACCATACCGTACTGGTTCCAGAAATCGTTGCAGTAACCGAAATCCTGATTCGCCCGCGCCCATGTAGTCGCAGGATTTGTGCCGCTCGTGTCATCAGCAGCGCACCACAGGGCCATCCCAAACTCCCTTGGAAGTGGGTAACCCGTGTCTGTAGCGTAACCGGGCGACGTTCCCGCTTCGTTTCTCGCGCTAATGCGGTACTGGATAGGATTCCTCCAGCCGCAATAACGGGGATTGCCGTCGGTCCATTCAGTAAGGGGATGAGGTTGAGACTTCACCGGTTTCCAGAACCATCCGGTGTCGTAATCGTAATCCATACGCTCGATGTCGTACCATTCGACATAATCGTTCCCGGCTTCCCATGTCAGCCTGACCTTTCGATTATCCAGTGTCGGGTCTGCATCTGAAACCTGGAATCCTTCAACATTAGGCGGGGCGGTCAGTCCCACTCCCAACTCATGCACAAGGTATGCGGTTATATCGAGCCACTCCGGAGCAGTATCGTTGTCGAGATCCTCGACCGTTATCAGGCACTTGTATGAACCGTCAGGAGCAAGGTTCTGGTTCGCGATGGTAATTTCGAAGGTCGAATGCGTGGACTCACTCGATTTATACGTGGCATACAGCACACCGTTAAATAACTCCGGGCACTCAAGACTCGGCACGTAATGAGTCAGCTTACCCTGGTAATCGTAAATATCGAGCTGCAGTACCACTTCCCCGCCAGAGCTGGTCAGCCCAAGCCCTACGGGTGTCTCAGTGACATCGATCTTCCACGGTTCTGAGCAGTTGGCGTTTGGCGGAAAATCGGTCATGGGGTTTACCACAGGAGTTGTAGCAGGCGGTACCCACGATGCATCGACAGCGTAGCCAAGAATGAACGCGGTGGTCGGTTTGAAAATCTCGAAGATTGTTTCGACAGACGAACCTGCATAGAAAGCGTTACGTGTATTTTCATCGCCCGGTGAGGTCAGGCGCTTGTAACCGTTGAGAGTCGTGTTCGGATATGGAATTGTCGCCCGGACTCCCTGTATGTAACCCTGGAGACCACCGGGACCGGCTCCCATTGTCGTCGGATTGTACAGCGTGGTGAATCCATCGGCATTGACAAGCTGACCCTCGTTGAAGAGACGGTCGGATGTAACGAGACCGGAATTGGGGAAAGTGTGCGTTCCGTGAGCCATCGCGATCCCGCGCACATCGAACCCGGTCAGTGTGGGTGACGGGAACGGGTGAAGTATCTCGGCCGACACCTGCAAGGTTCCCTTTGGTGTTCCGGTGATGCTGTGAACTTTAAAGCAGTTAGTGCACGGTCCCTGTTCGAGCCACAGAAGCACATTCCAGTGGTCAGCGACCTGTCTCGCGGGCAATACCTCGAATTCAAGCGTCTCGGGATCGATCCGGATCTCGTTGTAGCTCCACAGGTGACGCTGAGGGGACCGGGTGTCGGTCTGACCTGAAGCCAGGACGGGATTTGTGTCATTGGCGGGTACTGTAGGGAAACCGGGATCTCCGGAACCGGCACATCCGGCGGAAATCAACAGGCCTGCAAAGAGTAATCCGATAAGGTGAAACCTGATCCTCAAAATATCGCTCCTGTGAGTTAAAGCGGGAGATATCGCTCACTGGTTTATATTAAATGGCAAAAAATGCGCAAAAGAAGAACCCGCTCCTCTTCTGAATCAGCAGGTCCCATACACAATCATTTAACCTACCGCAAATATTAATTATTGTCAAGACATCTACATTTCAATATGATAATACATTCTGTGAATGCTTACAAATCAGTGCCGGATACCAGGTCCCTGCCCGGTTTGAGAATTACACCCCTGCGGTTCTTCCCATCGACCGCGATCACCAAAGGTTCCTCGAATCGGAACAGCTTTACATGGCCCGTGTCCTCGATGGCTTCTTCAGATTCCAGCCATTCATAATCAATCGAGCCCCCCGCTTCCGTCTGCCTGCGATGCACAGTGAAATATGGTATCCCGAACGAGGTAATGTTATGGAAGAAATGGGTTCCCTGTGATGGCTGCACGGGAACTCCCTTGATATCCGTCTCGATGATCGCCTGAACCTTCGATATCTGTGCCCAGCTCACAGGAGTCCCGTAGAATCGATCCGCGGTTCCCCAACGTCCCGGACCGGCCAGCAGGTACGGCCTCGACTCGGCTTTCAGCCTCGCATTGAGTGTTTCGATCTCACGGGCAATTTCGATTGTTACTGCACGGTCGAATCTGTCATCCGGCACATAAATAACATCCCTGATGTTATCAAAAACACCCTGGCCAAGTGCGCTGTCCGAGTAACAGAACAGATCGTCCGGATCGATATCACCAAGGTCAAGCTCCTGCAGATCGCTCCCGACCACCATCGGACGGATCTGAAGGAACCCCAGCTCATCCGGACCCGCTTTATTGAGGTTAACTGCAAACTCGATCTCCACGGGACATGAAAAAGCCTGTTCACCAAGCCGTAACAGGAATCTCAATGCTTCCGGAAGTGGAAAAACAGCGTGTTTCAGCACGCCGGCCATTGTCACAAGACGTACCCCGGGCCGTCCTATTCCATCGTAGACAGCGTCGTTCTCTGCATCGTAGACTGACCCAAGCACGTGAAGTGTTCCATGCTCCTCGGCCTTATCAAGGCCAAGCAGTGCAAGATTTGTCTCCAGTGTGCAGAAATCGGTGGATTCAGGAACCGGTTTTGTCACATCGAGTGCGTAGAACTCACGCTGCGTACTGTCAAGGTAATCCTCTACCGTTGAGAACTGGTAGAGTTTTTTCGGATACCCGGGTGAAAACCGCACGCATTTGCCACCATCGACAACCGTCTTTCCCAGTCCAAGCGCGACATTCACAACACCGTCCTCCGCGTTCCTTCCAGTCACCGGGTAGTAATCATACGACCTCGCAACCCCTGCAAAGTCGGGATAGATGTAATTACCGTGACGTCGACCGACTACCTCCTGTATCACGACCGCCATTTTTTCTTCTTCCAGCCTGCTGGGGGTAGCCTCGAAATACGACCTTGGATCCTGGTAGTAAGTCGACGCGTATACCATGCGTATTGCACAGGAAAGCTGTTCCACCCGATCCTCGATACCCTCAGCATCGTTGGGAATCATGTAGGTCCGGTACAAGCCCGCAAACGGCTGGTGCGATGCGTCCTCCTGGAGGCTGGACGACCTGACGGCAAGGGGGTAATGAACGTCCTCGAGAAATTGCCTGAGCTGATTCATCGCGTTCTCAGGTAGTGATGCATTGAGAAACATCTCACGAATTTTATCGTTGTCCGTTTCGGCAATAGCTGCCGACTTCAACTCGTTGGCCTTCATGAACTCATCGAAAACTGATGTCGAGAGCACAGTTGTCGGAGGGACAAACATGTCGACACCCGGAACCTCTTCCTCGTAATTCAACTTGTTCAGAAGGTAGTTTATGAAGGCCAGGCCTCTCCCCTTACCGCCAAGCGATCCGTCACCAATACGGACAAACATGCCACCCGGATGAAATGTGTCCTTGGAGAACTCCGCGATAATTCCCGATCGACGTCTTTCGAGATGTTCATCTATGGCCGTTATCAGCCATGCACGAATCTCCTCAGGATTCGCGAATTCATACGCACCGCGCGGCCTGAGTTTCCTCGCAAGATCGAATTCCGACCGTGCCATCAACCACAGGGAGAAATGGTTCCTCGTCACGTGATGCATTAGAGAATCTTCAGGTATCTCGTGCAGGGCTTCACCGAGTGATTTAAGGTCACCGGCACTGGAAATGTACTCCCCGTCCGGGTGCCTGAACATGAAATCGCCGAATCCAAGGTAATTCCGCACGAACTCCTGCACGTCTCGAAGAAGGGTCGGGGAATTCTTGTTTATGAATTGCGCCCCGATGCCCTCCGCAAGCGACCGGTTACTCTCTTCTGAAGATTGCACCAGCACAGCCCTGTCCCATGTCTCCTCATGGACCATCCGAGCGAAATCAAGACCCGCTGTCCTGTCGATTTTTCCATCCCGCGGAAGACTTACATCCGTAATTACACCCAGCACATGATCCTTGTTTTCCCTGTACAGCTTCAGACCGTCCTCGAATGTGCTGGCGAGAAGGATTTTCGGACGGGCACGCATCCTGATCAGCCGCTCCATGCGGTTAAGGCCTTCCGACATCAGTTCCTGTGTCTGGGTCACCAGCTCCGTATACAGCAGTGGCAGGTATGAAGAGTAAAAACTTACGTTATCTTCGAGAAGGATTATGCACTGCACACCGGCCGTTTCAACATCCTCCCTAGCGTTCCACCTGTCCTCGATATACTTGATGATCGCCAGGAACAGCCTGACATCACCGTGCCAGGTGAAAATACGATCGATCCCTTCAAGGTCGGTACGCTCCAGAAGCAGGGGAAGCTCGCGGGTGTTGTAGGCGAGAAGCACAACTGGAAGGTCCGGGTCCATGTCCTGGCACTTGTGCGCGAACTCCCTGATATCCATCGTGCCGACCCTGGGCATCGAGATAACCAGGTCGAACTCATCGCTCATCAGCGTTTTGAGGGCTTCATCTGCGGTAGGGACCGTCTCGATTCTCGGTGCGTAACGAAGGTTCAGTTCAAGGAATTCGGAGAACAGAGCTTCTGTAAGGTGACCGTCCTCCTCGAAAGTATATGAATCGTACAGGCTTGAGACGAGAAGGATCTCGCGGACCCTGTGGCGCATGAGTTTTGCCAGCGGTACGGGTCCTGTGTCCCAGATATCCTTCAGAAGATCCTTGGAAACATCAGGCATTAATTCCTCCTCGAACAAATGCCATTATACCTGATTCCGACATCAGTGAATTCAACAGAAAAAATAAAAGTTCTCCTGAAATTGAGTCGCTGGGTGGCCCGGTTGACTATCTTTCCTGTATCCTGCGAAGAGATCTGCGCCCGGTACGACCCTTGCATTCTTTAACAGCCTCTTCACGTTCACCGGGAGACTTCCCGGCCCAGTAGAAGTCGGCAAGGGTCTGATCGACTCGATCGTGGACGCTTCCTTTTGAGAAACCGCCGGCTTTAAGCCTTCTGCCGGCTTTAATCCCTGTAAAAGCTTCCAGCGCCTGATTCACGGTCGAGACAGGGATGATCCTGAAGTTCCCCGCAGCAATAGCGGCGAGAATTTCATCCGGA